>CAJUHP010000008.1:74286-97525 GCA_910586125.1 uncultured Lachnospiraceae bacterium | reverse complement strand
ACGGCACCTGCGACAACTGCGGCTACTACGTAGGCGGCGAACACCACGAGGAGCCTGCCCATTGCGGCAACGGCAGCTACTGCGGCGCTGGCTTCGTTGACAACAACGGCGACGGCACCTGCGACAACTGCGGCTACTACGTAGGCGGCGAACACCACGAGGAGCCCGCCCACTGCGGCAACGGCAGCTACTGCGGCTCTGGCTTTGTTGACAACAACGGCGACGGCACCTGCGACAACTGCGGCTACTACGTAGGCGGCTCCTCCAGCAACAGTGGAGGCCGCCATCACAGCAACCGCGGCCATCGCGGCGGACGCCACCATTAAATCCGGCACAATTGAACCGAATTTCCGTAACTCTGTGTACTCCCCATTGAGGCCAGCCGCGTCCCTCTAAAAACCGCAGCTTTCTGCAAAAAACAGAACGCAGCTTCCCCAAGCCAGAGTACACAGCACAAAAAAACCACGTTCAATCTGCCCAGAACACATGCAATAAAAAACTGCCAAAGACAGCCGGAGAACCCGTGGAAATGGAAGCAGGACGATTCGGTGTAGCGCGGGGAGCAGACAAAAAACGACCAGCATCCCGGTCCCCGCTGCGCCACCGTGTCCTGCGCCCATCTCCACGGGTTTTCCGGCGTCCCCCCTTGCCAATCCCTTTTATCTGCGCTATAATACTCCATAACCTCCCCACCCAAGCCAGAAAGGAGCCCAATGGACTGCCGCACCTTCGAATCCAAAATCCCGGCCTATATCGCCGGACAGCTCAAGTTGGACGAAATGCAGGATTTCCTCGACCATGCTGCCACCTGCAGCGAATGTTACGATGAACTGGAAATCACCTATTCCGTTATGCAGGGCATCCGTCAACTGGATAATGAAGACGGTCTGAGCGCCGATGTAACCATATCGCTGGATTCCAGCCTGTATTTTGCCAGAGAGAGGGTTCATCGCTGGGTTCTAGCCCGCGTGATCAAATATGCCCTCACCACAGCCGCATTCTGGAGCATCCTGTCTACCCTTTGGTTTCAGGTACGCTTCTGGCTGGAAAGACTGCTGTAGTACCGACAGCAAACAGAGAGAAAGAAGGGATCAAACATGAGGGAAAAAATCGTCCTGATGGATGGCTACAGCATTTTAAACCGTGCCTTTTACGGAATTCCAGAATTGAACAACTCCGCCGGCCTGCACACAAACGCCGTATTCGGATTCTGCAATATCATGCTGAAAATTTTAGAAGAAGAGACGCCCCAGTATCTTGCCGTGGCTTTTGACGTGGCGGCCCCTACCTTCCGCCATGAAATCTACGCCGAATACAAAGGAACGCGCAAACCCATGCCGGAAGAATTGATGGAACAGGTTCCCCTGCTAAAAGAACTTCTGTCCGCGATGGAAATCCCCTGCGTCGAACAGAGAGGAATGGAAGCCGACGATATCATCGGAACCCTGTCCATTCTCTGCAAAGAACAGGAAATGGATGTGGTGATTGTATCCGGCGACCGTGATCTGCTACAGTTGGCGGACGAACATGTTCTGGTTCGCATTCCCAAAACCAAACGGACCGGCACCATCATAGAAAATTATTACCCGGACGATGTGCAGGCGCTTTACCATGTCAGCCCCAGGGAGTTTATCGATGTAAAAGCTCTGATGGGAGACAGCTCCGACAATATTCCCGGCGTTCCTTCCATCGGGGAAAAAACGGCCATCGCCCTGATTGCCGCCTACCACTCAATCGAAAATGCCTATGCTCACCTGAATGAAATCAAGCCTCCCAGAGCCAGAAAAGCACTGGAAGAGCATTACGATATGGCACAGTTGTCCAAGACGTTAGCGACGATCCGGCTGGACTGCCAACTGGATTTTTCCATTGAAAAAGCAAAGATGGGTACGCTTTTTACACCGGCCGCCTATGAGCTGTGCAAAAAATTGGAATTTAAATCTCTGCTGACCCGCTTTTCCGATCCGCTGTCCGGCACTTCGGCCAGTGCAGCCCAAGAGGCCAGAATACATGTGATTGACGGTCTTCTGGCGGCGGAGAACCTGTTTCAGGAGGCATCCCTGGCCGGGAATCTGGGGATATCCCTGGAGACGGCAGGAGAGGAGATTCGCCGTGCCGCCCTGGCTTTTCAGGAGACCGATACCTATATTCTGGAAGCAGAAGGCTTTCTTACCTCCGCCTATCTGAAAGACAAATTAAACAGCCTTCTGGCTGTAATCAGCCAAACCGGCAGTGTCAGCTTCCTGAATGTCAAAGCTGCCTGCAAGCAGCTCCGTGTGCCGGAAGAGAACGGGGTTTGGGATCTGGGAATCGCCGCCTATCTTCTCAATCCGTTAAAGAGCACCTACGACTATGACGATCTGGCAAGAGACTACCTGAACCGGACACTGCCATCCCGCGATGACCTGACCGGCCGAGCCGCCGCAAAGCGGGAAGCGACAGAGAGAGAAGAGCAGAAGCGCACAGCCCTGGCTCTGGAAGCCGGTGTCTGTCTGGCCGTCCGTCCCATTTTGATGGATGCGCTGAAAAAAGTTTCACTGCTTTCTCTGTTCCAAGATATCGAGATGCCGCTGGTATATGCGCTTGACCACATGGAAAAAGAAGGGATTCAGGTCGAAAAGAAAGCCCTGGAAGAATACGGAACCCGTCTGGCCGGACAGATTGCTGTTTTGGAACAGCAAATCTACGAGATGACCGGAGAAACCTTCAATATCAATTCTCCCAAACAACTGGGAGAAATTCTGTTTGACAAGATGAAGCTGCCCGGCGCAAAGAAGACAAAGACCGGGTACAGCACGGCGGCCGAAGTGTTGGAGAAGCTGGCTCCCGATGTTCCGGCCATCGCCAAAATTTTGGAATACCGGCAGCTAACCAAGCTAAAATCCACCTATGCCGACGGACTGACTTCCTTTATCGGCCCGGACGGAAGAATTCACGGCACCTTCAATCAGACCATCACCGCCACCGGGCGGATCAGCAGCACAGAGCCCAACCTGCAGAATATCCCGGTCCGCATGGAGCTGGGACGAGAAATCCGTAAAGTATTTGTGCCGAAAGAGGGCTGTGTATTTGTGGACGCCGACTATTCACAGATTGAACTGCGGGTGCTGGCCCATATGTCCGGGGACAAGGGCTTGATCGAAGCATACCATCAAGCACAAGATATTCACCGGATCACCGCCTCCCAGGTATTTCATATTCCGCTGGAGGAAGTGACGTCGCTGCAGCGCCGCAATGCCAAGGCGGTCAATTTCGGCATCGTGTACGGAATCAGCGCCTTTGGGCTCAGCGAGGATCTGAGCATTTCCAGACAGGAAGCTTTGGAGTATATCGACCGGTATTTCACCACTTATCCCGGCGTCAAACAATTTCTGGATAATCTGGTGACGCACGCCAGAGAACAAGGCTTTGTCACCACGCTTTACGGCCGCCGGCGGCCGGTCCCTGAGCTGAAATCTTCCAATTTCATGCAGCGCAGCTTCGGTGAGCGCATCGCCATGAATTCCCCGATCCAGGGAACGGCGGCTGATATCATGAAAATTGCCATGATCCGTGTGGACCGCCGGCTGCGCGCAGAAGGTCTTGGCGCCCGGATTATTCTTCAGGTTCACGACGAATTGCTGATTGAGACGCCGGAAGAAGAAAAAGAGACTGTCTGCCGCCTGCTGAGAGAAGAGATGGAACATGCGGCTTCTCTTTCTGTCACACTGGAAGTCGATGTAAACAGCGGAAAAAGCTGGTTTGAGACCAAATAGAAAAACGAGACCAAAAAAATGGAATTTATCCAAGATCTTTTATGCAACCGCATCCTGATCAGCGGCAGCGTCGCCTGGCTTTTTGCCCAGGTACTGAAAACATTGATTCATTGGCGGGTCCAGCGCAGGCTGGACTGGTCCCGCCTGTTTGGCGACGGCGGTATGCCCAGCGGCCACTCCGCCACGGTAATGGCTATGGCAGCCCGCAGCGGCCTTGTCTTCGGCGCGGCTTCCTTTGAATTTGCCGTGACAGTGATGTTAGCTATTATTGTGATGCACGACGCAACCGGAGTGCGCCAGGAAACCGGAAAGCAGGCAAAAGTGATCAAAGAGATTGCCCAGCTCTTGGAAGAACTGGGGCAGGATGTCACCAACGAGGAAAAATTGAAAGAATTCGTCGGACATACGCCTTCGCAGGTAATGGCCGGCGCGCTGTTAGGGGTTTGTACCGCCCTTCTGCTTCCATGAGAGGAGGACATCCCACCGACTTTTCCAAAGGAAAAGTCAGCCGCTGTATTCTGGAATTGGCCGTCCCCATGACGCTGGCGCAGATGGTGAGCCTTCTTTACAACATTGTGGACCGCATGTATATCGGCCGCATTCCGGGCGGAGGCGATCTGGCCCTTACCGGCCTGGGCATCTGCTTTCCGATTATCATGATACTGAACGCCTTTGCCAATCTCTACGGCATGGGAGGCGCTCCTCTTTTTTCCATGGAGCGGGGAGCTGGAAACGAGGAGGAGGCCAGCCGGATTCTGGGGACGTCCTTTTCTATGCTCTGTATTACTGGTATCATGCTGATGTCAATCTGCCTTTTGTTTCTGCGTCCCCTTCTGTATCTTTTTGGTGCCAGCGACGTGACCTATCCATTCGCCAGAGATTATGCCGCTATCTATCTGTGCGGAACGCTCTTTGTCATGGTCAGTCTGGGAATGAACGGCTTTATCAACGCCCAGGGATTCGGACGGATCGGGATGATGACTTCGGTTTTGGGCGCCGCCGTCAACATTGTTCTGGATCCAATCCTGATTTTTCAGATGGGGATGGGCGTCAGAGGTGCGGCCCTTGCCACCGTGCTGTCACAGGCGCTGTCCGCTGTCTGGGTGTTTGCCTTTCTCACCGGAAAACGAACGCTTTTGCGGATCTCACCGGCTGGAATGCGTCTGGAATTTTCCCGAATCCGGCGCATTGTCACGCTGGGACTGTCGGGATTTGTCATGCAGGCAACCAACAGCGCGGTGCAGATCGCCTGTAATCAGACGCTTCAGCAGTTTGGCGGCGATCTCTATGTGGGCGTCATGACCATCATGAACTCGATCCGCGAGATTTTCAATATGCCGGTTCTGGGTCTGACCAACGCAGCCCAACCGGTTATCAGTTTTAATTATGGGGCCAAAGCCTACAAAAGAGTAAAACAGGCGATCTTTTTTGTCTCGGTATGCTGTGTCGCAAGCTGTCTGATCTTCTGGCTTCTCATCATCCGCTTTCCCGCATTTTTTGTCAACCTGTTCAATGATGAGCCAGCCATGGTAGAGGCCAGCGTCGATGCCGTACATATTTATTTTTTCGGCCTCTTTCTGATGGCTCTGCAGAGCGCGGGCCAAAGCGTATTTGTGGCGATGGGAAAAGCGAAACGGGCCGTGTTTTTCTCCATTTTCCGCAAACTGATTATCGTGGTTCCCCTGACGCTGATCCTTCCCCGTTTTCTGGGGTTAAACGGCATTTTTCTGGCGGAGCCAATCTCCAATCTGGTTGGCGGTGCCGCCTGCTATCTCACAATGCTGATCAGCATACTGCCGGAATTACAAAAGGAGGAAACACCGATGGAAAAGTGGGTGCTGGGTCTCACCGGAGGCATCGGAAGCGGAAAGACCGCTCTGCTGCAGATCCTGGAACAAAAGTACGGCGCACAGATCATTGAGGCGGATCGGGTAGCGCACAAATTGATGGAGCCGGGAGAGCAATGCTATGACGCGATTGTCGCCGCCTTTGGCCCGCAGATTCTGAAACCGGATAAAACCATTGACCGGCAGGTTCTGGGACCTCTGGTGTTTACCGAGGAAGACAAAAGGCTGCTTCTAAACCGTCTGACCCATCCGCAGGTAAAAGCAGAAATCCAGCGGCGCATCGTCGCTAGCGATAAGCCTTTTATCGTGGTGGAAGCAGCTCTGCTTCTGGAAGACCACTATGAAGAAATTTGTCAGGAAATCTGGTACGTTTATGCCGACCGGCAAATCCGGTTAAAGCGGCTGGTCGAAAACCGGGGCTATTCGCCGGAACAAGCCGCCGCCGCAATGGCGCGGCAGCTTTCAGAAGAAGAATTTACCAGGCGGTGTCAGGCTGTCATCGACAACAGCGGTCCGCAGGAAAAAACCTGTGAGGCGCTTGGACAGCTTCTGAGAGACAGAGCCCCTTCTTTTTTACACAAACAGTTGATTTCTACGGAATTCTGACGTATACTGCTTAAGAACCTTTTACAAAAGCGGAGTGTGTCTATGAGAATGACAAGTATTGCCAGCGGGAGCAGCGGAAACTGCATCTATATCGGTTCCGAATCAACCCATCTGCTGGTAGACGCAGGAATTGCTTACAAATGGATCGACAGCGGTTTACAGGAGATCGGATTGACCGGCGCCGACATTGACGGCGTATTGATCACACACGAACATTCCGATCATGTGGGAGGTCTTGGCGTGTTGGCGCGCAAGCTGAACGTTCCCATCTATGCTTCTGACGGCACGATCAAAAGCCTGAAAAAAAATAAGTCCCTAGGCCGAATCGAAGAGGAGCTGTACCATCCAATTCAAGCCGACGAGAGTTTTTGCCTGGGAGATCTTCGGATTCTCCCTTTTGCCAACAGCCATGACGCCGCCCAGCCGCTGGGATTTCGGGTGGAACAGGGAAAAAAAAGCGCCGCGGTCTGTACAGATCTGGGAAATTACAGTCAATATACCATTGACCGGCTTAAGGGATTGGACGCCGTGCTGTTAGAATCCAATCATGATATCCGAATGCTGCAGGTCGGTCCGTATCCCTATCCGCTGAAACAGCGAATTCTAAGCGATTACGGGCATCTGTCCAACGAGGCCTCCGGACGGCTTTTATGTGAGATTCTTCACGATCATTTGAAACATATTGTCCTGGGACATCTCAGCAAAGAAAATAATCTGCCGGAGCTGGCTTATGAAGCGGTGCGGTTGGAAATTACCATGGGCGATAATCCTTATGACGCCGGAGATTTTTCCATTACCGTGGCAAAGCGAGATACGCCTTCCGAGGTGATCTGTTTTTAATGCTATAAATAACAGAGGCTTCTCTTATGTTAGAAAAAACATTTGGTAAAAAAAAGTCTAACACAATATACAAAGAACGAACTGGCGCATATGGTATAGGTTTTTCGGCTGATGGTAAAATACCTGTCGCAATGACCCATTTGTATAATGGTGAAAAAGGTTATTTTTTGCTTGGCGGCGGTATTGAGAATCACGAAAATCACTCGGATTGCATTATTCGAGAAACCTTGGAAGAGGCCGGGCTTTCTGTAGTTCCAAAAGAACTTGTATGCAAAGGCGATTATTATCACTTTATAGAACAAACCAAAACCGATTTTCATGGTATCGGCTATTTTTATTATATGGAAATTGGAGATGTTGTTTCAGAACCGACGGAACCTGACCATTGTCTGGTATGGCTGACTTTTGAGCAAATCAAAGAAAAATTATTTTTGCCTCATCAGATCTGGGCGGTTGAACAAGTTATAAAAACTTGCGGGAGCTTATAAGAAAAAAGGAGAAAACAGAATGAAAAAAACAATTATCACGGTGGTCGGACAGGATACGGTCGGCATCATCGCCAAAGTATGCACGTATCTGGCCGGCAACAAAATCAATATTTTAGATATTTCCCAGACTATTATTGACGGTTATTTTAACATGATGATGATTGTGGACGCAGGTCAGTCCTCCAAATCCACCTCTGAGCTGGTGGAAGAGCTGGCACAGATCGGAGACGAGATCGGCGTTTCCATCCGCTGCCAGCACGAGGATATTTTCAACAAAATGCACCGGATTTGACGGAGGAGATCCATGATTAATATATTTGAAGTACACGAGACCAATCAGATGATCTCGCAGGAAAAACTGGATGTGCGCACCATTACTATGGGAATCAGTCTTTT
Organism: uncultured Lachnospiraceae bacterium; assembly: GCA_910586125.1. GTDB lineage: Bacteria > Bacillota > Clostridia > Lachnospirales > Lachnospiraceae > RGIG7193. The sequence continues at coordinate 89,593 of CAJUHP010000008.1, read as the reverse complement.
AGACTGTATTGACAGCGATCTGGCCCGCCTCAATGAAAAGATCTATAACAAAATCACAGAGTATGCCAGAGATCTGGTTCAGGTGGGAAAAGAAATAGAACTGCAGTATGGAATCCCTATTGTAAACAAGAGAATCTCTGTGACACCCATCTCGTTGATCGGCAGCGCGGCCTGCCGGTGTCCGGAGGATTTTGTCAGCCTGGCGCAGACGCTTGACCGGGCGGCTACCAAAGTCGGCGTCAATTTTATCGGCGGATATTCCGCTCTGGTCAACAAAGGAATGACGCCGGCAGAAGAAAATCTGATCCGCTCCATTCCGACGGCTCTGTCCTGCACCGAGCGGGTCTGCAGTTCCGTCAACGTCGGTTCTACCCGAACCGGCCTGAATATGGACGCCATCCGCCTGATGGGTGATGTCATTCTGGATACTGCAAAGGCAACAAAAGACCGGGATTGCCTGGGCTGCGCTAAACTGGTCGTGTTCTGCAACGCGCCCGACGACAATCCGTTTATGGCCGGCGCATTTCACGGCGTTACCGAGGCGGACGCCGTGATCAACGTGGGAGTCAGCGGTCCCGGCGTAGTCAAGCATGCGCTGGAACAGGTGCGCGGAGAAAACTTTGAAGTATTGTGCGAAACCGTAAAAAAGACCGCTTTTAAAGTGACTCGCGTCGGGCAGTTGGTCGCCCAGGAGGCTTCCGCCAGACTCGGCATTCCTTTCGGCATCGTAGATCTGTCCCTGGCTCCGACGCCGGCTGTCGGTGACAGTGTGGCGGAGATTCTGCAGGAGATGGGACTGGAGAGGGCCGGCGCACCCGGCACGACGGCGGCTCTGGCTCTCTTGAATGATCAGGTGAAAAAAGGAGGCGTCATGGCCTCCTCCTACGTGGGCGGTCTGAGCGGTGCTTTTATTCCTGTCAGCGAAGATCAGGGAATGATCGATGCGGTAAATGACGGGGCTCTGACACTGGAAAAGCTGGAAGCCATGACCTGTGTCTGTTCCGTTGGACTGGATATGATTGCCATCCCCGGCGATACCCCCGCTTATACCATTGCCGGAATCATTGCGGACGAGGCGGCAATCGGCATGATCAATCAGAAAACCACAGCGGTGCGCGTCATTCCGGTCATAGGCAAACATGTGGGAGAAACCGTTGAATTCGGCGGCCTTCTGGGCTATGCCCCCATTATTCCGGTCAACCATTTCTCCTGTGAAGCCTTCGTGGATCGCGGCGGAAGGATTCCGGCGCCCATACACAGTTTTAAAAATTGAGGGAATTGAATTTTTTCTGGTACAGGGATTGACAAGACGGTCTCAAGTGCTATAGTAAAAAGAAAAGCGATTGGAAAAGAAAAACCGCTATCATGAAGGGGGATTTTCTCATGGAAATCAAATTTACAAAAGCTGCACAGTTGAAAGAAAAACCGGACCCGAACCATCTGGGATTCGGCAAGTTTGTCACGGATTATATGTTTGTCATGGATTATGACGAGGGACGCGGCTGGCACGACCCGCAGATCCTGCCATACGATGATTTTATTATGGACCCCCGCTGTGTGACGCTTCACTACGGACTGGAAACATTTGAGGGTCTGAAAGCCTACCGCACCGCAGATAGCCGCATTCTCTTTTTCCGTCCGGATATGAACGCCCGCAGAATGCAGAAGTCCAACGAACGCCTCTGCATGGCGCAGGTGCCGGTGGACATGTTTATCGAGGCGGTCAGAGAACTGGTAAAGGTGGAACAGGACTGGATTCCGAATCTTCCGGAGACATCTCTGTACATCCGCCCTGTGACATATGCCAGCGAATGCACAATCGGCGTTCATCCGCCCTGCAGTTTTCGTTTCTATATTATTCTGTCTCCTGTGGGCTGCTATTATCCGGAGGGTGTAAATCCGGTAAAGATTTATGTGGAAGACGAGTATGTCCGCGCCGTCATCGGCGGAACCGGCTTCTGCAAATGCGGCGGCAATTACGCGGCTTCGGTCAAGGCTCAGGAAAAGGCCCAGAAGCTTGGCTACACCCAGGTTCTTTGGCTGGACGGCGTACACCGGGAATATGTGGAAGAAGTCGGCACTATGAACGTGATGTTTAAAATCGACGGGAAGGTGGTCACGCCGCCCCTGGAGGGTTCCGTGCTGCCCGGCGTCACCCGCGATTCCATCCTCCATATTTTGAAAGACTGGGGATATGAGGTGGAAGAGCGCCGCCTGTCCATTCACGAGCTGATGCTGGCCGCCCGCGATGGAAGATTGGAAGAAGCCTGGGGAACCGGCACGGCCGCCGTCATCTCTCCAATTGGCGAACTGAACTACAAGGGCGAGATCACTACCATAAGCGGCTTCCAGACAGGACCTCTGACCCAAAAGCTGTATGATTATCTGACCGGGATTCAGTGGGGTAAGATCGAAGATCCGTATGGATGGACGATGGAGCTGTAGAAAACATATCTTAAGCTAAAAAGGATGCCGCGGCATTTTTTCTGCGCGGCATCCTTCTTTTTATGATCTTGTTCCCTATTCTGCGATATCCGAAGAGACTTCTTCCTGCGAGGCGGCTGCCGCCTCATCTTTTCCCAAAACAGCCTCCTGCGTGATTTTTTCCTCTGCTGCCGCTGTTACTGCTTCTTCGGATTCTTCCTTTCCATCCGATGTCTTTTGCCGGCATTCCAGCATATTGTCATAATATTCGTTCATCTCTTCTTCTGTATCAAAGATGGCAATATACATCTGATTGCCCATGGCTCCTGAGAGAACATCCGGAATCCGCTCCGCCATCCGCAGATGAGAGTGGTATTTCTCCAAAATATCGGTATGCTTCATAACAAAATCTTTGCCGTCCCGGCGTCCGACAAACGCACAGTACGAATGCTTTCCCGCCGGGATCGTAGAAAAATCAAAGGCAATCATGTCGGCCCAGATCTTATAGACATCCGTGCTGTGGGCAAAATTAATCATATCCGGGGTCACGCCGCCGCTGGGACGCATATTCACCTCCAGAGCTGTCACGTCGCCTTTCTTTCCCAGGCCCTCCTGATCTCTTAACAGCCGGAAAAACTCGAAATGGATGAAACGGCTCTTGACGCCAAAGCTTTTTACAGCAGCCCGCCCCATCTCGCGGATATCGTCCGGCAGTTTCTTACGGATATAGAAGATAGAATTATCCTTGTTATTGACGATATCCATAATGGACATAGGCGTAACGTTTCCGGTTTCAAACAGCGGTTCTCCGCGCGAGTCAATGATGGCATCATAGGAATTCACTTCCCCGTCCACAAATTCTTCCATAATATAAGGAATATCCTGCCACTTATCCTGGAAAAAACGGCGCATCTGCCGTTCGTCCTCGATTTTAAAGGTGTGAGAAGCACCAACTCCGTTATCCGGCTTCGCCACCACCGGATATCCCACCTCATCAGCAAAAGCCAGACATTCTTCCAGCGTATCCACCATATGATAGCGGGCAACCGGAATCCCGGCCTGACGGTAATACTCCTTCATTTTAGATTTGTACTTGATACGGGGAACATCCTCCGCCTGAAAACCGCTGGTAATGTGAAAATCCGTGCGGAGCCAGGCATCCCGCTCCAGCCAGTATTCGTTGTTGGATTCCAGCCAGTCGATCTTCCCATGCTTATAAATCAGGAACGCAACAGCCCGGTAAACCTCCTCATCGTTCTCCAGGTTGGAAACCCAGAAATACTCGTTCAAACTGCCTTTCAGCTCTTCGGTCAGCTCTTCATAGGGCTGATCACCGATCCCCAGCACATTCATACCATTTCTTTTCAGTTCCCGGCAGAACAGCCAGTAATTCGTAGGAAAATTCGGAGAAATAAAAATGACATTCTTCATAGGTAGCGCTCCTTTTATGGTATTTATCTTTCCGGCTCACAACGCCGGCGGGATATTATGAAAAATCGTAGAAAAACGTGTTCATAAAGAATGGGATCTGCTGTTCCCAGCTTGCCTCGCAATGTTCGCCCTCCGGTACAATCCGGCTCTCTACAAACAACTGGCGTCTCATCAAAAGACCAGTCATACGGCTGAAATGCTCCGTCATTCCCCGATGCCCCGCCAATTCTCTGGATCCGTAGTCCATATACAAAACCGTGACGGGATCCAGCTTTGCCTGTCTGGCCATGTGTTCCAGACGGCGGGGTGCTACCCACAGAGAGGGAGAGAGCGCAGCGGCTCTGGAAAACACCTCGTTGTAAGCAAACAATGCATAAAAACTCATCAATCCCCCCATGGAACTGCCCGCGATAAACGTATGTTCCCGACCGGGAATCGTGCGGAATCGCCGGTCAATATCTTCTTTGAACGTATGTATCAGCCATTCCATCGTCTCAATTCCCTGTCCGGTCACAGCGCCGAAATACGGGTCTTCAAAGCTGTAGGGAGAATATTCCCTGAGCCGTCCGTTATCCGGGCTGTGATTGCATTCCACCGCCGCCACAATCAAAGGCTGAGCGGTCCGATCCAGGTATTCCTTCATACCCCAGCTTTTTCCGTACGTTGCATGCGAGTCAAAAAAAACATTGTGCCCGTCGAACATGTACAGAACCGGATAGCGCCGCTCCGGTTCCCAGTCATAGGATTCCGGCAGATAGAGATATGCTTTTCGCTGCTCTTTACCTGTCAGAACCGGAATTGTAACATTCCATGTCTTTATCATTTTGATGCCTCCCTGTGCGCGGACAAGCCGCGCCGTTGTTTAAAAAATACTATATCACAAAGAAAAAACCGGAGCAAGCAGTTTTTGTCCAGGCTTAACAAAGAATCTTATTTTATTAAAAAGTTACAAAAGGTTTTATAATTAATAAAGATATTTGTAACTTTTCGCTCATAGATTAGACATAATTTCCCGTTATACTGAAGAGGTAAAAGGGAGACTTTATCTCTCTGTATAGAAATTGTATAGAAATGAATGGTCCTAAAGCAAGATATGGAGATTTTTATGGTAAACACGCTTACAACTGCGGCCCCTTGCCGCCTGAACGAAAGAACGTATATGGAACTCATTGTCCCCTATGTGGATGCCCTGCAGAATATGCTGTACCGGATCGAAGCTCTGAATAAGGACTTTTCCCGCAAATATCAGAACGATCCCATCCACCATATCCAGAGCCGGATCAAGACTGCCGGCAGCATCGACGGAAAGCTCCGCCGGCAGCAACTGGAGGCAACGATAGAAAATGCCAGAGATAACCTGACAGATATCGCCGGTATCCGGGTTATCTGTCATTTTATCAAGGATATCGACTGGATTGTGAATATCATCAAACGGCAGAAAGATCTGATTATTCTGAAAGAACGCGACTACATACGAAATCCCAAGCCCAATGGCTACCGCAGTTACCACATTGTATTCGGCGTACCGGTCTATCATACCGACGGCATGGATTATTATCCGGTAGAACTGCAGCTCCGTACCATGTCCATGGATTTCTGGGCCAGTATGGAACATCGGATCTGTTATAAAAAAGAACCCCGACAGCCTATGGCCCAGGAAATGCTGGTGGAAGAATTTCTTGGCTATGCCAAACAACTGGAGGAGATCGAAGCGCAGATGGAGCGCTACTGTGAGGGGCATTCCCGCTAATGCGGGATGCCCCGCTTTTTGCTCTGTACAAAATAAAAAAGGAGACAAATACCATGGCTTTTACAATTATCCATAAATATGGAAATATGTTTTACTCCAGACCAAAAAAATGAGGGTAACAAAAATGAATACCATTAAAAAATACACCATCATCGGATTATGCTTATGCCTTTTCTTGTCCCTTATCGGATGTCAGAACACAGAAGAAACTTTTTCTATCGAATCAAAAACAGCCAGCCAACAGCCGGTTTCTGCGCAGGGGAGACCTTCTGATGAAATACCCGTAGAAAATACCAATCCGCCGCCGGATGAAGAATATTTGTATGTACCATCCTTTCAGAAGATAGATAACATCAACGATTCGCCGTCCTCCGAATTCCAATGCGGCGATGTTGTCTATAAGGATCAGTCCTGTTATGATCCGGAAACCGACACTTTTTATCAAGAATTCTGGGCGATGGATCTAAACACACGCAAAACCGAACCTCTGCAGAGAAATCTCGGTGAACAGGAATACATCATAGCCGTCACAACGCTGCAGGAGAATACCCTGGTTTTGCTGACCATAATAACGGCGGGAGAACTTGGGGACGGAGACGATTCGTTTCATCTGATTTACCGCACAAAAGACGGGCAGGAAATCCGACGTGTGGATATCACCGAATCTTTGAGCGACAACGGTAAAAGGGACTTGAGAGACCTTTTTCCAAAGTATATAAAAACGGACAAGGAAGATCATATTTATATTATGCTGAACGGTATGTCCGCTGTCATTGTGACGTTCAATTCGCAGGGAGAGCTGCTTTTTGCAGAAGAGACAGACCGCAGCAACGGGATATACCAAAACCCAAACGGCCAAGTGTTTTACCTGGGCAGACAACAGATATTACCCGGAGAAGCACACACCGTTCTGCGCAGCATAGATCCTTCCTCCGGCCGGTTGGCCGAAACCTGGGAGGGACTGCCCAAACAGATTGACCTGGCCTGTTTTGAGAGTGAGAATACGCTTCTTATCTCTTCCGGCAATACCCTGTACCGCTACGATATGACGGCGCAATCCTGTGAAGAACTGCTGAACTGGATTAATATCGGCATTAAGCCAAACGATATTTATCTGCTGGCGTCCCTGTCGGATGGACACATTCTGGCCTTAACCAACCAGTACGACTCTCTGAGATCTGACAATTTTGTGGAAACGGTCATTTTAACCTGGACCCCCGCTTCTCAGGTACCGCAAAAAGCTACGTTGACTCTCGGCACGCTGCAAGCCGATTACGCAATCTCTGAACAGATTATCACATTCAATAGGACAAGCAGTTCCTGCCAGATCCAAGTGAAGGAATACGGAAACGATGAGGCAGGCCGTATGCTGCTTCAGGCTGATATCCTTTCAGGACATGGCCCGGATATTCTGGATTTGAATGCCGTCAATACGGATGCCATGATCACCAAGGGATTTCTGACAGATCTGTACCCTTTGATGGAGCAATGCGCGGATACAAAAAAAGAGGACTTTTTTTCTACTGTCTTGTCCATATATGAGCGAAACGGAAAATTATACGGAATCGTTCCGGGATTTCGGATTCAGAGCCTGATCGGAAAAACTTCGGTGATCGGAGAGCGAACTGCCTGGACCGTGTCGGATATGCAGGCTCTGCTTCAGGAATATCCGCCGGAAACAATGCTGATTCGCGGAATTGACAGAGAAAATGCGCTGCAGCGGCTTCTTATGCTTGGCATGGAAGACTTTATTGACTGGAATACAGGAAACTGTTCGTTTGACAGCGCGCACTTTCAGAGCCTTTTGGAGTTCTGCAGTATGTTGCCGGAAGAGAGAGATGCTTTTAACGATGATTTTATGGAACAAATTGCTCAAAATAAGATTCTTTTAAACACTTTGGATATCTATCAGATACCGGATTATCAGCTTCAATGTGCTTTTTTTGCCTATGAACCAGTGAATTGCATCGGATATCCGTCCTCCGACGGCAGAGGAACACTGTTGACACCTCGCTTTTCTCTGGCAATCCTGGAATCATGTCCAGATAAGGAGGCGGCCTGGGAATTTATCAGCCTATTGTTAGCCGAACCGTTTCAGATTATAAACCACGGATATTTCCCAATCCGCGAAAGTTCGCTTTTGAGATTGTTCCAGACCGACAAGGGAACCAGCTATTCCTATAACAGTCTGCATTTTGACCTTCCGGCTCCCTCCGAGGAGGACATCGCCGCCATCGTCCATATGATCGAAAACGGCAAAGGCGTTTCCGATGCGGATCGTATGGTGCTGCAGATCGTCGAGGAAGAGGCTGCCGCCTATTTTGCCGGACAGAGATCGGCGGAGGATGTGTCCCATATGATCCAGAATCGGGTGCAGTTATATGTGGGAGAAAATCGTTAGGCGGACAAACAGGGATTGCAGTCCTTATCCTTTTTGTGTATAATATTACCGAATATTTGTCAGGCTAGGCAGAATATGCAGCGGCCGGAAGGGAGAATCAATGTCATCGGTTATTGAACGATTTTTGCGTTATGTCAAAGTGGATACGGAGAGTCTGTCTGATCAAGAAGCCTTTCCCAGCACGGATAAGCAGAAAAAACTGGCGCAGATGCTGGTGGATGAACTGAAATGCATGGGAGCTGAAAATCCACATATGGATGCTTACGGCTATGTGTATGCGGCGATCCCCTCTACGATGCAGGAGGAGACGCCGTCGGACGGCCCGATTATCGGTTTTATCGCTCATATGGATACATCGGAAGCGGTGTCGGGCAAGGATGTCAGACCCCGCATCGTAGAAAATTACGACGGCGGCGATATTGTCTTGAACGAGGAAAAAAATCTTGTTCTGCGCAGAGCAGAATTTCCGGATCTGCTTCGTTATACCGGACAGGATCTGATTGTCACGGACGGAACAACGCTTTTGGGAGCCGACGATAAGGCAGGCGTGGCAGAGATCATGGCAATGGCCGAATACCTGCTGTCGCACCCTAAGATCGCTCACCGCCGTATTCCCATCGCATTTACACCGGACGAGGAGGTGGGCCGGGGCGTGGATTTTTTTGATGTAAAAAAATTCGGCGCGGACTTTGCCTATACCGTAGACGGCGGAGCCGTAGGAGAGATTGAATATGAAAATTTCAACGCAGCCGCCGTGAAAGCTGTAATCCATGGAAAAAGCATTCATCCCGGTTCTTCCAAGGGAAAGATGATCAATGCCATCCTGGTTGCCGGCGAGCTGCAGAACCTTCTGCCGGTCTACGAGAACCCTTCCGTTACCGAAGGATATGAGGGCTTTTATCATCCCCATTCGATTCAAGGCAGCGTGGAGCAGACTGTCGTCGATTATATCATTCGCGACCATAATTGGGATAAGTTCCAGCAGAAAAAAGCCTTTTTTCAGACGGCCGCAGATTTTCTGAATATGAAATATGGAGAAAACTGTGTTACCCTCTCCATAAAAGATTCCTATTATAATATGAAGGAAAAAATTGAGCCCCACATCCATTTAATTGAAAATGCCAGACTTGCCATCCAAAACTGCGGCATTCCCCCGGTTACTACACCCGTGCGCGGCGGTACGGACGGAGCCAGATTATCCTATATGGGTCTTCCCTGCCCGAACCTGGGAGTCGGCGGTCACAATTTCCATGGCGTCTATGAATTTGCCTGTGTTCAGTCCATGGAGAAATCGGTAGAGATTCTGTTGGAAATCATAGCAATCTATTCCGGAGATCAGACGGCATGAAACAAGACAGAAAGAGAATAAAAACGCACTTTTTGCTGGCTCTGCTTTTTAGTTTTCTTCTGATGGCCGGATGCACCGGCAACGCTGGCAGCGTATCTTCAGCCGAAACCAAGGCGAATATCAAGGTATCCTCCGAAGAGTCCAGCGAATGGAATTCGACGTCTCCAGAGGATAGACAGGCCACAATATCCCCTGAGGAAACCGCAAGTCTGCCAGAAGAGACAGCACAGGAACCTTCTGAAGAGTCCTTAGAAGAAAGCTCGTTCGATGAGATATCTCAGGAACCTGATCTTTTTGTGACAGAGGACGGAGAATACAGCACCTGCGATGAAGTAGCTCTATATCTTCATCTCTATGGACATTTGCCGGCGAACTATCTAACCAAAAAAGAGGCCAGAGAATTGGGATGGGATAACAGTGCCGGGAATCTGTGGGACGTGGCAGAGGGCATGAGTATCGGCGGAGATCGCTTTGGAAATTATGAGGGACTCTTACCGGATGAAGAAGATCGCGTGTGGCGGGAATGCGACGTCGGTTATGAGGGCGGATACCGGGGAGCACAGAGAATTCTGTATTCCAGCGACGGGCTGATTTATTATACAGAAGATCATTACCAAAGCTTTACCTGTCTATATCCTTAACATGACCACGCTCAGGCCACCACAAGAAAACGAGGCACTATTAATGAGGATTTTTCACTGGACAAAGGAAAGTTTTTCCGACGAAGCTGATTTACACCGCTGGATTGCCTGTCATCTGGCCGAGCAAAACGCTTACGGCGCAAATCTCGACGCATTGTATGATGTATTGTCATCGGCCAACGACCTTGTGCTGTCCCTAAGTCCGGACTGGGATCGGAATCTGGGACAGAGAGGCGTCCGGATTCGCCGGGTGTTAGCGGATGCGGCAAAAACCAATCCAAATTTTTCATTGCTATTTTGTGAACCAGAAGATAACGCAACATAATCTACCGTTGTCCGCATTCTTCGGACAATAGAAATAGGAGGTGTACGATGGCGTCAAAACCGGAATTTGTCCAGTATATCGCGGATCAGATCCAGGAAGCAGGGCAGATTACCTATCGAAAAATGTTTGGAGAATACGGGCTTTACTGCGACGGAAAAATTTTTGCGGTGATCTGCAACGATCAGTTTTATATTAAGATTACCGAGGCCGGTCAGAAGATCTGCCCGGATTTGCAGAAAGCGCCGCCCTATGAGGGCGCCAAAAATTATTTTCTTGTAGAAAATGTGGAGGATCGAGAGCTGCTCACCGAGTTGGCGAGGGCTACCTGCGCAGAACTTCCGCCGCCGAAACCCAAAAAGCGAAAGGAAAAATAAGATGGCATTTGATTACAAGAAAGAATACAAGGAGTTTTATCTTCCCAAAAAGAAACCCGTCTTGATCACTGTGCCAGCAATGAATTTTGTTTCTGTGCGCGGAAAGGGGAACCCGAACGAAGAGGGCGGCGCATATAAGCAATCCATCGGCCTGCTTTACGGAATTGCCTTTACGATTAAAATGAGTAAAATGGGCGATCACCGGATGGAAGGTTATTTTGATTTTGTTGTTCCCCCGCTGGAGGGACTTTGGTGGCAGGACGGAGTTCAGGGAATTGACTACTCCCGCAAAGAAGACTTTGAATGGATCTCCATGATTCGTTTGCCGGAATTTGTGACAAGGGAAGAATTCGACTGGGCCGTAGCCGAAGCGACCGCCAAAAAAAAGAGCGATTTCTCTCAGGTACAATTTCTGACTTATGACGAGGGGCTTTGTGTACAGTGCCTGCATGTCGGATCGTATGATGAGGAGCCTTCAACCATAGCGGCCATGGATGCTTTCGCTGCGGCACAGGGGTATGTGCCGGATATGAATGAAAGCCGTCGCCACCATGAAATTTATCTGAGCGACGTCCGAAAATGTAAAATGAAAAATCTGAAAACCGTGATCCGCCACCCGGTCACAGCCGTACAGAAATAAACAGGAAATTCCAATTGAATCTTCAACCCTCATAAAAAACGGGTGCTGCTATGATGGCGGCACCTGTTTCCTTTTGGTTTTTTGGAAAGAGTTCTTCTTCTGAATGAATCGGCAAAGGGTGTTGTCTAATCTTAAAAAATGTTTTATAATGATACTGCGCAGGAAAGCGCAGGAAAAGGAAAAACACATGAGAAAACTAGCTTTAAAAGATGAAATTTTACTGAGCATCCAACAGCCCGCCCGCTATATCGGAGGCGAGGTTAACATGTGCATGAAAAACAAAGAAGACATACAGATCCGTTTTTGTATGTGCTTTCCGGATGTTTACGAGATCGGCATGTCCCATCTGGGAATCCAGATTTTATATGATATGTTTAACCGATGGGAGGATGTATGGTGCGAACGGGTTTACTCTCCCTGGCCGGATCTGGACGCCCTTTTGCGCCGGGAAAAGATCCCCCTGTTTGCTTTGGAATCTCAGGAACCGGTAAAGAACTTTGATTTTCTTGGAATTACCATCCAATATGAGATGTGCTATACAAACATTCTGCAGATTTTGGATCTGTCCGGAATCCCTCTCATGGCAAACGAGCGAACCGAAGACGAGCCCATTGTGATCGGCGGCGGCCCCTGCGTTTACAACCCGGAACCGCTGGCTCCTTTTTTTGACCTATTCTATATCGGAGAAGGCGAAACACAATATGAGGCCATGCTGGCGCTGTACCGGAAAAATCGAGCGGCTGGGGGAAGCCGCCGGGACTTCCTGCAATCCTGCGCCGCTCTGCCCGGCATTTACGTTCCTTCTCTCTATGAGACCGCCTATCAGGAAGACGGAACAATAGCCTCCTTCCAGCCGGTAGAAGAGGGGATTCCACAAAAAATCCGCAAGGAGATTGTAACAAATCTCAGTGAAACCTATTATCCTGACCGGCCTCTGGTGCCTTTGATGCAGATCACACAAGACCGGGTTGTTTTAGAGATCCAGCGCGGCTGCATCCGTGGCTGCCGTTTTTGTCAGGCAGGTCAGATTTACCGGCCTGTGCGGGAACGAAGTCTGTCGTTTCTCAAGCGGCAGGCAATCCAGATGTTAGACAGCAGCGGCTGCGAGGAAATTTCCCTCAGTTCCCTAAGCTCAAGCGATTACTCCAAGCTGCCGGAACTTGTTACGTTTCTGATTGAAGAAACCGCCAGGCGCCATGTCAATATTTCCCTGCCTTCTCTGCGCATTGACGCTTTTTCTCTGGATGTGATGAACAAAGTGCAGGATGTAAAGAAAAGCAGCTTGACGTTTGCGCCGGAAGCCGGGACACAGCGCATGCGCAATGTGATCAACAAGGGGCTGACCGAGGAGGAGATTCTCTATGGCGCAGGTCAAGCCTTTCGAGGCGGCTGGAATAAAGTAAAGCTGTATTTTATGTTGGGACAACCCACTGAGACCGATGAAGATGTAGCTGGCATCGCCGCTTTGGCCCAACGAATCGCGGAGGAATACTATGAAATTCCCAAAGAACAGAGGAACGGCAAGTGTCAGATCACGGTCAGCACTTCCTTTTTCGTCCCCAAACCTTTTACCCCGTTCCAATGGGCGCCGATGAACACAGCTGAAGAATTTCTTCGCAAAGCCTATCTGGTCAAAGACAGCATACGCACCCAGAAGAATCAAAAGAGCCTGCGCTACCATTATCATGCGGCGGACGTTACCATTCTGGAGGGCGTTCTGGCAAGAGGCGACCGTCGGATCGCTCCCGTCATACGGCGGGCTTACGAAAAAGGCTGTCTGTTTGACGCCTGGGATGAACATTTTGACAATGAGAAATGGATGAAAGCCTTTCAGGAAGAAGGCGTGGACATTGCTTTTTACAATACCCGGCAGAGAAGCACCGATGAGATTCTTCCCTGGGATTTCATTGACTGCGGTGTTTCCAAAGAATTTCTGAAAAAAGAATATGAAAAAGCTCTGGCAGGTATCGTAACGCCGGACTGCCGCACACAATGCAACGGCTGCGGCGCGGCTGTGTTCGGAGGAGGTGTCTGTTTTGAAAATAAGAATTAAATTTACGAAAACCGGCCATCTGCGTTTTATCGGTCATCTGGACGTGATGCGGTATTTTCAGAAGCTGATGCGCCGGGCCAATGTAGATATCCGCTATTCCGAGGGTTTCAGCCCGCACCAGATTATGTCTTTTGCCCAGCCGCTGGGAGTGGGAGATACCTCAGAGGGTGAATATGTCGATATTGAAGTATTGTCCTCTGGCTGCAGTGAGGAGATGATCCGGTGTTTGAATGAAAAAAGCTGCCCGGAGATACAGATAAAAAATTATGTGCGGATTTTGGATGAAACCCGCCGCAGCAACGCCATGAGCTGTGTGGCTGCCGCCGATTATCAGATCCTTTTTCAAAAAGAAAAGCCGGCAGAAGAGATTTTGTCCTCCTTATTTTCTCAGGAGTCCATTCTGGTTCTGCGAAAGACAAAGACGAAGGAGATGGTTGCCGATATCCGCCCGCTGATACTGGACTGGGCCCTCAAACCGGAAGGACTGTTTGTCCGTCTCGCAACCGGCAGCGCCGCCAACTGTAAACCGGATGCGCTGATGGATGCCTATGATGCCTTGCGCGGCTTGACGCCCCAGAAATTTGCCTATCATTTTCACCGGCTGGAGATGTACGCCAAAAAAGAGGAGCAATGGGTTCCTTTATATCAGTTGGGAGAGACGCTGACACCTGAGATGTTAACGGAAAGGGTAGCGGAATGAAAAATAAAAACCGCATTCTTTTGACGCCATGGAACCAGCAGCTTTTTTTTGGACTCTGGGAAAATGACAGACCGTCTGAGCTGGCTTTCTTTGATCTGGAGGATCAGCCCAAGCAGGGGGATATTTATCTGGGACGGGTAACAGATATTGTGCCGGGAATACAGGCAGCTTTTGTTTTGCTGACACCGGGACAGAGCGCATATCTGCCGCTAGATCAGGCGCCCCCGAATCTGCATTGCGGCGACGAGCTGGCAGTACAGATCACAAAGGAAGCGCAGAAAACCAAAGATCCGGTTGTGAGCAGTCATTTGACTCTGCCAGGAAAGCTCGTTGTACTGCATACCGGCATGGATCGGATTTCTGTCTCGGTCAAGATTACAGACGAAGACTGGAAGGAGAGCGTCAAATCCTTTTTGACCCCTTTGCTGGCTTCCTCCTGCGGTTTTGTCGTTCGGACCGGCGCTTATCAGATGCCGCTTTCGGCTGTCTATGAGGAGGCCGCCCATCAGATCCAGCGCTATAAACAGATCTGCCAGGCGGCAGCCACACGTTCCTGTTATACCAGGCTATGGCAAAGCGAACCGCCTTGGCTGGCTCGTCTTTATGGCTTGGCTGGCCATGCCGGACAATCCTTTGAGATCCTTACGGACTGTCCGGCTTACTTTGAACAGGTTCAGACATTTTTGTCCGGCCAAAATTTGATGGAACAGTTTTCGCTGCGGTTGTATGAAGATTCCAGTTATTCTTTGAACAAACTTTACCGTCTGGAGACTGTAATAAGCGATGCGCTGAATCGACAGGTCTGGTTAAAAAGCGGCGGTTATCTGGTGATTGAACCGACGGAAGCCATGGTTGTCATTGATGTCAATACAGGCAAAGCCAAAGGAAATAAAAATAAAGAAGAAACCATTTTAAAGTTAAATTTGGAGGCGGCCGCTGAAGTTGCCCATCAAATGCGTCTGCGAAATTTGTCTGGTATGATCTTGATTGATTTTATTGATATGAAGCACAAATCAAATCAGGAGTTATTGCTTGATAAGCTGCGGGAAGCAGTGCGTTTGGACCCGGTGGGAGTGAGTGTGGTTGATATTACAAAACTGGGGATTGTAGAGTGTACCAGGCGCAAAATAGCAGCTCCTTTGCACGAACAGATATCTATTCGCAAAACCCTTGTTTAACGAATAGATTGTTCGATAAACGCTTGAGCCCCCCCCCCCTTT
>CAJUHP010000008.1:0-74276 GCA_910586125.1 uncultured Lachnospiraceae bacterium | reverse complement strand
GTGCTCTTCCGATCTCCTTTCAACTCTGGCTTTTGTTACATATTATCTTTATTAAATATTTATGGAGGAATTCATGAAACTGCAGCAATTATTAAGCTATACTCGCAAGGCAGTTGATGATTATCAAATGATTGCGGACGGCGACTGTATTGCCGCCGGTATCTCCGGCGGCAAAGATTCTCTGACCATGCTGTATGCCCTTCACGGTCTGATGCGCTTTTATCCAAAGAAATTTTCCGTTCATGCCATAACCGTGGATCTGGGTCTGGACAATTTTAATCTGGATCGGATTCAGGCTCTCTGTACGCAGCTCGCCATACCGTACAGCATTGTAAAAACCGACATCGGCCCGATTCTCTTTGATATCCGAAAAGAAGCCAGTCCCTGTTCTCTCTGCGCAAAACTGCGCAAAGGCGCTTTCAATCAGGAGGCGGAACGCCTTGGCTGTAATAAGATTGCGTATGCCCATCATAAAGACGATATGATCGAGACAATGCTGTTGTCCCTGATCTATGAAGGCCGTTTTCACAGCTTTTCACCGGTCACCTATCTGGATCGCATGAAACTTACCGTCATTCGCCCTCTGATGTATGTAGATGAAATGGATGTAATTGGTTTTGCGCATAAATATGAATTGCCGGTCTGCAAAAATCCCTGTCCGGTAGACGGTCAGACTCGTCGTTCCTATGTCAAAAGCCTGGTCAAACAGTTAAACCAGGAAAATCCCGGTTCCAGAGAACGCATGTTTTCAGCTATCATCAACGGGCACATTCCCGGCTGGCCGGAAAAATCAAATGCGTCAATGGAATATCGAACCAGAAAACATCAGAAGGGAATGAACCACCCAAGTAAATAGCGGAAGGGAATTTTATCATGGCAATATCCAGACGGCCGTATTACGAACAGGTCGATATCGAAAATACACAGAAATTAAGAGAACTCATCCATTCTCTCCCACCCTTTACCAAAGATTTTTTCCGTGGTATGGAACCAGTCACCGCATCCCGCACCAGAATTGCCTATGCTTATGATCTTCGGGTTTTCTTTGATTTTCTGATTTCCAGAAATCCGGAATTCGCCAAAAAAGGTCTGGAACACATAAAGACAGAGGATCTGGAACAGCTTACGCTCTCCGATTTGGAGGAATACGCGGAATATCTCAAATACTATGAAAAGGATGAAGAAGATCATATTAACAAAGAACGGGGAATCAAGCGTAAACTCTCCTCTTTAAAAAGCTTCTACAATTATTACTATCGAAAGGAAGCCATTCAAAATAACCCCGCTGCTCTCCTGCTTCTCCCCAAAGTACCGGATAAGGAAATTATTCGTCTGGAACCGGATGAAGTCGCTCTTCTTTTGGACGCGGTGGAAAGCGGCGAAAAGCTGAGTAAACGTCAGGCTGCCTTTCACGAGAAAAATAAAATCCGGGATCTTGCTTTGATGACGCTTCTTTTGGGAACCGGCATCCGGGTATCTGAATGTGTCGGCTTGGATTTAAAAGATGTAGACTTAAATAGCGGCGGTATCCGGATTCACCGAAAAGGGGGAAAAGAAGTCGTTGTATATTTTGGTGACGAAGTGGAGGAGGCTCTGCTCCCCTATCTCGAACAGAGAAAACGGATAATCGCTGAGAATGGCAGTGAAGAGGCGCTTTTTCTCTCTTTGCAGAACCGGCGGATCAGCGTCCGCGCTGTGGAAAATCTTGTAAAAAAATACTCGCAAACCGTTACAAGCCTGAAAAAGATCACGCCGCATAAGCTGCGCAGTACATATGGTACCAGCCTGTACCGGGAAACCGGCGATATCTATCTGGTGGCTGACGTATTGGGACATACGGATGTAAATACGACCAAGAAGCATTACGCCGCGATGGATGACGACAGGAGGCGCTATGCCAGAGATAAGGTAAAGCTTAGGGAGAAGCCGGCGAAACAGACGGGACAATTCCCTGGTACGGAACCAATGCCGCAACCGCAAGCAGAACAGGCACAGCCTTCTGGCCAGAGACAGCAAGAGAACGATACGCAAAACGGCATATAAGAGGAGCTATCATCTCATGAAACCATACAGATCAACAAAAGAAAACCGTTCCCGTTTTTTTCAGGGAATGAGAGCAGGTATTCCTATTGGTATGGGGTACTTTGCCGTATCGTTTACTCTGGGCATCACAGCACGCAATGCCGGTTTAAGCCCCTGGCAAGCTATGGTTATGTCCATGGCGATGCATGCCTCCGCCGGCCAATTTGCCGCCATTCATGTCATCGCTGCTTCCTCAGGTTTTCTCGAAATGGCTGTGACTTCCTTTATTGTCAATCTGCGTTATCTCCTGCTCTCCAGCTCCCTGTCCCAGAAAATTCGTCCCGGAACCCGACTCTCCCATCGTTTTTTTATGGCTTTTTTTGTGACGGATGAAATTTTTGGAATCTCTGCCGCTTGTCCGGGATACGTCAATCCCTTCTATGTTTACGGAGCGGCCCTGGTTGCGGCCCCGTCCTGGGAAATAGGCACGCTTTTAGGAGCCAGCGTCGGCAATATACTGCCTTTAGCAATTGCAAATGCGATGAATCTTGCCCTGTACGGCATGTTTCTAGCTATTATCATCCCGCCGGCCAAAAAGGATAAATTCATTGCCGGTATCGTAGTTCTGTCCATGTTTGCCAGCTTTCTCTGTTCTGTCCTGCTGGTTTCCTTATCCGAAGGATTTCGGATCATTCTGCTCACAATATTGATCGCTGGTATTGCCGCATGGCTTCACCCAGTCCAAGAACAAGGAGAATCTTCCCATGAAAGCTGAGGTATATCTGTATATTCTTGCAGGCGCCCTCGTCATCTATCTGATTCGTCTGCTTCCCCTGACGCTGATCCGCCGGGAGATCCGCAACCCGTTTATCCGGTCTTTTTTATACTATGTTCCTTATGTGACGCTGGCTGTTATGACATTTCCGGCGATTCTGTCTGCCACCGGCAATACTGTGACAGCCTGGGCTGGCTTTATAACGGGTTTGGTCATCGCATACATGGACGGAAATCTGTTTAAAGTATCGCTGGGAGCCTGCGCTGCCGTATTTCTGAGCGGATTGTTTTTCTCATGAATCTATCCATATACGCGGATCTGGCTGGAAATTTCCTGTATCATCTCCATTTCATTAAAATCTGTTAATGCGTTCCGAAAATCAGCCTCCCGCACTACATCGGTGATCAGAACCAGTTCGGCAAAATGATCGCTGTCCGTAGGTTTCTGTACCATCTGCTTGATGCTGACGCCATGATTCCCCATAACGCTGGCAATGGCAGCCAGAACGCCCGGCTTATCTTGTACCTGCATCCGCAGAAAATAGCGCTGCCTGGTTTTGTTCATCGGCTTGACTGTTACCTGTCTGTAGCAGCTACAGCCGATCCGTCCGGTACAGCCAAACCGGATATTGCGCATACAGTCTATGATATCGCCCATGCAGGCACTCGCCGTCGGATAACGCCCGGCGCCTCTGCCATAAAACATCGCGTCATCCACCGCATCTCCATGGACGAACACCGCATTAAACACATCGTTCACCGCTGCTAATGGATGACGGTTGGGAACCAGCATCGGCTGTACACTGGCTTCGATTCCCTCCTCAGTTTCTCTGGCAATCGCTAACAGCTTGATCACACAGCCCATCTCCTGCACATAGCGGATATCGGCGGCTGTAATTTTCGTGATTCCTTCTGTGTGAACATCGTCAAAGGTCACGCGGGAATGAAAGGCAATGGAGGCCAGAATCGCAAGCTTCCGGCCGGCGTCATATCCTTCAATATCCGCTGTGGGATCGGCCTCGGCATATCCCAGCTCGGTAGCCTTTGCCAGCGCCTCCGAAAATTCCATCCCCTCCTGGGTCATCTTTGTCAGAATATAGTTCGTTGTACCGTTGACGATGCCAACCACCTCGCTGATATAGTTCCCAGCCAGACATTGTTTCATCGGCTGAATGATCGGAATTCCACCGGCGACGGAAGCCTCAAACAGCAGATCTCTCTTTGTCTGATGTGCCAGGTCCAGCAGTTCGCCTCCATGGACCGCCATCAGATCCTTATTTGCCGTCACTACATTCTTGCCGGCGCGAAGAGACTTTGCGATATACTCATAAGCGGGATGAATCCCTCCCATCACCTCCACAATGATATCTATGGTTTCATCCAAAAGAATCTCATCAAAACAATCTGTCAGCAGCTGTTGGGGGACTCCCTCTCTGCTTCTGCTGGCATCACGCACCAAAATCTTTCCGATCTCTGCCTGCAAGCCTGTTTTCGCCTTCAATTCTTCTCTCTGCCGCTTTAACAGCTCAAATATGCCGTAGCCTACTGTTCCCAATCCCAGGATTGCAATACGGATATTTCCTTCTTCTGTCATACGATTCCTCCTCTGTGCCGAATGCGGCACGAACTTATTGTAAGCAAATTCCCAAGGCTTGTCAAGTTCACAAGTGCCGGTTTATTTATATTCTGTCGAATAATAGATGATAGTCAGATACTGTCCGGCCTCAATCTGCTCTCCTCTCAGGCCATTTAAGCGCATCAGCTCCCGGATGTAGGAATCACGGGAACCGCTCTGCTCACACAGATACCGGCCCGCAATCTCCCACAGCGTATCGCCTTCTTCCACCCGTATACTGGTATAATACTTATAACAGATCTCACGGGGCTTCTCCTTTGCAAGTACCAGAAAACCTCCCGAAAACATAAGCATACCGACTAAAAGCAATATCAAAATTCTCTCTCTTCTCTTCATCTCCAATCCCTCCCAAACATATGTTGCGAACAGACGTTCTTAATGGCTTCTATTATAGCCTCCGAACAGATGTTTGTCAATACTTTTTTTGAAAATCGGCGAACATTCGTTTGCATTTTTTACAAACCTGTGGTAAGATAGAGATAGAACATAAAAAGGATACCGCGCATGATTTCCTTTCAGGGATTATGCGTTCTGTCAAGATAAAAAGGAGGCTGACATGTCACAGAACAAGATTACAGATAAACAGCGGGAGATTCTGGAATTTATTAAACAGAATATCTTATTAAAAGGTTATCCGCCCTCGGTTCGGGAGATCTGCGAAGCTGTCCGGCTGAAATCGACTTCCTCCGTCCACTCTCATTTGGAGACGCTGGAGAAGAACGGCTATATCCGCCGCGATCCTACCAAACCCCGCACGATTGAGATACTGGACGACGAGTTCGGCGTACAGCGCAAGGAGCTGGTGAATGTTCCGATCCTGGGCCGCGTAGCCGCCGGACTGCCGATTCTGGCGGAGGAAAATATCGAGGGATATTATCCGATTCCGGCAGAATTTCTTCCGAATAAGCCAGCGTTCATGCTGAACGTTCACGGAGAAAGTATGATCAACGCCGGAATCTTAGACGGGGATCAGGTGATCTGTGAGGAGGCCAGCACCGCAGAAAACGGTCAGATCGTAGTGGCTCTCATCGATGATTCCGCCACTGTCAAACGTTTCTATCGGGAGAACGGACAGATTCGCCTGCAGCCGGAAAATGATCATATGCCCCCGATTTTAGTGGATGATGTGCAGATTCTGGGACGGGTGATTGGACTGTTACGCCTGGCGATATAGAGATTTGTGCCAGTGTGCCGGCAACCATTCTTTTATCCAAGAAGAAGCCAAGCCGTTATCAATATTATTTACATAAATATTTTATGTTAATTATGATAACGGCGTTGTTTGTGTACTTAGAATTGGATTTGGCGCTGAATCCTTATTCTATAAGCAAAAGCAGCTTAAGGTTACATAAATTTTTTATGTAACCTTAAGCTGCTTTGTTGTAAATATTTTTTATCACTGCAAACTCTTCCGATTCGTTATCGTACCTGCAAAATCCTTCCACAAAAATATACCGTCTTCATACAGCATATATTGATGGTGTGAATTTTCTTTTGGCATGGACACGGAACCCGGATTCATCCGGAGAATCCCATTTTCTTCCTGGCAGGCCGGCACATGAGTATGGCCCTGAAGAAAAAGATCACCGTTTTGCAGCGGCAGATTCTTCATTCCTCTGTGACCATGCGCTGCATACAGCATGCGTTCTCCCAACAAAATAACCGCGTAATCGGCTAGAATCGGAAACTCCAGCACCATCTGATCCACCTCGGTATCGCAGTTGCCCCTTACAGCCAGAAGATTTTTTTTCTTCTCATTGAGCATACCTGCCAAGGTCTTTGGATCGTATTCTGCGGGCAGCGCATTGCGCGGTCCGTGGTACAGAATATCGCCCAACAAAAGCAGCCGGCCGCACTTCTCCCTGCAAAACGCTTCCAGCAGTTTCTTTCCATAAAAAACGGAACCGTGCAGATCCGATGCGATCATCAGCCTCATGATTCAAGATCTTCTTTTCTTAAAAATACGCCGTCGCGCCAGATCCGCTCCAGATCATAGAAACGCCGGTCTTCCTTGGAAAAAATATGAACGACAATATCACCGAAGTCCAGCAAAATCCACTGACCTGCCTGATAGCCCTCCACCTGCCGAAGCGGATAACCGACCCTATGCAGTGTTTCCTGTACATTATCCGCCATAGCCTGAACTTGATTCACATTGGTTCCGCCTGCAATGATAAAATAATCTGCCAACACGGACACTCCGGCGATATCAATAACGGTGATATCTTCTCCCTTTTTGTCCTCCAGCGCCTGGCAGGCCAGACGCGCCATTTTCTTTGCCTCTTCCCGGTTCATTTATTCTCCTCTCATCTCAAACTTCCCCGCCCGATCTTAGTCCGGCCTTGGTCAGACAAATTTTTCCATTTATGCAAAAAACAACATCAAGCTGGGATATTCGTGAGTCCATACAAACAGTATGATTACTGCATATTTGTAATGTTCTTATAATATTCAAAGGTCTCTTCTGTCCGCTGGTCGATATGCGCGCCGATCTCTTTTAGATGCTGTAAGGTATCTCTGGCAATCATGCACACACAGCGGTTCAGATCCAGACCGGCTTCTCTGCGGATTCGATCCAGATTCGGCGCTTTGCTTCGGCCCGGCTCGATATAATCCGCGATAAATATGATTTTTTCCAGCAGCGTCATGTGCGGCCGCCCTGTAGTGTGATAACGGATCGCGTCCAAAATTTCCGTATCTCTGACTCCGTATTCGTCTCTGGCGATTATTGCTCCGGCCTTGGCATGGAGCACCTTTTCGCTCGCAGCCTCATCTTTTGTAACCGGATCTCTCGCTTTCTCACAGATCCGGATAATTTCTTCTGTAGGAAGCGGCTTTGCCACATCATGTAATAAGGCGGCAGTTCTGGCCCGCTCCAAATCCATGCCGTATTTGCGCGCCAGTCCCTGGGCCGATTCCACCACGCCAAGCGTATGCAGAAAACGCCCTGCCGGAAGACGTTTTTTGATCAGCATGGTCAAATTTTCCGCAGGCCCTTGGTAATACAGATGATTTTGCCGGATATAATCGCAGACGGCAGGCGAAAGATACAGCGACGCATCCTGCCCGCGTTTTAACAGCTCCCGGATATTGCTGGAGGAGATCTCCATATCCGGCATATCCACTTTTTGAATGATACCGCCGAAACGTTCCATTAAATATAAAATCTGCCGATCAACCTCTTCCTCACTCCGCTTCATCCGGTTTCCCACCAAAAAAACCGCCTGATTCAGACAGCGCTCTGGACTGTACCAGCTATCCAGACTGAATAAAGAGTCGGCTCCGACAATAAAATAGAACTGTACATCGGGATGCATCTGCGTAAAATATTCCAGTGTCTCCGCCGTATAGGAATGCCCCTGTTTTTCCATTTCATACTCGGAGATCTGAAAATAAGGATATTCTTTCAGAGCGAGCCGCAGCATCTCCAGACGCCGGTAAGCCGGCGCGATCT
Source organism: uncultured Lachnospiraceae bacterium (assembly GCA_910586125.1). Classification (GTDB taxonomy): domain Bacteria; phylum Bacillota; class Clostridia; order Lachnospirales; family Lachnospiraceae; genus RGIG7193. Next base: position 66,390 of record CAJUHP010000008.1, on the reverse strand, counting down.
GCCGTTCTGTCTTATGGGGCGGATCCCCGGCTGGAAGGAACAGAACCATTTCCAGACAATACTGCTCATAAGCGCATTTTGCCAACTGCACATGCGCCAGATGCACCGGATCAAAGGTCCCACCCAATATACCGATCTTCCTCATTCCCGATCCTTTCCCGAACGCGGCAGCTCGATCCGGCGTTTTTCTGCCTGTCTGGCAGGACGGTACAGTATGATGCGGCGACCGATGACCTGCACCACATCCGCGTGCAGATGTTTTGCGATCGCTTCTGCAATCGACCGCACATCATCATCACAGTTTTTCAGCACGGCAATTTTTATCAGTTCTCTGGCCTCCAGCGCCTGCTCCAGCCCGGCCAGACCCTCTTCGGTCAAGCTGGCCTTTCCGATCTGAGCGATTGGTTCCATGGTCATGGCAAGCCCTTTTAAGTACGCACGTTGTTTACTGGTCATATGTCCTCCGTTTTCTGCTTCTAATATGGCTCTATTCTATCATCTGGAACTGGATAATTCAAGACTCATTTCCTATCCCTGCCAGATCTCGGACCGCTTTCCCTATCTCTTTGCTCCCCTTTCAAAAGAATGCGTCCAGTCTGATTTCAGTAAGAACAGCAAAAATACAATTGAGCTGAGCGACCACGTCAAAGGATAGGCCCAGGATATGGTCTGAAACACTGGAAAGACCTGTACCGCCAGCGTCACATAAACGATGCGGACGCCGCACCAGAAAGCCAGCATGGCCGCCATGGGTATGATGGATTTGCCGCAGCCGCGCAGCACGCCAGCCGCACAGTGAGAAAACGCCAGCAGAAAGAAAAACGGCGATACCACCTGGGAATGGATTGTTCCAAAAGCAACCGCCTCGGTTGAATCCACAAAAAAACGCAGAGCATAGGGAGCTCCCAGATACAAAAGAGCGCCGATCAGCTCCGCCAAAACCATACCGAACCCGATGCCGAAGGCCGCCCCCTTCTTGGCCCGGTCATATTCCCTGGCGCCCAGATTTTGACTGATAAAAGTAGGCAGAGCCAGCGACATACAAGTAATCGGCAAAAATACAAAGCCTTCAATTTTGGCATATGCCCCTTGTCCGGACATGGCAAAGGAACCAAATGCATTGATATTGGACTGAATTACAATATTGCCGATACTGATCACAGAATTCTGCACACCAGTGGGAAGCCCCTGTCTTAAAACCTGATTCATGATATCCGGCTGCAGACGAAGTTTTTTAAAGTCCAGACGAGTGTCGTCCGGAACCCGGCACATGCGGATGATGCAGAGCGCCGCGCTGAGTCCCTGCGCGATTACGGTTGCGATCGCTGCGCCGCTGACACCCCAGTGAAATCCGGCAACAAAAAGCAGATCCAATACCACATTGACCAGCGAGGAAAAGAGCAGATAATACAGAGGATGCAGGCTGTCTCCCAGCGCCCGCATAATAGACATACAGATGTTGTAGAGAATTACCGTGGACACGCCGCCGAAATAAATGCGGAAATAGGCCAAAGAATTCGGCAGAACGCTTTCCGGCGTCCTCATAAGCACGAGAAGCTGCGGTACCAGTAAAAGACCGGCAATGGTAGACAAAATCGATGCGATAATGCCAAACAGAAAATTGGTATGAATCGCTTTCTGCATATTTTCCCGGTCTCCTGCTCCAAAATAACGGGAAATAATCACGCCGCCGCCGATAGCGATACCGTTGAAAAAACCAATGATCAGAAACGTCAGATTTCCCCCGGAACTCACCGCTGCAAACGCATCGTTATCTGCAAAGTTCCCCACAACCCAGGCGTCGGCCATATTGTATAGCTGTTGTAAAAGCTGCCCCAAAAGCAGAGGAACCGCAAAAGAAATCAGCCCTTTTGCAATGGAACCTTCCGTCAGATTTACATTTTTTCCATGAACGGCATTTTGTTTTCCATGAGCTGCGTGATGATGAAAGTGGATTGACATTTTTTGGCTCATCCTCGATTTCTAGTTTGATTTTTTATAGAACTCTTTTAAATTTTTTCTCCAGTTCATACCGGCTCATAGAGATTATGGTCGGTCTCCCGTGCGGGCAGGTATAGGGATTGTCCAGCGTCAGAAGTTCCGTTAAAAGGTGTTCCGCTTCCGCAAAAGACATGCGTTTTCTTCCCTTTACCGCCGCTTTGCAGGATGCGGAGGCCACTCGTTCCGCCAGCATATCGCCCGTTTTTCCTGCATTCTGAGTCAGCTCGTCAATCATCTGCAGCAGAAGCTCCTGATCCGCTATGCCGTAGAGATGATCCGGTACGCTGTATACCGCGTATTCCCGGCCGCCAAACGGCTCCATGGTAAATCCCATCCGTTCAAACAGTGCCATATTTTTTGATACTGCCTCAATTTCCAGCGGCGAAAGCGAAAGCACCAAAGGCGGCGCAATCTGCTGTCCCGGAACCGTCTCCCGCTCCAGCCGTTTCATGGTTCGCTCATAGAGTACTTTTTCATGAGCGGCATGCTGATCAATAATCAGAAACTCTTTATCCACCTGCATCAGCCAATAGGTTTCAAACAATTGTCCGATCAGACGAAACTCAGCCCGTTTTTCTGGTTTCAGGCGCGCCTCCTCAAACAATGTCTGCTGAACATATTCACCGTCTGCCTGGCTTGGCATTTTTGCTTGGTAATCTGACCGTTCCCGGATCACAGAATCTTTGCTATCAGACTGCAGAGAAGCGGCTGGAGTTTTTTCCCCTGTCCTCTTCTCTTCGGGCTTCTTCTCTTCGGGCCTATTCTCTTCTAGCCTCTTTTTTTCTGGCTGTATTTCTCTGGTAAAGGAAACTTCCCGTTGTATCTCCCCTTCTGAGATTCTGGCTGTCCGCTGTTCTTCCCGCTTTTTGGCCTCTGCCTGCAGTCGGTTTTTCTCAAATGGTTCCGGAATCGGGTGTTTTTTCTGGATCGCTGACTCCTTTTCTTTTTGGGAGTCCCGGTTTATTTCTTTCTGCTTTACCGGAGGCATCCAAAGACTGCCTGGTTTCTGCGTTTCTTGCGTCTTGTTTTTTTGCTCCGGAACAGGCTTTTCTCTTTCTGTGTTCCCGAATTCCACCTTGGGGATCAGCTCGTTCCCCATCAGAGCATTCCGCACCGTATTTGCCAGAAACTCATAGATTTCCTGTTCGCCGCGAAAACGCAGTTCCATCTTGGTAGGATGGACATTGACGTCAAGATATTCCGGATCAATCTGAAAATGCAGCACAGTCAAGGGATATTTGTGCTGCATCAGAAAGCTTTTATAACCGTCCTCGATGGCTTTCTGTATGATGTGACTCTTTATATAACGGCCATTGATAAAATAGATTTCATAACTTCGATTTCCTCTGGCAATCAGCGGTTTACCGATAAACCCGTTCACAGAAAGAAAGGGATTCTGATTTTTGACCGGAATCAGATTGGCAGTGATCTCCCGGCCAAAAATAGAATAGACGATATCCTTCAGATTATGATTTCCTGCCGTGTGAAGCTTCATCTGCCCGTTTATCAGAAGGCGCAGGGAGACGTCTGGATGAGACAGTGCCATGCGCTCCATCAATTCACTGATATAGGAACCCTCTGTCGCTTGGGTTTTCAGGAACTTTCGCCGTACCGGCGTATTAAAAAAAAGATTGCGGACAATCAAAGTCGTTCCTTCTGGGGCGCCGACCTCTTCCATGGCAATCTCCTTGCCTCCCTCAATGCGGTAGCGGCAGCCCACCGCCTGTCCCGCTCCGCAGGTAATCAGCTCCACCTGCGAGACAGCGGCGACGCTGGAAAGCGCTTCGCCGCGAAACCCCAGGGAAGCGACGTTCATCAGATCTTCCACGCTCCGGATCTTGCTGGTAGAATGACGCAGAAAAGCCAGAGGAATATCCTCCTTCAAAAATCCACTGCCATTATCCGTGACGCGCAGAAAGGAAATGCCTCCCTCCTTGATCTCTACAGTTACCGCCGTAGCACCCGCGTCCAGGGCGTTTTCCACCAGCTCTTTTACCACAGAAAAAGGGCGTTCAATCACCTCACCGGCTGCAATCTGATTGATCGTCTCCTGGCTGAGAACGCATATTTTTCCCATTTTTTACCTTTCTTTATCCTTTTCCATCGCCTTTAGACAGATCTAAAGACGGATCACACGATTGGTTTACCAGCGGTTCTGCAGTGTGTTCTGCAGCCGGTACAGCGTATTCAGCGCGTCGATCGGCGTCATGGCGGAAAGATCCAGCTCCTGCAGCTCTTTCAAAATATCGTCCTCCTGCACCGTATCAAACAGCGTCATCTGTTTCAGTTCCATTTCCTCCAGCTTGGCCGCCTTTTTCTTCGGCTGCTTCGCCTGCGCAATCTCGCGGGAACGTACCGTGATATCGGCATCGCTCAACTCCTGTGCCAGCTCCTTGGCGCGCGCAATCACCGCATCCGGCACGCCGGCCAGCTTTGCCACTTGTATGCCGTAGCTGCGATCCGCGCCCCCCTTGATGATTTTGCGCAAAAATACGATATCATCGCCCATCTCCTTGACCGCAATACAATAGTTATTGACGCCGTGGATCGTTCCCTCCAGCTCCGTCAATTCATGATAGTGCGTGGCAAAAAGCGTTTTTGCGCCCAGAGTCTTGGTATTGCTGATATATTCCACCACAGCCCAGGCGATGCTCAGACCGTCGAATGTGCTGGTACCGCGGCCGATCTCATCCAAAATCAGCAGACTGTTTTTGGTGGCATTGCGCAGAATATTGGCGACTTCCGTCATTTCCACCATAAAGGTACTCTGGCCGCTGGCCAGATCATCCGAGGCGCCCACCCGCGTGAAAATCCGGTCGCAGATGCCGATATTGGCGCTGTCCGCCGGAACAAAGGAACCGATCTGCGCCATCAAAGTAATCAGCGCCACCTGCCGCATATAGGTGGATTTTCCAGCCATATTGGGGCCGGTTATGATATTGATCCGGTTATGAGCGTTATCCAAGCTTGTATCGTTGGCAATGAACAGATCATCCCGCATCATTTTTTCTACAACCGGATGGCGGCCGCCCCGGATATCAATGACACCTTTCTCATTGATCTGCGGGCGGACATATTGATTCTGTTCAGCGTCAACGGCCAGGGATAGGAGAACGTCAAGACAAGCGACGGCTCCGGCACTTTTCTGAATCCGCACCACCTCGGCGGCGATCCGATCCCGCACATCACAGAACAGATCGTATTCCAGCACAAACAGCTTGTCCTCCGCGCCCAGAATCACATCCTCCAGTTCCTTCAGCTCAGCCGTCATAAAACGTTCCGCGTTGGTCAGCGTCTGTTTTCGGATGTAACGGTCCGGCACCTGATCTTTAAACGAATTGGTCACTTCCAGATAGTAGCCGAATACTTTATTATATTTGATGCGAAGGTTTTTGATGCCCGTCGCTTCCCGCTCTTTCTCCTCCAGCTCGGCCAGCCATTTTTTCCCGTCCGTTTTGGCATGACGCAGCCGGTCAACCTCCTCGTGATAGCCGTCCTGAATGATCCCGCCTTCTCGAACCGTGACCGGCGGCTCCTCCACGATAGCGGATTCGGTCAACTGCGCCAGATCCTCCAAACAGTCCAGATCCTCATAAATTTTTTTCAGAATGCCGCCGTTAAACTCCCCCAAAAGATGTTTGATATGAGGCAGCATCCGAATGGATCGGCCAAACGCCAGCAGATCTCTGGGATTGGCGCTCTGGTAGGAAATACGGCTGATCAGCCGCTCCAGATCATAGATCGGACTTAAATATTCCCTCAGCTCTTCTCTGGTAATATAGCTGCGGTTCAACGATTCAATCGCGTCAAAACGGGATAAAATTTCTTCCCGATTTAAGAGAGGCTGTTCAATAAAACTGCGCAGCAGACGGGCCCCCATGGCCGTACAGGTTTTATCGAGAACCCACAGAAGCGATCCTCTCTTATTTTTTTCCCGCAGCGTCTCAGTCAATTCCAGATTCCGCCTGGTGGAAGTGTCCAGCACCATAAATCCGCCGGTGCGATAGGTACGAATCTGCGACAGATGAGACAGGGACGTTTTCTGCGTCTCCGACAGATACTGCATCAGAGCGCCGGCCGCGATCAGGCCCGTCCCGAAATCGGTCAGCCCCAATCCCTGCACGGTATGTACATGAAAATGCTCCGACAGACATTCGTTACAGCGGTCCTCCTGAAAATACCTGGCATCCAACGTGGAGATAACCGTGTGAATCCGCGCTTTCAGATCTTCAAAATCCAGTCCGCTCATATAAAACGCATGATTGCACAGAATCTCTGCCGGCGTGAATTTCATAATCTCGTCCTGCAGCATCCGCAAAGTATCCACTTCCGTCACCAGAAACGCGCCTGTCGTGACGTCGGCCGCGGCAATGCCGAACGTCTTCTCCAGCATCACAACCGACATAATATAGTTGTTTTTCGTCTCATCCAACGCCTGGCTGTTTAGAATGGTTCCCGGTGTCACAACGCGGATAACCTCCCGCTTGACCAGTCCCTTTGCCTGTCTGGGATCCTCCATCTGCTCCGCAATCGCTACTTTATATCCCTTTTGTACCAGCCGGTTGAGATAATTTTCTACGGCGTGATGGGGAACGCCGCACATGGGCGCCCGTTCTTTCAGTCCGCAGTCCTTTCCGGTCAGCGTCAATTCCAGTTCTCTGGAAACAATCTGCGCGTCCTCAAAAAACATTTCATAAAAATCACCCAGCCGGTAAAACAGGATGCAGTCCGGATTCTGTTTTTTGGTGTCCAGATAGTGCTGCATCATCGGTGAAATAGCCACTGTCATATCCTCTCTTTTGTAAACGGCGGTCACTCCCCCGTATAGTAGGCAAACTTAATAAAATGGGGTAAATCCCGGAAAAATTCCGCCAACGTTGCACGTCCTTTGCTGGCCGGATCATTGATGATAAAGTCAGAGGACTTCAGTTGAGACGAGGAAGTGATCTCCTTCTCTCCGGGATCGTATCCGGTCACAAGCACCCAGTGCTGGCCGCTTCCCTGCCTGGAGCCAATCAACACAGGAATCCCCTGATGCAGTTTCTGATAAATCCGTATCAGATAATCCGGACTGTAATCCTGAAAATATGTTTCTGGCCAATAGAGATTTCCCTCGTTGGAATAGGTCAGCTCGGCCCACATCTGATCCGGGGTGATTTCCGTTCCGGTCAGATAGGATTCACACATGGCAAAACAGGTGGTCGTGCAGCCTGCCTGCGCAATATTAAAGCGCGATTCTCCCAGCATCAGCTCCCCCCACCTCTCGTCGGTCTGCACATAGCGGCCGATATCCAGACGAACCGCCGGACCCGTGTATTCCAGAAAGGATACATAGTCCTCACTGCAGTATCCCCGAATCTCGACTCCTGTCTCCTTATCCGTCCCCGCAACCGGATAAAACCCATAGCGGGCGGGTCCGGTCACAAGAACCTGCTGGCCGGCGGCAAACTGTCCCACCACCGTGCCGCGTGAATAGCAGAAACGCCGGACATTCAGAGCGTCAAAAGCGACGATCCAGGCAGTTCGCGGTTCGTCTCCTTCCTCCATCCGAAGCCACTCCTTGATGGATAAAGCCGGTTCCTCTAAGGAGGAGTCGCCAGGCTCCAGATTGGTTTCCGACGGCAGTTCCTTCTCGTCACCGGAATCGGCTGCGGGAGGCAGTTGTCCGCTTTCGCCGGAATTGGTTTCCGGCGGTATCTCGTCCAAAGCAGTTTCACCGGACAGGTTTTCTCCCGCCGATTCGCCGGATTCTGTCCCCTGTGCCGAATCGGGGTTCCCTCCCTTTCCGTCCGGATCGGCCTGGCGGCACCCGCTCAGGCAAGCGGACAGACACAGGAAAAGCAGGCAGATCACCAAAAGAACGGTTTTGCCCCAACCTGTTTTCTGCAGAGCCGTCATAAACCGCCGGCTTTTCTTTTCGGGATTTTCTGTTTTCTCCTGCGCCCTCTTTTGTGTCTGTGTCATCTCACTGTTCTTCCATTCTTCCCATGTAGTAAAAACCTCTGGACTCCAAAAGCCTCACCGGTACAATCCGCCCGATCCACTCTGCAGATCCAGGGAAATGTACCATGATATTGTTGCTCAGACGGCCCGTCACCATGCCTTCGTGCTGACTGTCCGTCCCCTCCACCAGCGCTTCCATCACCTGGCCCGTATCCCGGCCGTCCATCTCGCGGGAAATCTGCTGTACCAGCGCCAGAAGTCGGTCAAACCGCTTCTGGGCCGTCTCCTTTGGAATCTGATTTTCCATGGCGGCCGCCGGCGTCCCTGTTCGCTTGGAATACAGAAACGTAAAAGCACCGTCAAAGCGCACCTGGCGCACCACGTCCAGCGTCTCCTCAAAATCTTCTTCTGTCTCGCCGGGAAAACCGACAATGATATCTGTGGTCAGCGAGAGATTCGGAATCTCGTCCCGAATCTTTTTCGCCAAGGCCAGATACTGTTCTTTGTCATAGCGGCGGTTCATAATTTTTAGAATTCGAGAACTGCCGGATTGAAGCGGCAGATGCAGATGACGGCAGATTTTCTTTGATTCCTTCATCACCTGAATCAGTTCATCGGACAGATCTTTCGGGTGCGACGTCATAAAACGAATCCGCTGCAACCCCTCGATCGCCTCCACCCTGCGCAGAAGTTCGGCAAAAGAAAGGGGGGACTTTAAATTTCTGCCGTAAGAATTGACATTCTGTCCCAGAAGCATGACCTCTATGACGCCGTCCTTCACCAGCCCCTCAATCTCGCTTACAATTTCTTCCGGCTCCCGGCTCTTTTCTCGTCCCCGTACATAGGGAACAATACAATAGCTGCAGAAATTATTACAGCCATACATAATATTGACGCCGGATTTGTAAGAATACTTCCGTTCGACCGGGAGCGTCTCCACCGCGTTTTTACCCTCCGGCCAGATATCCACCACCATGCGGCAGCAGGTTAAACGCAGATGGAGGAGTTCAGCCAGCTTGTAGATATTGTGCGTGCCAAAGACAATATCTACAAAGCGATAGCTCTGTCTCAGCTTCTCGATCACGCTCTCCTCCTGCATCATGCAGCCGCACAGAGCGATCAGCATCGCCGGATTCTGTTTTTTCAGACTGTGAACATACCCCAGGCGGCCATATACTCTCTGATTGGCGTTATCCCGGACCGTGCAGGTATTATATAATACAAAATCGGCGTTCTCATTCTCCTGCAGAAGAAATCCGATCTGTTCCAGAATACCCGCCAATTTCTCGGAATCCCTGGCGTTCATCTGACACCCGAAGGTCTGAATGCTGGCGGTCGGAATGCGTTTGTTTCTGTGCGCAAAATCCTGAACCCACTCCCGGCATTTTGCCATAAAATAACATTGTCTGGCAGGCTCTTCTTGAGGCGGCTCTTTTGTTAAATCAATCGAATCCAAATTCCATTCATTATACATGTTCGGTTCTATAACTTTCTATTTTCAGGATACTACATTTGTTATTCTTCATAAAATCTCTTTTCATGCAAAACAATATTGATTATATCACAGACAAGAAAAAATTGCAAGATTTCGCATTTTTTCGACAGCCGTTTCCCTATTCCCACCTGCAATTTGCCATGCTTTCTTCGTACACAAGAATCGTATATTTTCCGTAAGTCAGCGTCCTTACTGCATTTTCCAAAAACGCAGAGGAGAGCTCATTCAGAAATTCCGTCCGTGTCATCACAAAAGAGCCGCCGTCATGATACCCCTCCTGATACCATCGCTTGGAGCTGAGCCACTGGCGGGCATGGCTGGGATGACGCACATACGCAACAAACCTCTCTTCCTCCTCATTCCAGCCGTACTCTTCATTGACGCTGACAATCTCCACCGCGCCGTTTGAAGCCACCGTATAACACTGGGCATTAAAAAAATCGGAATATCCAAATTCCAGTCCTTCCTGTTTCAGAAATTCCATCAGTCCCAGATCCACCGTGTCAAATCCGGCCCATCTCTCAACGCTGGCATAATTATATTTTCCATAAACCACACAGGACAAAAGAGCCAGCGGAATCAGAAAACCAGGAACGGCTAAATCCAGTATCTTTTGAAATGTCTTCGCAGCCGGCTCTCGAAAATATTCGATAAACATGCAGGTCAGGACCACATTATTGACATAGACAGGCAGGAAATAGTACGCATTTTTCAGCTCGCAGAACACCATCATATAAAAGATCACCAAGAATACGCAGACCGAATATCCGACATAAAATTTCTGCGCTTTTGTAAGTTTTCCGAACACGGCAAGCAGACTCACAGGAACAACCATTCCGCAGAATACGGCAAGCAGCAGTTTCAGCACGCCCAGAATCCCTGTGGCACTCATCAGCGTCTCCGCTTCAAAACAGCCGTAAACCTGCAGAAAAGAGGTAAAAAACGCCGCAAAGTTGGAAAAGAAATCCGATGTTTTGCAAATCACCATAGCCTGGCTTCCCTGCGTCTGCCCCAATGCCAGAAGCCGGTTCCCCGCCAGAATTCCCAGAACCATAGCCAGCCCCACAAAGCCGGCCTTGACAAGAAGCCTCCGTTTCTGTAAAAGAGCCGGTATCCTGTAATCGCATTCCATCAGAACCACGATCCCCATACCTGCTGCCGCCGGCAGCAGGACCGTCCCAAGCGTCCGCGTCCCGCCGCAGCCCAGAGCAATAATCAAAGCGCCCAGAGCGATCGCGCACGGCAGCTCGCTTTTTAGCGTCTTTCGTTCCAGGAATGCAAACAAAAGCAGCAAAATCACAAAACTCCAGAGTATCGTCGTAGCGTAGGTTGCCTGGAAATAAAAATGTTCCATCTGAATAAAAGAAAGGGGTGCCGTCAAAAAAATGCATCCAAGAAGCGCCCCGTTGCGGCTGACCAGCCGTTTTAAAAAGCGGTAAAAAACGATTTGCAGCAGAAAAAACTGTACCATCACAGCAAGCTGCCGGCTGAGAAGCATCTGACCAGTCAGTTTCAGAAACGGAAGAACCAGAAGATTCAGGCTGAGTATCCAATATTCATAGGCATAAGACCAGTCCGGCGGAATCAGCCAGCCGCTATGCAATTGTTCTCTGGCCAGCAGCACCGCTATGGCGTCATCGGAATGAAACGTGTGCAGCGTTCCCCGAAAGATAGCCGCGAGTACACAAATCACGCTAAAAGCCAGACAGGATGCCAGAAACCAAAATTTTTGATCTTTTTTTTCGCGTATCGCTTCTTTTTTCCTTCTCATAATCCCATTCATTCCTCTTTTTACCAGCAGCTAAGGCGCGTCCCGGTGCCAGCCCCGGCACCGACCAATCCCGTATACAGGTTTCCGAAACCGGTCAAATCCTGGTATGGCAGGCCGACGGATAAACGGGAATGGCAGCAGGGTATATCAGATTTTCGCCTTCCCCGTCGGTTATCACCATCTGTTCCAAAATCCGCCGGCTCTTTTGATCCAGCTCTTCGTAGGTATCCGCCGCGATATCCAGCCGAATCACATAAGGTTTTGCCCCGGTATCGTGGGAAATCGGTTCCCCATTTTTATAGTAAAGCGTATATTCCAGGGGCTGTACCTGCCGCATCAGCTCCTCCGCCGCTTTGGTACTTCCCACGATACACTCCCGCCCGTGAAAATATAATCCTCCGATGATTCGCGGCAGATGAAACGAGTGATTCTGCACCCGCTTTCGCATGGCGGTCTCATCATATACATAATCTAACAGCAGATCTTCTATAAAAAAGCCGCTGCTGTAGCTGAGCAGCTCATGTTCATAGCCGAAAAACCGCCCGGCGCACTCACAGACCTGAATTCCTTTTTCCGGCTGATAAAAAAACTGCATGGACAGCGGCCCCGTCGTGATCCCCACATAAGACGCCACTTTGCGCACGATCTTTCTGGCCTCCTCATACACCAGATCTGTCATGCGGGACGGATAGACCAGGCGGCAGATCGGAGGGATATCTCCCGCGGCCTGAAACGGCGCTTTCTCCCGATCCGCAATGGAGAGCGTGTATACCTCTTTGTCCAAAATCCAGTTTGTCATATTGAATTCATAGCCGCTATTGTACTCTTCCGCCATGATCCGATCCGTACCAATGGAGTAGCGGGATGTCTCCTCAAACCGTTCATGGATTTCCGCTACTGTATTTACGACAAAAACGCCGCGGGAACCGTATCCGTTCAACGGCTTCATCACAACGGGAAACGATAAATCTGCGATCTCCGGATCCTTAAAATCGCTTGTCAGCACATGATTCTTTGCGCAGGGAATCCCCAGTTCTTGAAACATTTCCCTCATCTTCTGTTTGGAACGCAGAAATTCAGCCTGCTTTGGCGTACAGTATGTCTTCAATCCGGCTTTCGCAGCGATTTGAACCAGGTATTCAAACAGAATATCGGAAAAAGAGGCGATGATCCCGTCCACTCTCTCTTCCCGGCAGATCTGGGCCACCTGGTCCACAAGACGGATATCCACATCATAGGCGCGATCCGCATACAGTTTTGCCGGACCGTCCGGATAGCCGTCGCAGACAATCACGGTTATGCCTCTGGCTTTCGCCTTCTGCACCAGAGATACAAATTCATCCATAGATCCCAGTATCATCAGTCTGTTCATTCTTTGCCGTCCTTCTTTTCAGAGACATTATAGGCAGCCCGCACCACATACTGCGGGCTGTTGTTGACACACAGAAACGTTCGTCCCACATATTCCCCCAGCATCCCGATGCAGAACAGCGTGATCCCGAAAAAAATCAGAACGACACAGATCAGGGACGCATACCCCATCGGCATTCCCGGATCGAGCAGTTTTTTGATCACAATATACAGAGCGTAGAGAAACCCTCCCAGAGCCGAGAGAAATCCGATGATTCCAGCGATGCGAAGCGGCAGAACGGTAAAATTTGTAAAGTTGCTCCAAAGCTTTACTAGCTTTCTCAGGTTGTATCCGGACTGTCCATGCTGGCGTGGCAGATGCTCCACTTCCACATTGGCAATGTTTCGCGCTGTACGCAGAAAAAGCCCCTCCATAAACGAGTAGGGATACGTATATTTAATCACTTCATCCCGAATAAATTTCCGGCAGATAAAAAAGCTGGTAAAGTCGATGTCCTTTGGGCGCTCCAGACACATCTCATCAAATTTTGCTCCCATGCGGGTCAGAAGGTTGCGGAAAAAATTGTGCTGCTTTTTCTTATACCGGGCAAAAACCAGATCATAGCCTTCTTCCAGCTTTTGGTACAGTGCAGGGATGTGGCTGGGATGCGTCTGAAGATCGTCGTCCATATTGATGATATATTCTCCTTCGGCAAAATTGAGTCCCGCCATCTGGGCATTGGCCTGTCCAAAATTTTTTGCCAGATCAATCACCTTTACAAACGGATACCGGCCGGCCAATCTCAGCAGTTCCTGCAGCGTCTCCCGGTTGGGAGAGTAGTCGTTTACCAGAACAAATTCATACTCCTCCTCACCCATCTGACCGAACACTTCCCTGGTTAATTCCACCAGCTCACTTATTGTATCCTGAGAATTATAGCAGGGTACAATCACCGAAAATTTCATCGCGTTTTCTTTCCTCTTTATTCTACTAGATCCATCTTGTTCTCTGGCGGTACAAAAACTCAATTTCCGAATCAGAATCCCCATCTGCTACAGCGCATAAATCAAAATCCCGCAGATGATAAGCACCAGTCCGGCCAGCTTTCTTCGGCTGACTCTCTCCTTTAAAAACAATACGCCGAAAACCGTCACAAACACATAACCTGTCGATTCCAGCACGGTTCCCAAAGAGACCGGAACCACCTTTAACGCTGTCACCGTGATCAATGTCGCACCGAAAAATAAACCGTAGGCAGTCAGAACCCGAAGATCCAGATATTCCGCCAGCCGGCTCTTATGTTCTCCCTGTGCGCTCTTTTTCAGAAGAATCTGAGAGGCGGAAGACACCAATACAGACAGCAGATAAATACCGCTAAACAAAAACAATTTACTCATGATCTGTCACCACCACCAGAACGCCAAGAATAATCACTGCCGCGCCCACAAGCATCCGCCAAGTAATCGTCTCATGAAAGAACAGCGCTCCCCACAGAATTCCCCACAGAATGGTAACTGCTTTGTTGGCGAAGGCTACCGTCAGAGGGAACCGTTTTAGGATCTGCTGCCACAAGACCGCATAGACCAGAAGATTGAGAAGCATCAGCCCGTAAAACAACAAAAAACCCGGCGACAAAAACGCCTGTCCCGCCGCCGTTTTAGAATAAAAACTTCCGGTTGAATACAAAAAAAGCGCGCCGTGCAGCAAAAGATAATCTTTCCAACGAGTCTTCTTATTTTCCATAAAACTCCTTGACGGCTGCCACTACCCGATTTTGATCCGCCTCCGACAATCCATAATACAGCGGCAGGCGCAGCAGACGCTCACTCTCCTTTGTCGTATAGACATCTTCCCCGTGAAAGCGGCCAAACTGCCGGCCAGCCGGCGCGCTGTGGAGCGGAATATAGTGAAACACCGCCAATATTCCCCGCTCCTTTAAAAACGCAAGCAGGCGGCTTCGCTCCGCCAAATCTTTTGCCTTGATATAGAACATATGCGCATTGTGCTTACATGTTTTTGGCACGACAGGAAGAGACAGAATTCCTTCCCGCTCCAGAGGCAGCAGCATCTGCTGATAGCGCTCCCAGCTTCTTAAGCGATCCGCGTTGATCCGCTCCGCCTGCTCCAACTGGGCAAACAAATGCGCGGCGTTCAGCTCACTGGGCAGATACGAGGAACCGGCGTCTACCCAGGTATATTTGTCCACCTGTCCCCTGAAAAAACGGCTTCGGTCCGTTCCTTTCTCCCGGATAATCTCCGCCCGCTCCCTATCCTTTTCATCCCGTATCAGCAAAGCGCCGCCCTCGCCCATGCTATAATTTTTCGTCTCATGAAAGCTGTAGCAGCCGAAATCTCCGATTGTCCCCAGCGCACGTCCCTTATAAAATGCCATCACAGCCTGTGCGGCGTCCTCGATAACCGTCAGATTATGCCGTCCGGCAATCCCGCAGATCCGCTCCATCTCGCACCCGACGCCCGCATAGTGTACGACTACAATCGCTTTCGTCCGCTCCGTCACCGCATCCTCGATCTTTTCCTCATCTATATTCATGGTATCCGGACGGATATCCACAAACACAGGAACGCCTCCGCGCAGCACAAAGGCGTTCGCCGTGGACGAAAATGTATATGAAGGCATGATAACCTCGTCCCCCTCCCCGATTCCGGCCAAAAGAGCGGCCATCTCCGTTGCGTGAGTACACGAAGTCGTCAAAAGCGCTTTGGCCGTTTTCATATGTTCTTCCAGCCAGGCGCTGCATTTTCTGGTAAAAGGACCATCCCCGCAGATCTTACGGTTGGCAATCGCCTCTGAAATATATTGTTCCTCGGTTCCGACCAGGGGCGGCTCGTTGAAACTGATCATCTGTCCTATCCTTCCCTGAAAAATCCCACAAAAGGGATTCTCTTCCTGTTGCATTTGCCCCATTATATCAAAAACAATTTCTTATTTCAAGGCTTTTCCACTCTCCGAACGTCAATCCCCAGCCGCATTAACTGTTCCCATGCCTCCTCTGTCTCTTTCATCGTAATCCGAACAAAATAGTTTTCCTGCAAACGGCTGTCCAGGCAGGCAGAATGATTCTTTGCTTCAAGCGTCAGTAAATCCTCCGGCCGGTAGACCGGCAGCCCCATGAGTCTTGTCAGATGCTTGGAAGGCTGGTTGTCCAGAAAACCGGCCAGATCATACCGGCCTGCCTCTGGCCCCTCCCGCAGTACCTGCAACTGATGCCGCCCAATCCGCCCCGCGCCGAACAGATACAGGCGCGGTTTTTGCTCTGCCTCTTTTAACTGCTTCTTAATCATGGTGGAGCTGGTCCCTCTCGTATATGGGAGATACACGATATCCGAACCGACTGCCTGCAGCTCTCTCTGTTCTCGATCCCACTCGCTCTTGTGATCATCCCCGGAAAAATAGGCGTCGTAGTGATACCGCTTCCATGCCTCCATTTTCACGGTATTAGAAAAATCCACCTTTATAACTTGATCCACCTCTTTCAGCGCCGCCACAATCGCGAAGCGCTCCTCAAACGGGATAAATGGTTTCTTTTTCTTAAAATGCTCCACCAGCTCGTCGCTTAATACTCCCGCCAGCAAAACCTCGCTTTGCTCCTTGGCACGGCGGATCAGATTCAGATGACCAATATGAAAAAGGTCATAGACGCCGGGAACGTAGCCCAGGCGATATTTTTTCTGTTCCATAATCCAATCTCCCTATTCCTCCGATTTCACAATCCATTCCAAATGCTGCACGTAGACGCAGTAATCTTGAATTCCCATCTGTGCTAACTGTTTTTCAATCTCTTTATAATAAAAACTGCACAGGATCAGACGCCTCTTTTCTTTTGGTATCTTCAAAATCTCACCCGGCTCTTTGATCGGGATGCCGAACCGCTGCCGCCCCCACTTGTTTTCGTCGTTATCCACCAGAAAATCCGGCCGGTAGCGGTTTCCCCATTTTTTCATGTAATCCTCAAACATCATACCGGAGCCAAACAGAATAATCTTTTTCCCGCGGATATCCTCAAACATCCCCGTCAGCTTCCAGCTGTATTCGCCGTAGGGTCTCTCCGGGTCAAAGATTCCGCGATGCTTCGGCTTTCGTTCCTCCTCTGGCGGATACTTCAGATAATCCTTCCCCATGGACATGAACATATAGTTTTCATATCCGGCCGGCGCCGGAAGGCTGCGCCCCTCAAACGTCAGATTTACCGTACTCTGAAAATCTGCCGCCGACAGCCGCCGGTGCTTAAAATAACCGCTGAAAATAGCTACGTCCTCGGAATGCTCATCCGTGTACAGGCGCATCGCCCGGTCAAGCTTTCTGCACAGCGACGTATGGCCAAACAGATGCGACTGCATCCTGTAAAAACGCCAGAGAAGCGGTTTCATATCTCCGTAAGACGGGTAATCCTTCCCATAGATCTTGGCTAACAGCAGGCGGTGGCAGCGGCGGATCTTCTTCTCTTTCCGGTCGAATTTTTTCTCGTCCATCGTGCATCTGTCAAGCGGCAGTACATCCATCCAGATTCCAAGATTTCCTTTATGCCCCAGCTCCCTCGTCTCTATGCCTGTCGTGCGGCTGTCGCGGATTCTGGCAAAGCCGCCCCAGAACAGATCCGGTTCCGTCTGCGGCGTGTGAAGAGAGAGCGATTCTTTCAGCTCTCCGGCTGCAAGCTCCAAAAATCGGTCATAGTCGGCCCGCGGCATGGCGATATCCAGATCATCGTCCCAGGGGATAAAGCCCTTATGGCGGATAGCTCCCAGAAGACTGCCATGCACCAAAAACCAGGTCAATCCATGTTTCTTGCAGATACGGCTGACCTCGTCCAGCATGGCAAGCTCCACTTTCCAGATCTTCTTCATCTTGTCCGATATCTTGTAATCGGCAATGGTCTCCTCCTCGGATTCCAGGCGCTTGATATTCTCGTCAATCCGCGCGCGGTCCACAGCCGACCAGCGGTAAAACTGCCGGTATTTCTCGTGGTTGCGCACCTCGTTCAGAAAACGATTTTCTTCCGCCAGATAGACCGACCAGGTATCCGTCATCCTGTATTTCTCCAGGAGCTTTTTTCTAGGGTAACACTGCTCCGCCCCCGGCGTAAAGCAATAGATGTAGTGGATGGCCCGAAACATTACATAGCCCGCCGGATAATTTTCGCGCACAAATTCTTGGTCAAAGTACAGAAACTCCTTTGTATCCGGATTGTAAAAACAGTTTAAGGGAATCAGTTCCATGTAAGCTTTTTTCAGAATCGGTCCGAAATCCAGCGACAAGAGACGCGCCCGCTCCTCCTCGCTGTCTGCTGCCTGCAGGTGAAGTGAAAGCAAGGCGTTTTCCGGCTGCGGCATGGAAGTCGAAGAATCTGGCACGGACGACGAGGACGGCAAAAGCTCCGGCCTGGGCGGTACAATCTGTGAAGATTGTAAAATATAAGCATAAATCCGGTCTAACAACTGCAAAAACTCTTCCGGATCCGTCCGGATGATCTCTTTGATAGAATTGGATAGCGTGGGCCATGGAATATAGGGAAGCTCCAGGCTGTGATCCGGCAGCAGCGTGTGCAGGACAACCGGAATCCCATGGGCTTTCAGATCCTCCATATGTTCATACAGCGCCTGCGCGCCCGCTTCGCCTTCCCTGTACAGAGGTCGTTTTGTGACGGTGTCGTTGTCCCGGATCAGGGTGGCATAACTGCCATCCCGCCCGCGGTCCGTCGAAACCGCCGCATACAGAGCGCCGCCGGGAAGAGCCAGGCGGCTGCCTTCCACCAAAAAGGAATTGGCAAAAAAAGGAAAGACCCCGTTTTCAATCACATCCGGATAGAGATCCTGCTCCACGGCCACCAGCGAGCTGGAATGCAGATGATACGGAATCAGCCGCTCTCTCAGATTCGGCCCCGGCAGAAAGCGATCCGAATAAATCAACTGCGGGAACCGGTAATCCGGAAGAGGATAATAAAAACGGCTCTGTGAAAAACCGCTCCGCTCCACTATGTCTTTCAGTTCCTCCCGGCTGAACGAATACCCGCGGATTCCGTGCGGATACCGTCTTATCCCCTCAAAGGCATGGCCGCCGTGAGGTTCGCGGTCTCCGCAGAAATAGCGAAGGCCCATACGATTTTCCACCGCCGCCAGAAGAATACCGTCCGCTTTTAAAAGCCCGGCCGCTTTTTTCAGATATTCGATATACCTCTCCCGGTCTGGCGAGCCGCCTCCGGCCCGCTCCAGAATGCCGGTCAGGATCACGTAATCAAATTTTTGGTCAAAAGAAATCTCGCTCCACTCCCCGGCGTAGACATGGAGATTATCCTTTTCCTGCCAGCGTCTGGCAATGGCAGCGGCCCGGTGATCCGACCTCTCTGTGGCGGCCACCGTCTTGCAGCGGTCGCACAGCAGACCTGTCAGCGCGCCGAAACCGGCGCCGATCTCCAGAACCGCAGCGTGAGGACAGAACGGATACCAACTGATCAGGCCCGTCCGCAGGCTGGAGAGCTGGTACCAGACCGCAAAGCGCGGGTCCCCGGCGATCTCCTCGTCATAGTAGTCTTTGGAAGATGCTTCTAGATAGGCCAGGATGACCTGGTCGGTTTCGGATGGCTGTCTGGAAGGGATTGGATTGGTTGTGTGCAGAGTTGCCATGATTTTTTCCTTTTTCTCGATATATAAATAAATTGATGTTTCAAAAGATTTCTTCTGTTATTGTAGAGATCGTCCGACCGCGCCGATCTGAACCTTTTTTCCTTTTTCTCTGCCCTGGACAGAATGTCTCCCTCCAGCAGAAGTTTCAAAAGGCTGTTGCTATACTGGCGGGCCAGCAGTCTGTAATCCGCCCTCAGTTCCCGGAGCAGTAACGGAATTCAAATAAATCCTCCTGTCGATGATAAATGCAAATCGCCAGCTTCGGGCGATGCTTTGCATGAGGCGCCTTCCTTTGCTTAGCTGCTATCGGTTGCCTTTTTTTATAACCGATTTTTCACGGTACGCAAAGGCTTGAATTTCCTTCCTCTGTATCTTTGCCATCTCCGGGCCTTTTTCATCAATTAGCAAGTCATCATACTTATGAATGCAAAGAGTATTCTCCGTATACCGGTCCGACATACCGATCCAGCTAATCGGGCATAAGACCTCCCTGGGAAATATCACGCTTCCTTTGTCAATTTGTTGAAACGTGTTATTGGGTTGATATCCATGCTTTATCAAAAGCGCTGTTTCATAAACTCCACAGGCTTTTGCAATCATTTTTCCACTCATGTCTGTAA
The DNA here is from genome assembly GCA_910586125.1 of uncultured Lachnospiraceae bacterium. Lineage (GTDB taxonomy): Bacteria > Bacillota > Clostridia > Lachnospirales > Lachnospiraceae > RGIG7193. Next base: position 46,570 of record CAJUHP010000008.1, on the reverse strand, counting down.
ACATACGATTCGCATAATCATCCCGCAGCGCTTTCATCAGCGGATTACCTTTCACCGCGCCAATTCCTGCCCCGCTGCTGATATTCGCCACATCGTCTCTGCCAACAAAAAAGTCATTGTACAGCAGGTCCTCCAGAGGCTTGATTACTTCCACATCCGTATCAAAATAAATACCCCCATAATGATACAAAATATCTTTTCTCGCATAATCGGTTACATAAGCCCAGGAACCCGCCTCGCAGGCCTGACGCATAAAGGGAACTTTCCGGGTATCATAGTTGGATTCATCCCAGCGCACAATCTCAAAATCCGGGCAGTATTTTTTCCAAGACTCGATGTTTTTTTTGTATTTATCCGGAAGCTCTTTTCCGCCGAACCACAGATAATGGATCGTTTTGGGAATTCTGGGTTCTTTGGTGCTCCGGAAAGAAAAAGGAATCCCTTCTTTCTGATTCATGAGAAATGCGTATATGTAGGTGGGAACACCGTCAAATGCAGGAAGCGTGTCCAACTGCTTTACAATATCCAGCATAAAGACAGGCATGATGATAAGAGCATAATTTTCTAATTTTAATTGTGAAAACCGCTCAATCGATATCATCGGTATTTCTTTTCCATGAATTAGTATGGTTTTTCCGTCCTTCCCGCTGTCATTATCTAAAATAAAATTTACCTTTTTTTCGAAAGCCAAGCCCTTATACGCTTCAAACATTGCAGTAGTCAAAGTTCCCGCGCCAAATAATACAATGTTTTGATATTCCTTGAAAATATTCTTTAAATAACCCTGCCGTATCTGTAACATTTTTTCTCCCCTATCGCTTCTGTATCTCCCTTATCCAATCCCTTCCACCTTCCATATGCCTTTGCCATAAGGATGGTTCCATGGATAAAACCACAAAATGCGTTTTTTATCGACTCCCATTTCTTCCAGTTCCCGACGAATCTGCAACGCTGTTTTTTCCGCCGCTACCGCGATAACAATCGGCTCGCTGTCAAATTTCTGTAAATCTAAAAGATCACTTACCAGCTCTATTCCCTGCGATCTGTAAGCAGAAGCCTGTTTATCTACCCACAATACCACGCTATGTTCCGGATCCTCAAACAGACGCTGATACAGATGCCTTCCCATTTTTCCCGCGCCATATAAGATGATTTTCTCCTCCAACAAGCGGATCGGATAAAACGCCGCTTTTCCATATTTTTCGAGCCGCGCCTGTATCATATGGTCTTTTTTCTGACGAAACATCCGGCCCCAGACCGAATCTCTTTCCTTTTTGCAACGCTCAATCAAAGCTTTCGTCTCTCTATCCGCACGCAAAACAGAATAATTCAAATCTGTTCCTTTATAAAATTCTTCCAAAGGCTCATAAGTTCGATATAAAAAGATATTTTTAATATCTTGCTCTGTCAGCTTAGGCGCATATTCAACCACACTTTCTCCACGTCCTGACTCTCCACTGGGCATAGAAGCAAAAAATTCCAGTACATCCTCAGGCGGATTCTGTGCGATTTGCTGCAAATAAAACAAAATTATTTTCAACGAACCGCAAGTCGTCTCCGTGGTATTTTCATACATACATTCCGTAAAATCAAGAATTCCTCTTTCATACGCAAAAAAACCGTGCTCAATCAGCTCCTCCGACTCCACTGCATCAAAAACCGGCACAAGGCTTCCGTTTTTTTCCTCATATCCCCTCGTCTGCCCATGCGGCGCACGGCACATCATTTCAATCGTAAGATTATTTTCCAGAAAACTCGGCAAAAACGTGTACAAAATGGATTGTTCTACCAAATTCACCCTGTCAATCTTAAAGAAAAAGGTGCGAATCGGTTTCGGATAGCGGTCTTTCAGTAATTCCCGCAAACATCCCTGTGTTAATCCGCCGCCAGAAACATCTACAAAGGCAAAATCATCATCTGCAACGTTGACCTCCTGCTCCAAATACATCTGCGTAAGCAAACGTTCTTTAGAAAGCTTCTGCAAATGAAACTGCTGGAATGTTTTGTCCCCGGATAGAATATCCACAATATATTCTAACTCCTGGATGGAAATCCTGGTATTTTCTTTATTTTTCGCATAGGTTCCCGGTAAATAAGGATACAGTTCATGCAAAGAAAGATGCAGCACCGCGGCCAAATCTTCCAGGCTGTGAATTCGCAGGAAATGAGACCACAAAACCAGTTGATACAGATTGTAATGGGACCCAGACAAGGACGGCATGCGCCATGCCTTTCTGGAGCCATATATATAACTTGTGCGAATATCTGTATGGCTTTTTAGCAGAATAAAGTCAACGATTTTTTTTATCAGATAGCCATCCCTCGCAATAAAATAAAGTCTGCGAATCTTTTTTTCGCGTGCCTGTTCCACAATCCAGGCCGCATAACTATACAGGACAGGCCCTGCATAGCGGCAGCCAATGTGATACGCACCTCTCAGCCCTTGCTCCATCGCTTCTTTTTCATGAAACGTTTCACTTCGAACCGCCGCGCTGATAATCCTCTGCAACCCTGTATCATCTCCAAGATTCTCCAACAGCTTCTTCTCAAAAGCCGTTTTTTCCATCACCGGCCAATACTCCACCCGCATTCCTAACTCAAACGGAATCCTCAGATCCTGGGTTTTATTATCTCCAATATGGATCCAGTTCTCAAACGGAATCTTTTCCAGACTCTGAACATGACGGTACAATTCGCCTGATGTTTTACGTTTTCTATATTCCGACGAAACATAAAGGGGAAGCGAAGCTAATACGCCCGAAACCTTTGTCAACATAGAGCGGATCGCCTTTTGGGAAAGGTACATATCAGAAACCAGGATCACCCGTTCTCCCTGCGCCAACAAAGTTTCAATCCTATGAATGTTCTCCTGTATTCCGATCACATTCTCCCACTCCATTTTTTCTTCCAGCTCACACAGATAAGCGATTTGCGCTTCGCTCAGCAAACCGCTGACAGCCATCGCTTCGTAAATACCCTGCAACGTGATTTCTTCTATTCTTCTAGCAGAATAACTTTCTCGTATCAGTCTTTCACTGTGGATTCTTAACTCATAAAAATTTTCAATCACATACTCTGCAATTCCGTTTTTGCTCTGTTCCTTGCGCAGTTTATCCCTTATAAGCGCAAAAATCCCCCAGGGAGTCGCTACTTTTCTGGTAATCACAGTATCAAACACATCAAAACTATATAGCATATTCTCCCCCATTTCGGATGCTTTTCATTGATTCTCATCCTCTATATAATCATAAAACTTCATATCTGTATAAGCCAGCTTCAATCTTCCTGCCTGATGCATGAAATAAATGGATAACAGATTTTCCACCAGATATCCCATATATCGGTCCTTACGCTGCAGTTCTCTTTCCTGATAAAACCGCTCGACTTTTTCCAAAACTCCGAAAATAAACCCACACATTTCATCAAAATATCTCCGCTTCATGATAAAAATATTGCACGAGAAATAGATTTGCGATTTTTCATGTTTCTGGGCTGTTTCATAATAGGCCATGTCATATTCCCGGGTATAGCGCATCATCAGTTCCCAGTCAAAGTCCAAAATAAAATTATTGCAGAAAAAGTCCTTCACGCTTACGCCCAGGCAAGTTGGCACGGTCAGCACCGCATCATATTTCAACATCTGTTCCAAGGTCGTTTTACCCATTGCCATTTGACGCCGGTAATGGAACAGACCGATATAATCCTGTCCATACGTATTTTTCCACATCCAGTATAAAGCGGTACCTTCCGAATAATCCACGTTTTTTTTCGATATATGATCTCCCGTATTATCACAGCAATTCGCAATCCGAAGATCCGTCAAAGCCTTTCCGACCTGAATCGGGATCACCCACTCCGGCAACGGCGGTGCGGCAACCTTTTTATCCTTATGGAACTTCGCCATATATACTTCCAGAGTAATCTCTGGTTTTATTACCTCCGATAACGGGCATTCTGCATAAGGTAAAAAGGAGCAATTGGGATATTGCTGACAATAATCTTCCAATAAACTCCCGTCTTGAATCTTTCTCTGTATCTTTCGGCCACAAAACGCACCGGCTCCAATTCTATTTCGCCAACGGTAAATCTCCCCGTTTTGTTCAATCTGCGTAAGGTAATGATAGCTTTCTACATTGCCGTTTTGGATTACACAAAAGCCCTTTTTGGGTTCTTCCCATAGCTTCTGATAAATCCCTTCCGCCATTTTTTCCATGTATTCATCTGGAAATATAACAATTTTCTCAAATCCGTCTCTTCTAAGCCTGTTTATGAAATTCTTTTTCCAGAGGATTCCCCTGATGGCCAGCACGACAACCGCGTCTTTATTTTGTCGCAAAAATTTACCATATGGCAACAAGGGTACGTCCAGATTAAGCGAAAGGAATTTGTCGGTTCTATCCGCGCATAGAGCTTTTATCTGCACATTTTTATCTAACATATACGCGACGGCACATTCCCCCCACGAATCGCTGACATAAACAAATATAGGCGGCTCTTTTTTTAAATTAAGGACCATTGCATCCAGAGAAGAAGTATCCAATGTGAAATTATAATAAATATCGTCTACAATATCCGGTGGGACAATAATAATATTTTTTGCCTGGCGGGCCTGTAACGTTTCATATACCGTTTGAGCATCTTCTTTTTTTATAACCCCTACGGCAATATCGCATAACGAAGAAGGGGAAAGCGAATTCAAAGCGATTACTGGCCGGGACAGCAATTCGGTCGGGTTTTCTTCCGTATCGGATACGATAAAAGCTTCCACCTTGACGCCAAGCCTTAGAAAAAAACAGCCTAATGTCTGTGCGAATTTTCCCGCCCCGTATATCTTTATGCTTGTTTCATTTTGGATTCGCCTAAAAAAATCCTCGTATCCTTTCTTCATCCCAAAACATCTCCTTTGCCTGGACTATATTGTCTCCCAAAGCCTCTCGATCTGTTCAAATACTTGCTTTGTAAAATACCCGCTTCGTACCTTTTCCCCCAGCTTCCGCGCATTTTCCCTGTATTCTTCATACAAAGACAGATCCAAATCGTTAATCTCGTACAAGTTGTCAATCAGATATCCGACCTGGTATTTGCGGATCACTTCGGCAATGGCCGCTTCCCGCCAAGCGATGACCGGCAGACCGGCTGCCATATAGCAGGAAAACTTGTGAGGGGCGTTATAACGGGTATAGTTTTTGTATGCATTTACATCTGTGGAGTCCAAAGCGCCATCCCAGATCAGGCCTAGGTCGCCGCACAAACGGTAGGGCAAAAGATCTGCATTAAAATTACCCTGATAACAGATTTTTTCATTTTTTATTAACTCTTCCCGATTTCCATACACATTCACATAAAAAAGCATTTTTTCACGTTCCAGTTCATACAAAAACGGACTCTTAGCTCGCAATAAGTTTCCTGCAAAAACAATCTGTGGCTGTGAATTAAGTGGATGACGTACAGCCCTTTGTTCCTGTCTGGTCATACAAATATAATCAAATACCTCGTTTTGAATACATGTTCGGATCGGCAGATATTTCTGCAAATAATGTTCCATCGCCGCATTATGTACGATAAAATGCGAGAACGGCTTTAGCCATTCCATTTCCGCGCAACACTCTGACCGCTGTGCAAACCGAATTTGATTGACATCATGTACCCAAAAAACAGTTTTATCTGGATCAAGATACGAGTATGCCTGGGCGAACAATTCCTGTTGCTCAAAGAAGAAAAAGGGCTGCAATGGATACTGAAGGATTACTTTCCGATTTTCCAAACGCACCTGCTTCAATATTTGAATCAACTGCAAAAACAAGGGATAGTCTCTGTGTTGTTCCGATTCCAGTAAAATTGTCTCAACCTTTCCGGTTTTTTTCAGGATATCGCTAATATCTCTCGGCGCCTTTGGGCCTGCATTACGATTGCTTCCTTTGATTACCGTAATCAATACATATTCCTTCATTCTATCCATCCTCACTCGATCGTATACAGCACATCCTCCAAAGAAATAACCGGACACAGCACCTTTTGCCTTAATTGTACATCAATTTCTCTGAAAAAATAAACAGCCGTTACAATAATGACATCTACTTTTGGAAGCGCATCTTCTATTGTTAAAACAGGGAATCCGAGTTCCAGCTTTTCAGCGCGTCTGTCAATCCCGTAGGATACCTGTACAGAGCTGTTCGCCAATTCGTTTAACAAATACATACCCAAATCTGACATTCCGTAAATAGCAATCCGGCTGTAACCATTTTTTACAAAATAAGGATGGAGTGTTTTGTTTTGCTGTTTTAGTGTAAACCAACGCTTTAATGTATTATAATTCGCTGTTGTTCGATCGATGCGCATTAAATTCCACTGTGCGTTTTGTTCTTCTCGCCTCCACGCATTAATTTCATTTCCTATTTCCAGATTGTACTTGAAAGCCAACATCTTCCATTTCGTCAGTAGATCCACGTTGGGAATCTCTTTCAGGTACGGATCGTCGATATGAGCGAGGATATTCCGCCGAATGGTATCGTAGTGCCAATGTTCTTCTTCACTTAGGATATCGGCTGTTTCCAAGAAAAAATATCCCAAGGCATAGGCAAGCAGATACTGCATCATGGGGATGAACTCTCCACATTGCTTCAAGGACTCTTTATAGACGTTGTCAAATAAGGCTTTTAGATCATACAAGTAATTCTTTTTATCCCTCTCATGCATCTGTGTTGCAGAATCGCCGCTACAGCGGCGGCGGTAATAATATCGAACCCCGGACAGCATCCCATACGTCTTCTTTTGTAGCAAAAGCTGGTTAATATATCTTGCATCCTCCCAGCGGGTCTGCTTCTCGTCAAAACGGAAACGTCTTGCAGCTTCGGTTTGCATGACACAGGCAGCCCCGCTTGTCCGGATCTTTTGGTAATCGCCTAGGATGTCAATAAGAAGATCCTCTTCTACCGCAAAATTTAAAATATGGGACTGCGAGGTGCTTTCAAAATATTCTATATTACACGAAACCAAGTCAACCTCTGCCTCGTGCTTATCCAAAAACGTAATAGCTCTCTCCATCGCATATGGAGACCATAAATCATCGGAGTCCCAAAATGTGATATATTTTCCTTCTGCTATGTCCAGCGCTTTGTTCCGGGCATGACTGACACCCTGGTTACAGGTGAATTCCAGATACTGTACCCTTTCCGTATGGTTCTTCTGAAATGCCCGGCATATCCCGGCGGAAGAGTCCGTAGAACCGTCATTGACCAGAATGATTTCCATATTTTTCATGCCGAGGGTCTGGTTTTCTATACAGAGGAACAACTCCTTCAGATAACTGGCTGTATTGTATATAGGGACGGCTATTGTCAGTTTACATGTTGGCTGCATGGATTGGCTCCTCCTGATTCCTTTTCATAAAATCCAATAACCTTTGGCTGGAAGTCGAATCCTGATAACGATGGACAAACGGCATTAGCTGCTGCCTCTTTACCCGAAAAAGATCCTCCCCTGCACAGAAAGCCTCCAGCTCCTCTTTTAACTTCCCCCATGTATGGACGACTGGCCCTGGACGCCAGAAATCCAGTGGTTCCACAATAAAGCCACGGTTGCTCTCATAGCTGCCAGCATCGCTGTCCGTAAAAATAATCGGACGATCCAACAGCATATAATCAAAATATACTGAAGAATAATCTGTGATCAATACGTCCGCTGCATTCAGGTATTCATACATACAGGACTCTCCTAACATCTCGTCTGTCAGGATTCCCATGCAATCCGATTCCTCACACCATCCGGAAACTTTTGAAACATCGCAGGGATGAAGTTTGAAAAGAAAATACAAATTTTGTTTCCGACAGAAATCCTGCAGTTTTTCTGCGTCAAAATCATTCCAGTAAAACAAATATCCGTCGTCGCTGCCATCTGCCCGGCCGTCCAGTAACCGGAATGTCGGCATGTAGATTACTACTTTCTTGTCCTTGCAAGCCGGAAACTTTTGCCCTAGGTTCTCTTTCCCATTTACCAGATACAAAAGATCATTCCGTGGCATTCCCGTTACCACATATTGTTTTTGTAATGTGCTATAACAAGAACACAAGAACACCGTATAATTTAATCCGTATGATAAAATATATTTAAACTGCTTCCAGTTTTTTACAATGTATGAATCTTCCATTTCCGCATATTCTTTCCGCATGCGTTCCATTGTTTTTAGCGGAAAGCCATGCCAAATCTGAATCACTTCTGCGGACACTTCCTCCAAGTGAAAAAGGTTCCACTCCCGTTCGGTAATAATATATCTGGCGGCAATCAGATCGTAATAAAAGTCCGGATCCCTTGCATCTGCCAAAAATAATTTAAGGCGGAAATCATAACAGTTCAAATATCCAGCCTCCTTTAAGTAGGTAAGCGCGCAGATATTAGAATACGAACGGTGTTCCAGATACAGTAAAACCAGAGAATTCTTATCATGCTCGTAATCGTATTGGCTGTAATCATATTCCACCTTTTCATAACGGCCATCCGAAACCGCATGGAAGGTTGTAAATTTCCTGTAGCCCATATCCAGCAATTGATGGATCATCGCCATATGGTAGAGTTCCTTCACCGTAATTACAATTTTTATATCGGAGTCATAGAAAGTAGGCGGTTCAATTGTAAACCCCCATTTTTTCTCTCCTTGTTTTTCTCTTGCATTGTCAAACAGCCCTTCAACCCGGAACTCCCGCAAGTATCCGCCTCGAGACAGCTTCTCAAGCAACCGGGATACCCCAAATAAATATGTTTTCATCCTATGCCTCCCTGCCTTTAAGAAATATACCCAAAACGCTTGATTCGTCCTGCCAGTACCCCTTGCTTTATAAGCATCTCCCAAATTTCCTTTTGATCCTTTTTATTTTTTATGACTATAAAAATATAATCATATTTCATCTGGCCAATTACAGAGGGGCTTTGTACCGGCCATACTGTGTCTTTATATACCTCATAATCCTTATCTACCCATATAACTTCCCTGCAAAACCCGCTGTCTATAAGCTGCGAATAATAGCATGTCCCAATCTTGCCTGCCCCATATAATATGATCGTCTTTCCCTTTTCAAATACCTTGAACGGAAAAACCCACTTTCTGTCTGCCAGCGCCTTCCTCTGATCCGCCAATATTCTTCGTAAATCCCCAGCCTGCAGCCTTTCTCTTCTCCATTGCTTGTACAGGTATTCATCCCATGTGGATCCTATCAGCATCTGATACCAGTCAAACACTTCCGGCTGTAAGCTATATTCCCTCCCCTGGCACAAGATCCCAAACTCTGGTTCTATTACTCTCTGCATATACTGGAAACAATTTTTTAAAGCTTCAAATGAATTCATTGATTCCAGATACCACTTAAAAAAATGTGCCGCTTCATTCAGAAAACTCATTTGATATAATCTATAAAGCCCTTGATGATGCAATTCTTCTTTAATTAATTCAAACATCCGAAACCCATTTTGCCAGTTTTTCTCTTTTGTATTAGACAAGGATGTCTTGTCATTCACCCTATGTGTAATAAGAGTATCGGAGAGATATATCATTCTCCGCGCCCTTGCCATAAGCATATACACAAAAAAGCCGTCTTCGGATGAACGGAAATCAGGAAACACATAGCCGCAATGTTCAACAAATCCCGCGCGGAAAAGCTTATCCCAAGCCCATCCCTTTGTAATCTGAAAAATCCCGGCATGTTTTAGCATACCACCGGAAAAAACGCCAGGTTGCTCCAAAAAAGAATCCTCAAAAGACCAGTCAGAGGAAACGACTTCTCCTGTTTCCTCATCGTATTGCAGTGATTTGCAGATTACAATATCCAGCTTTTCTGATTCTGCCGCCTGGTACATTTTTTCCAGCATATCCGGTTCGAAATAATCATCTCCATCCAAAAAAGACAGATACCGGCCTCTTGCATATTTCATACCCAGGTTTCTGGCCGCTCCGGCATATTGATTTTGCTGGCGGAAAACATGAACGCGAGTATCCTTAGAAGCGTACGCCTGTAACATTTCAGGGGTTCGGTCTGTAGAGCCATCGTCAACACAAAGGACTTCAATTTCCTGCAAGGTCTGGGCTAATACGCTGTCTAAACACTGCTGTAAATGGGATTCTTCATTATATATGGGAATAATTACGGATACCTTGATACTATTCATAATAATTCATGTTCCTCAATATAATTAGCCAAGAATTTTCTCACATCATTATTTAAAAAAGCTATATTATCAAAACCCCGATTCAAGGCCTGTACTGCCATTTCCCGTTCCATATGCCCAGACGCGACAGCAATTACAATACATCTTCCTGTATCCAGCGTTTCATCGGCAATAGAAAAAATCCCGCCAGAAACAATGTTAGCCTTATTTGACACTACATATTGAACCTCACAATCCGCTTTTTGTTCCTTCATATATCTCCCCAGTTTCTGTCCGATCTTCCCCGCCCCATACAAATAAACCTCTTCCTTTTTGATCAGGGTATCTATGTCCTTTCGATCCCGTATGGTAAGCCTTGAGAAATCTTCATTCAAATACCGGCAATAGCTTTCATAAAACTCCGATAATAACACGATGTCGCGCTGCCATTCCTCGTAAAACCCGGCTGTATTCATAAAAGAATGCGTTATGTCGCGCCTTAGTTCTGCACCAATTCTTTTCATGTATTTTTCACGGAACTCTGGCAGGATTCTTTCCAGGTTCCATGCATATACCGCCCGTTTATAAAAAACGAAGTATGGGTATATGCGTTTTACATCCAATTCTGACTCCCATAAATATCTCTCGCATTCCCTCAATTCATCGCATACATAATATACCTTCTCCTTCGAGTTGACAGAGGAAAACACATTATCTACCCGATAATTCACGTATGCTTTTTTGGTAAAATATCCCCTTTCAGCGGCAATACAAACCTTAAACCAAAAAGATGTATCCTGATATGATGCACCGGGTGTTTCCAGAAAACGGATTTTATTTTTAATAAGGAAATCCCTTTTGTATAATCCCGACCAGATGCTTTTGGGCGCAAATATCTTGTTCATATTTTCATAGTTTGAAAATACTGTTTCACACTCCACCTCTTGTAGCCGGTCAATCCATTTTCGTCCCTCTTCACTATATTCCCAATAACTAGATTTAATAAAGTCCAGCTCTCTTTCTTTTGCAGCAGCATATAATTCCTCATACATAGCCGTTTCAATAAAATCATCGCTCTCCACAATACCAATGTATTCCCCTTGTGCCAGACTAAGCCCTAAATTCATCGTCTTTCCATAGCCGGCATTCTCTTTATGTATTACTTTGACATATGGGTACCTTTGGGTATACTCATCAAGAATTTTTCTGGAATCATCGGTAGAACCATCGTCTATACACAAAACTTCTATCTCTGGCAGCGTTTGTTCCAAAATACTGTCAATGCACTTTCTCAAATATTTTTGAACATTGTACACCGGAACAATTACTGAAACTTTTATCATCTTTCTATTCCTCTTATCCTGCCAACAATCTGCCCCACATACTCCCTGTCGTTACAGTCGTTTGCAATATGCCAGCCCTCCAGTTCGGAAACCGCTTTCCCTTCTATGCCGGATCTTTGTGTCGCCTTTTTTAAAAACCACTCATATTCATTATCGATCTGCCCCAGGTCAATTGCCTGTATTCCCAGCCGGCAGATATCATAGGCCAAAACAGTCGCTGTAGGCCCTAAGCACAACAAAACCAAGTCCTCCGGTTGTACATTCTCTTTCACGCATTGTAAAATCTGCCTATATTGGCCAAAGGCATTCGCATGCGGGCAAAGGATCCGCCGCAGGCCTGCCACATTCTGAAACAAATCGTTCCCTACCCCGGTCCGTACATGCTCCCCCTCTACCAGCAAAATATTCCGTTTATTCCACAAGGCTTTCAAAAGGGAAAAAATTCGTTTCGCATGCCCCTTATCCCTATACATTAAGTAAGGGCGGGAAACATATGCGTCATAATATTCTCTTTCTGTCCCCAGCATTTCCATCACCTCTGCCCTGGTATTGCCCACTGACAGATATGCGCGGATCTCATCGGCTGCGCTCTGTGTATAGCATTCCAGGCTTCCAAAATTGTTGGAAACAGCGATTAAAACCTCCTCCTGTCCGGTATAAAAGACTTCCTTTAACCGTTTTGCCAGCTCCTCGTTAACCTCCTGAAACCATGGCCTCGCCTTTCCCCGCATCAGTTCCAGCTCCCCATCGCCAAAGCGGCATAACGATTTTCTGTCTTTGATTATTTTTTCCAGAAGCTCCTCCGATGGCCGGATGATGGGAGTTTTGTAAATGCCAAGCTCATATGGAATATTGTTCCAACGAATGTCATTCTGCCATTTTAGAGTTCCAATTTCCCGCTTTAATTTCAAGATCGTCTTCAATTTATAGTCTATGAAGTCAAGTTTTTCCCAATCCCTGGATAGTACAAGGATCTTGTCCTGTACAATTCCCAGATCAGCGCAGCACGTCAGGATCGGGCTATATTGAGAAACAGCGATCACGACATAATCATACTCTACTGTTTGTAAATAACTTGGAGGGAATGCACATATCTCATCCCGCCAGACTTTCCCCTGCTTTGCCTTGTCTGCATCAATGGCTCCGGCAACTAGACATAAATCTGTCCGAAGCGAATCATATAGAAGGTTCCCGTACTCTCCTGTACCCCAGATAAATATCTTTTTCATAAGGTTCCTCGCTTCACCTAAAAACTTTGCTCCTCAAATAGATTGGGGTAATATTTTTCCCATCCATGGATCCCAAACGGGATCTCCCCCTTACGGATCTTCTTACGCATATTCACCTCAAGGGAAAATGTTTCCGCATCCTCGACCGCCGCTACTTTATACAGGCACAGGTTTTTTCGGCCATGTACCGCAAAAAACAAATCTTCATTCCCTTCCCAGCTTTTTACGTACAGCCACTTCTGCAACAACAAAAAATAGGTTTTTTTGATCCGGCGCAGGCTTAACCCCCCGTTCCCGACAAAAACTTCTCTTTTTTTTCCCAGGAACAGCCATTTTAATATCGGAAAGCCCCTTAACCATGTTTCATAGTCATTAAAAAGGAAACGATATACCTCATATCCCGTTACCCATGGCGCCCCCCAATAATCGTAACCCTTTTTAACAAGCCGCTTTAAATCTGCCAGGTCTTTTATGATATACGCGTCCGTCTGCACGATCAGCATATAATCATACGAAAAAAAAGAACGGTAAAATTGCAAGCTCATCAAAAGCTTATTATAACCCTCAATATTTTTAAAAAACTTTTGATCAAACAGTTTGAACCCTGCGCCTTCAAATTCTTTATAGGTTTTTATATGGGAACCCTTGTATGTGACGAAGAAAATATCCAGACTGTTTAATTTTTGAATCGTATTTTTTATGTTTTTTCTCTCGTTTTCTGTTATCTTTTGTTTATACACAGGTATGACAACGCATATATCTTTTTTGTTACACATTTTTATCTCCCATTATAGAAACAAGGATATCTGGCAAGGCGTACACAGGAATATCTGTTATGGCCTCCAAATGTTTCTTCACCTTTTCAAAGTCATTGGTGGTCACTATAATTGCATCCACATCCTGCGGGAAAAAATCCGGCGAATAGGTTTTTAAGGAAAATACCTTCTTTTCCGCCATTATATCAATCCCAAACGCAATCTCTACTGGTCCATCTGCCAACTCATTCTGTAAATGGTCTGCAAATTTTCCCATTCCATAAATGGCAATACGCTGATAGCCATTTTCTGAAAAGAATGTCAGTAAGGATTTTCCGGTTTCCCTCATGCGTAGCCACTTGTCAAATACATTATTATACCCACTCATTTTTTCAAGGGAAGCGCGCAGGCGAATGACTTGATCCTCATAGTATTTTGCCTTAATTAAAATTATTATGCTTCCGCACAATAACACAAAAAACAGCCATCTACTCCTATATCCTCCTTTTTTCTTTATAGCACATTTAATATTCATAGAGTATGTCGCCTTTACTAAAAATTTTTAATTGTTTTAATAACCGCAAATAATAATCTTTTTCAACACGGTTTGTCTTTATATACTTTACAAAAAAGAAGCATCATTTAATAATTCTTCAAAAGAAATACAATTATAAAAACCTTTTTTTTCTATCCTATTGCATATTTCATCATAGGAATAAAATGGCGTTATAACAATACAATCCACATCCATCCATTCATCTTCCCACGAATAAATACCACTACCCTTTTTATTCTGGTCAATACAATAAAGAACACGTATATTATTTTTTTCCAGTTCTGTTTTCAGATTTCTCCCCAAATATCCCCATCCATATATAGCGACCGTCTTTATATTCCGTTTGATAAAATATTGAGAAAGGCTTCTACCCTCAAAAAGTATCCTTAACCATTTATCCATTACTTGAACAAGCACTCTGTTTTTTGAAGCAGAAATTCGAAGCCTGTCCATTTCTTCCCTACGTGCTCCATCCCCAGTTAATATAACTTCCTTTAGCAGAGATTCCATCTGCATTTTCTCTTTTTCACCAACATCATCTTTATAAAGAAGTTGGACAGCAAGCCCTTCCTTATCATGTAGAAACCTGTTAGTTGCCGAAATACCCGTTATATCATAATGTGTAATTACTTCCGGGCGGCAAAAAAACTTTATTTTTGCTTTTTTGCAACGACAAAAAAAATCGTAGTCCATCCTTACTTTAAAATGTGGATTAAAACAACCAATCTTTTCAAAAACCTTTCTATGAATAAAGGATGCTTGATGTGGAATAAGAGATTCATTCCATAGTGCTAACCCACATTCCAGATCTTTTGGCCAACATGCATTCATATATGTATGTATCGCATATGTATATATTTCTGCATTCTGTTTTTCAATATCGTCTGCAACCAAACTCAATACATTGTTCTTTACAAGAAAATCGCCACTGTTTAAGAAAAGAAGAAATTCTCCCGATGATCTTTCTATACCCTTATTAAAAGCCTCGCTAATCCCCCCGTCTGGCTCGCTATAAACCTGCATCTGCGGATAGTTATAGGAGTAAAGAATATCCAACGTTCCATCCTGTGAGGCTCCGTCAATAATAATATATTCATACTTAAGATAATCTTGTTTTAAAACAGATTCTATAGTTCTTTGAAGTAAATCTTTTGCATTTTTGCAAATGGTAATAATTGTAAACTTCATTCTTAATCCAAACGCCTTCCTTATTATTTTAGAAATCCAAATAGTATCCTATTTGCCTCAAAGGTATTTTTAATAATACCAGTTGGCTCCATAATTCCAAAAGGTAATATTTAGGCGTTATAATATAGTAAGCATTAGGATATAAAGAAACTGTTTTTTCAACTGAATATACATTTTTATCCTTGTCATACCGTTGATATTCGCTATATCTATTGTCCGCAAAACACACGACAGAATTAATATTTCTGCTCTTTAATAACTTATATACAGAATTTCCGTTTTTTCCAACCCCAACTATCACTATTTGCTTGTAACTTGACGCTGTTTCCACCAAACGTTTGATAAATTTTTCTTTCGCTGATTTCGGTTCAGCTACCTGTATTGTCCCACTGCACTTATCCACAATGTTTTTTATATCAATAAGGCTATCCCTAATTTCACAATATTCCTCATTTTTATCGCTACAGAATTCTTCATTATGAATTTCATGAATCAGGGAAACAATATTCTCTTTGACCCGTGTCCATGAATAATTTCTTTTAACATATTCGTATCCGTTTCTTCCTATAATGTTACGAGTCGATTCATTTTCAACTAAATACTCTAATTCCTTCTCAAACTCATAATAATTTGTATAATAAAGCCCACCATTGCTCCTTTCGCATTGACCTTTTAATACGTCACAACATCCATTCACCAATACCGGCCTTGCACAAGCAAAGCTTTCCAATACCACTATGGACAAACTTTCTGTATTAGACGGCAATACCAGAAATAATGCATTTTTTATTAACTTTTTCTTTTCATCTTCCGAGACAAACCCCTTAAAAATAATGTCATCATGGTGTGTAATTGCCATATTATTATCTATTTTTCCAATTACAACAAGTTTCAAATCCGATGGATTGCTTTTTTTATACCGGAGAAAAAACTCATTTAATTCCCCAAAGTTTTTACTCTTACTTACACGCCCTGCATATATAATATAATTCTCTTTTTCTTTTTCTATTGGACAAGCCTCATACTCCTGTACATCAAGCCCAAAGCATGTTGTTCGAAATGGCTTATCTTCAATATCATAGATACTCTCCAGTAACAAACGTTCCTCAAGCGAATTATATAAAAATCCTCTCACCCCTTGAAAAGCTCTCATGAAAATATTATTTCTTAATGACTCCCCGTCATGAGCAGTTGGCAAAAGAAGTGCATTAGGGAAATTCTGAATAGCGCCTATGTATGAGAGATATTGATTATACGTGATAAAAATAATTGCCTTATAATTCATATAATGAAATTTTATGTATTTTTCAAACCCCGGACAATATGGACCCATTTTTTCCACGGATTCTTCTACACGAAACCTAAAGACAGTAATTCCATCAATATCGGTCTTTCCTGGTTCATAATAGTTATCCCACGGGTTAAAGCCTCTGGAACAAGAGGTGAATATATCCACAAAATATAAATCCGATAAATATTCTGCTAATAATCTACAATGTTCTTCCGCTCCCCCATTAATACCTTGACCATATCTATGTACGACAAATGCTAACCTCTCTTTTTTACCCATACCATCAAAACCTTTCATTCTAAAACGTTTCCCACAATCCGAAAGGATCGATCCCTATCTATTCTGTCGCCTCTTGTTCCAAATTATTTTCTCATATAACAAAATACTTACCTGTTCATAATATGCTTCATTAACATACTCTGCTCTACGTTCATGGCGAAACAATACATCTGTAAAAAGGTATTCGTTATTAGGTTCAATAATTGATACTTCTGGGTATTTCTCTATAAAATAATTTTCCATTCTTTTAATCGTTTCATTTTTTTGAACAATTCTTTCTTTTTCTTCATGATAACGCATATTTATTTGGGAGCCAAAAGATTCCGCAAACTGATTTTTAATCAATATTACTTTATCCGCAGTAAAATGTTTACGAATAAACGAAATCCATTCATCACACTTTTCCATCCATAAATCCCAAAACTCAACAGTATTATTTCTTATTAATCTCCCACAATTATACACAGATATATCTGATTCTTCGAATGCTCCACTATATGTACAGTAAGTACCATCTGGCATTTGTAGGATATCATAACACTCTTCCATAAAATCTAATAATAAAAAGGAATGGTCCTCATTATTGGAAATATCTTCTAATATTTTTCCTGTTATATCCTGCTTTACCTGCATTTGCCGAAAGGGTTTTTTGTGAGTTACTATTACATTTTTACTGCCCCCAGACATTACAGAAATAATGCTGGAGAAGCAGTAGTGCTCCATGCACTCTCTCCAATTTGCAAATGTCCGCTGAAATTCCCATCGAAGGGAAAAACCACCCAGCAAAAAATATTTTGTTGGTTTTTCTCTCCCTATATCCGGAAAATATCTTTCTAATACCCCCTGCTTAACCGCCTTTAAAACTTCAAATCCTTCCTGATTTGCATATGTAAGGCTTTTCGATAATAAAGACTGATAAATTTTCTCACAATACTTTTCAAGAAACACCGTATTTTTCTCAAACAAGTCATTTTTCTTCATATAACTTAAAAAGTATTCAAAAGCAAATCCCGCATCCCTTAATAAGCCAAGGCAATTCTTCTGAATTGTAGGATCCGTCAATGCCCCTGGCCTTTCAACTCTATAATAAATCCCCGCTCCTTGCATGACACCAATACGATCAGCCTGCAAAACCATAAGGGGAAGTGTACTCCAATCCTCGCAATGAAATATTTCTGGATTAAAGATATCATGTTGAACCATCCAATTCCGTTTGAAGAGTTTTCCCCATGCGGTTGGATATAGACATAGTGCCACCGCCCTTTCCCTTTTCTCTATTATCATCTCCGGAAAAATATGCTTGACAGAAATATCCTCCTTCTCAACATGGTTCCAATCGCTACTTGCCACAAAATCAGCCTCTGTTTTTATTAGAAATTCATACATTCTCTGAACATATGTTTTTTCCATCCAATCGTCTGAATCTAAAAAAGTTATATAATTCCCTGTAGCTTGTCGAATGGCTTGATTCCTGGCCGCCCCTAATCCCTTTCTTAAGTGATTATATATCAGCTGGATCCTTTCATCCTTTTCTTTCCATCTTAAACATTTTTCATAGGAATTATCTTCCGATTCATCAAATACAAGTATAATTTCTAAATTTTGATATGTTTGTTCACATACACTTTGCAAACATTGATCTATATATAGTTCTACATTATAAACAGGAATTATAATACTAATTTTTTCCATCCCGATCTCCATTCAACTTTTGATGCGGACAACAAAGAAGAATAATATCAAATAAGGATATTTTTAAAAAATTTTTTCTTTTTTAATGCCTAATACCACTAATTCCTCTTTTGCGCATTCACGAATTTGTTCAGAGAAAATTGCAATAATTATTTTATCAAACGCAACCTTAATAATATTATCTGGGCTTTTAATCTGACCATCTTCATACTTATCAAAATTTTTATCCACCCATAAAACCACCTCACAGTAATCCAACTGGGACAACTGATCCATATAAGCCTGTCCTACCGTACCTGCTCCATATAAAACGATCCGCTCCCCTTTCATGACTTTATCAAAAGGAAACATATAGCGGATCCTCTGTTTGGGCATATTATATCTCAAAAGACCAAGTTGAACCGAATGGATATAGAACAAATCAATCTGTTTTCTAAGCCCATCATATTTTTCGAATACACTTACTAAATACGCATATAATTCATATAACTTTTTAAGATAAGCCGTATCTTTTAAATAACCCGCAATTTCACCACCTTTCCTCTGCCTGTGATAGTAATACGACTCATTATGCAAAGATAATGTTTTCGCCTTTAAAAGCAACGGATAAATCACCGCCATATCTTCGCCATAATGGAAAGAAGCATTTTTTAATTTTGCATACTCCGCGCTGACAAGCTCTTTTTTCATTATTTTATTCCACAGCGCCGGATCCAAGCCAAATGTCTCCCTAGAAGCATCCCAAATCATCGAAGGGAATATTTTCTCCCGAATGTCATCCTGCAGATATGTTCCCATCTCATATTCAATGAAAGAATTTTTTTTAGTATCCTCATCATAGTACCGTACAATTCCAAAAGAAATAACATCTATCCCCTTTTCCATGTCGGATATTGCCATTTCAAAAGACTTTCCATCCACAAAATCATCAGAATCCACAAAGGTAATATAATGACCCTGAGCTTTTGCTGTCCCAAAAGCTCTACTGGCAATCGGTCCTTGGTTTTTTTGGTGGAAAACCCGTACCCTGCCATCCAAACAGCTGTACTCATCGCATATCTTCCCGCTTCCATCTGTTGAACCATCATCCACAAGAAGAAGCTCTATATTTTTTAAGGACTGTTTTCGTATGCTTTCAATACACTGACGGATATATTTTCCTGTATTATACACAGGTACAATAACTGATAGTAACTTTTCCATCTATATCCCTCATTTCACAATTACCAACGTCCCTGCCCGATCAGCCAGAGGAACCTTTTTAAGCTTTAACCCTAAATTTTTTTCAAATCTTTTTACTGCACACTTTACTCCTTCCAGATAAAAAGTATTGTAATCATGAAGGAACAGGGCGCCTCCTTCCGCTAATCTTGGATAAAAAAACTTCAAACCTTGATATGTCGATTCTTCAAAGTCCACGTCCAACGATACAAAACAATATTTTTCATTAGCGGCCTCTTCTGTAACAGATGCAGGAAACATTCCTTTGCATACGATACATTTTTCGGGATATGGTAAATTCTTTAACAACTGCTCTACCGACGTATCCTTATGCGCCAGAACAAAGTTGCTATCGCACCTTCCCATCTTAACCTCATCTTCGGCCTCTTCTGTTACGAAGCCCTCGAAGGTATCAAATAAATACATCCGTTTTTCTTTAAAAATCTCATTTATCAAGGACGCAAAAGTTCCTCTGAAAACACCCAGTTCTGCTACTGCACCTTCTACCTTGTCTTGCAAAATCTCTTTTGCAACAAATTCAAATGTTCTATATCTAAAATAATCTTTCGTATATATAGGTGTTTGGTATTTGCCTTTTCCGGTAATTCGACCCAGATCTTTTTGATCAGACTCATTTGTTTTGACAAACCTTAATTGTCTGTCTTCCAACAAAAAATATAACTCCTCTGATATATCTTTTAATCTTAAGAACATCTCTTGAAAGACAGAGTCTTGCACATTATCTGTAATAACTATCCTATCTCGATCAATTTTTAATTCGGCACAGAGAGCAAGAATCTCTATAAAATATTGATTTGCAATTACAAGATAATCTATTGATTTCAAGCTATCCGGCAAATCCAATATGTCAAATACATTATAACCCAAAAAAGATTTTTCTTTCTTATAAGTATCAACAAATCCCTGAATATCACATGTTTCAAAATATTTTCTTTCCACCAGCTTCCTCGCTCGCTCGCCGGTTCCCCAGATTATGATCTTGTAGTTCATTCATTATCTCCTTTTACAAAAATTAAGCTCTTAAGAGGGAAAAGTACTTAGCTAAACCGTTCAAGATACTCCGCAAAACTTTTTCTGTTAAATATTTTTTCATCCCCCATATAACCTTCAACTTTTATATTGCATACAAAACCGTTTCTAATTCAGAATTGCTATAGTGCCGGATATATAATTTGTATTCTGCTACCATAGTCTTAATTAAATAAGGGATTTCCCACATATCTTCTTTCTTATGGTAAAGACAAATAGCAAGTTTAGGCTTATCTCTTTTTATAATTTGTTCAGCTCCTCTCAAAGCCTCCTGTTCAGAACTTTCTATATCCATCTTAATAAATGTCACTGTTTCTGTTATGTATGTATGTATCCAATGATACTGTTTGTATTGAAACAGTCTTTTCTGCATTTTTCTCAATTTATATGAGAAGAGCCATCTCCAGACTCGTGAAAATGCAATATAGTATCCGTACTCCACAAGCCAGCATGAATCAACTCTATGTTATTAAAAGCCAGTTTTTGAATATTTCTTTCACACCTGCTTACATTTTTTGCGTCCGTTTCAAACGTTTATATCCTCTTACAACAAAGACCTTTTTGATTTATTCTCTCAAGAAATCTTTGACTTGTAACAAAATCCTCTCTGTGACAGAAATCTAATGCCTTTTTTCCAAAACAGCCGGCTCCAAAGATACCGACTCGCCGTTTTTCCTTTCGTATCTCATCAATCAAAAGTTTTTCTTTTCCCAGATATGAAGGTTCCCCGCGTAGTTCTGGGGTATAATTCTCCATTATTTGCTTTATATGCTCATAATTATGATCCAAATTAAAGCGCAACTTATGTTCATAAATAAACCTCGACTCATCGTCCTCTAGCCAAGAATATACTATCTCCTGTTTTTTCTTTATATCTATTCCTTTAGTATCCATATCTCCTCTTCCTTTCTGTAAGTACCTATCTTCTCCGTTCGTTTTGTCTGATTACACTTCTTATTTTCAATCATCTATATCGAACTAAAAAACAAATTTATATTCTATCCTCAAATAGCAACAGCCTTGCTGAACAAATCTGCATTTTTCAAATCTTGATTTCTACGTCCGGATGTCCATGAACCGTCATAATGATGAATAGAAAATGTATGCTTTGTTTGTGTGATTTTACCTGTATAAATACACTTTGCAGACAATACTTTCTCCGGATATATAGTCAATTCACCTATCACCTGATATTTACCATTATTTACATAACCATTCCTTTTAAAGAAATCCCTTTGCAACGTTGGTGCCGGAACCATATTTATACTTCCATCCTTATTTCTAAAACTCTTCCCCAAATAAAAATCTCTGATCTTTTCAACAAAAGCACACCCTTTACAAGCTCCAAATCCTAATCCCAAACTAATATTGTGAGTAGCATCTACTCCAACAAAAGCTTTTTGATACAACAGCTCATCCAAATTCTTTAACAACTCCACATCCGTATCCAGATATATCCCACCATGATTATAAATAATATCCATCCTTGCATAATCAGGAACAAATCCCCATTTCCCAACCTGGTATGCTTCATACATATACTGATTTTTTGTCACATCATAATTGCTTTCATCCCATCGAATTATTTCATAATCCGGGCAATACTTTTCCCAACTCTCCATCCACCGTTTATTCTGATCTGGAATCTTCCCCTTCCCAAACCAACAATAATGGATTTTCTTGGGTATCAATGGCTCTTTCGTAATTCTATAACTCTCAGGGTACTTCCTGCTTTTTTCTTCTTTCCGATTCGTTTCACTACATATAAACTTAGTAGAAAAGCACCACAAATCCTCTAACTCCGGGTATACATCTAATTGCTCGTATACCCCGCATACATCATGGCACGAAATCAGCAAGATATAATCCTTCTGTTCTTTTATCTCTTCCACCCCAACGATCGGGATCTTCATCTGTTCAAACTGAAACACATCCCCCATTTTCCCCCTGTTGTTATCCGCGATACAGCTAATGCTATTTTCAATGTGAAAGCCTTCAAAAAAAGACAGGAAATTTTTTAATGCCTGCCCTGCTCCAAAGCAGATCAGCTTCTTCTCGGAAATCAGTTCCATAAAACGGCCTATATCACAATTGTATAATTTCATTTTACCCGCCTTTCACTACTTAAGAATCGCTCTTCATCCAATGCCATGCTGTAATCCAAACAAAAGCATCACACTGTTTCCCAATACTTATCCCCAATATACACAATCGAACTTCCGTCATGTTCAAACTTAAATTCATATGGCCTTAAACGCAATTGATTGGCCAAACGCTCCTGCCGTTCCCTGGGACAATAAAACAACAAAAAACCTCCGCCGCCAGCCCCCAGCAGCTTGCCGCCCAAAGCGCCGTTTTCTATGGCACACTGGTACAAACCGTCAATCCTAGAATCCGATATGCTCCCAGCCAATTCCCGCTTCTTCATCCAGCTTTCATGGAGGATACTTCCAAAATCCTCCAATTCATTGCACTCCAGAGCATGCTTTAAGTTCCTTGCCAGTTCACACATGCGGATCAGGTTTTGTGCCTTATCTTTATGCGATATGTTTTTCTTCTGCTCCGACAAGATCTCATTTGCACTGTGGGTTATCCCCGTATAATATAAAACCAGATTATCCTGGAGTTTTTTTAATGTCTCTCCCTTTGTTACAATCGGTTCCACCGATACCAAATCATCTTTATGGAATGAAATAAAATTCAAGCCTCCAAAAGCGGCCGCATACTGATCCTGCTTTCCGATCGGATTCCCCAGCTTTTCAATCTCGACTTTGCAGGCTTCCTCTGCCAGCTTTGCTTTACTTATGTACTTACCTTTATAGCAATACAATGTATGCAATAGCCCTACCGTAAACGAACTGGAAGACCCAAGCCCGGTTCCGCTTGGCACATCCGCCGTACTTGTTATTTCAACGCCGTTTACATGCATATCATTCAAAACACTGCGGAAAATAGAATGGTCAATTTCATAAACACTGTCTACGATCTCATTCTGTGAATACTTCAAAGCCGTTTTTTTCTCATCGAAGTACGGGTGGATCATCAAATACATATAGCGGTTAATTGTGGTACTCAAAACACAACCGCCGTATTCTCTGTAAAAATCCGCTATATCGCTTCCTCCGCCACAAAAGCTAACCCGAAAGGGCGTCTTGGTAATGATCATATCCGTCCCTCTTTTCCTTTATAAATATTTATAAAAGACTGTCATCATTAAATGATCGAGAACCATGTGTATATCTTCACATATCTGCATATTGTCAATACTTACATGGATTGCTATATCCGATAATTCTTTCAGACGTCCTCCGTTATAACCACACAGGCCGATTACCTGATTTCCCTGTTCTTTGGCATAGGATACCGCACGAATAATATTTTTTGAATTACCGCTTCCTGAAATAGCGATCACAAGATCGTCTTTTTTTAAGCGCCCCTCCAATTGATAGTGAAACACCTCGTCAAAAGAAAAATCATTTGCAATTGCCATAATAGTTGGCAAATCATTATTCAGGCAAACCATCCGAAATTTCTTTTCTAATTTTTCAGAAAGCCCTTTATTAAAATCATTCTGATAATGGGACGCAGTTGCTGAGCTTCCGCCATTTCCAAAAATATAAATATTTCCTTCCTTCTCATATGTTTCCTGAATCAAATGCATGGCAGCATCAATGGAATGGATATCCAGGCTATCTAAAGTTTTTTTCTCCAATTCAATGTAATCACGAATATCTTTTAAATAATTCATACCAGTACCCGATTGCATTTTTAAAATTTGGTTCACAATTTGTTCTAAATCTTCTCCAACAATGTCTGGAACAGCATCATACTTTTCGTCTTTTCCTGCCTCTCCAGTTAATACCAGCGCTGTTTTCATACCAGCATTTTTCCCCGTCATAATATCCACTGTTGTATCGCCAATCATCCAGGAATCCTCTAAAGAAATATGATATTTCTCTTTCATCTGCTCCAGCATTCCTGTAGCCGGTTTTCTGCAGTTGCATTTTTTCTTATATGCAGGGTTTTCTTCGGGAAAGCCTTTATCCGGATGGTGAGGACAAAATATAATATCATCCACATAGGCCCCCTTCTCTCCCAACAAGGTTTCCATTTTCTTGTGAAAACGTTTTACATCGTCTTCTGTACACATTCCTCTTGCTACTACAGGCTGGTTTGTCACTACAATTGTTAAATATTCCGAGACATTTATCTTTCGAATCGCATTCGCGGCGCAATCCATTACTTCAAGCTTATCTTCTGTGTCAATCAGACCATTTTGTTTGGTTATCGTGCCGTCCCGATCCAGAAAAATGCATTTCTGCTTATATTTCAAACTTCTCTTTTTGATCAATCCGGATTGAATATCCTCTTTTATGGCACAGAGCCTCTCTTCTGTTCCGGCATCTTTGACATATTCTGTAGAACGATACCCATATACGGGAGCTGATTTTTTTATCATTTCAAATAGAATCTCTTTTTCAAAATCAACCTTTTGCACTTTTTTTAATCTCTGAATTATTTTAACATTAATTATATAGAGCGCTGCATTTACCAAATTTCCATACCACTCAACCCGCGCTTCTTTTTTAGACAACAAATTAGTAATCCTGTTGTCTTCATCCATTTCTATTATATCTGAATCAAAAGGATGTCCATTGGGATGGACAAAAGCCGTGAGAACAGCTTTCTTCTTTTGATGAAACGCCATAAACCTTGATAAATTAACATCCAGAAAAATATCTCCATACAGTAAAACAAAGTCTTCTTCTGGTTGTATATATTCTTTTAAATAGTACAATCCTCCCGCCGTTCCAAGAGGTTGTTTTTCCTCTATATATGTAATAGAAACTCCATATTCATTTCCACTTTTAAAATAGTCCCGGATCACTCCTCCAAGATATCCTATAATTAAAAATATTTCTTCTATGCCACTTTTTTTAAGCAGTTCTATCTGCCATTGGAGCAATGGCTTCCCCGCCACGGAAACCATCGGTTTAGGAATTTCATCACCTGTAATATTGCGCAAACGGCTCCCTTTTCCTCCAGCCTGAATAATCGCTCTCATTTATCCTCCACAGTTATCCCTTACCGTTCTACGCACGGCTTCATCTGACGTATATTTCGCATGCCACCCGGCAGTATGTACTTTATCCAAACAATATTGGAATTTTGGCACATCGCCTTTCCAGCCGCCGGCGCCTCCCGTATAGCGGTAATTTACATCTTTTAATCCCATTTCTTCACATACAATATCTGCAATCGCTGCTACCGACGACGACGTTTCTACGCCAATATTATATAAATTAACTCCCGCCTCTATTGTGTTCATGAACTGCATAATAGCATCGATCAAATCAAATACATAAATATATGGTTTCGTCTGTTGACCGTCTCCCAAAATTTCCAGTTCCTTTGGATTTTCTTTTAATTTTCTTATAAAATCAAAAATAACCCCGTGCGTTAGTCTTGGTCCAATTACATTAGGAAAACGAAACACCAATACTGACATATCGTTCATATAACTGTAAGCATTTAATAGCGCTTCACTGCCTAATTTTGCTGCTCCATAATAGGATACCGGCCTTAAATCCGGCGTATCCTCATCTAACATCTGATCTTTCTTATTCCCATAGACCGCTGAGGTAGATGCAAAAAACATCTTCTTTATATGATTTTTTCTCATGCCTTCCAATAAACTATATGTTGTACTATAGGTATTTCGATATTCAACGGAAGGATTTTCTGCACTGGTCCGAATATCCGAATTAGCAGCCAGATGAAATACATATTCGATCTCTTCTTTTTTCATAATTTCATCTGTCTTGTCCAGATCTAATAAATCTTCTTCATAAAAACGAATTTTATCTTCTTTTAATAAATGTGCAATATTAGCCCGTCTTCCTAATGAAAGATTATCCATACAAACAACTTCATGTCCTTCTTGTAACAAGGCTTCCATCAAATGACTTCCAATAAAACCGGCGCCTCCCGCTACGAATGCTTTCATTCATCTACCTCTATTATGCCTTCTAAATAAGCCTCTTCTATTCTCTTTATCTGATCTCGAATTTCATAACCGGCTTCGCGAACTTCTTTATGCCTGCTTATGCGATTTTCATGCTTCCTATATATTGCTTCAATCGTTTTCACCCATTCATTGATAACAAGTGGTTCATAACACACTAATGGCGTGATTTCTGTCTCATTACTAACTAAATCAGAAACAATACAAGGAAGACCAGATGCCTGAGCTTCCACTAATGCAGCCGGAAAACCTTCAAAAAGCGACGGCATCAAAAATATGTCCATTGCCGATAAAACCTTTCCTACCTGATCTATCCTTCCTACAAATTTTACATCATCCTGTAAGCTTAAATCTCTGATTTGTGCTTCCAGTTCTTCTTTTAATTCCCCCTCTCCTCGCAGCAGCAAAGCGGCCCCTGGTATCTTCTTTTTTGTCTCAAAAAAGACATTTATCATAAAAGAATGATTTTTCTGATATGCAAACCGTCCCACACTACCTAATACAAATTTGCTTTCTAATCCCCATTCCTTTCTGAGTTCATCCCTGACAATCGGTTTATAAGCAAATCCTTCAACATCAATCGCAGTATTCATTCGTTTAATTCGGGAACAGGGAATTTTATCTCCATATAACCATTGAGCAGCTTCCGACGAACAAGTCCAATAGTCTGTTCCAAGATTTTCCGTTATGCGATCTCTTATTTCATAATGCCTTCTTTTTATTAAATCATCTTCTGATTTTGTTAAAGTGGCTCCTGCTCCCATATTGTGTGCATGAATAATAATCTTTTTTATCCCTTTTATCTTAGCTCTCTCTTCTACAATTGTGTCTTTCCAATAAGATGTATGAATATGGATAATGTCATATCCCTGATCTAAAATATCATCAAACTCCTTTATAAATTGTTCTCGGTCATCTTCTGGATAACAAGATAAATGCCATACCCGACAACCTTCCTTCACTAAATCTTGTTCAAAGTCTAATTCTCTATTGAAAGTGATGAAATCAAACTGAAACTTTTCTTTATCTATTTGCTTCCAATTATTCAGTACATATAATGTTCTTCCACCCTTTGTTTTCGCGACTGTAAACTGCAATACTTTCACTTTCTTCATAAATAAACCTCTATATCCAAATTTTATATTGCGTATAGAACAGTTTCTCCTTCATAATTGCTATAATGTCGAATAAAAAATTTATATTCTGGTTTTATAGATTTAATTAAATATGGAATCTCCCACATATCTTCCCTTTTATGATAAAGACAAATAGCAAGCTTTGGCTTATCTCTTTTTAAAATGTTTTCAGCTCCTTTCAAAGCCTCCATTTCAGCTCCTTCTATATCCATCTTAATAAAAGTTATTTTCTCTGTTACATATTGATCCAATGATATAACCGAAATCGTGCTAGATCTTTCTGCATCACCTTTAGAAATATGTGAGGAACCAGTTCCCTCTTCTGAAAAATGTAATGAGGTATTTGTACTCCACATGCCAGCATTAATCAGTTCTACATTATCAACTTCTAGTTTCTCTATCTTTTGTTCACATCTTTTGAAATTTTTATTATCTGGTTCAAAAGCATATATTTTTTTACAGCGAAGTCCCCAATGCTTCATATTTTCTAAAAACAATCGGCTTGTTTCAAAATCAAAACAGCCTCCATCTACGAAAACTTCATTTTGTTGAAAATTTAGTATATTATTATCAAAATATTGTTTTTTTGATGATATACCATTATAATCTATAAATTTATAAATATTTTTCAAAGAAATACCAATTTGCAATAATTGTTCCTTTATTTTATCAGAAGCATACTTTGTACTGATAATAACTATATAGTCATTCTGTAATATTCTTTTCTTCAATTCTATTGGTGAAACAATCTCAACTCCAGCCAAAGTCATATGTTGCTTTTTTTCATCGTTATCGCAGAAAAAATCAACAGATATACATTCTTTCACAAATAAATCTAATATTTTCTCACCAAAATATCCAGCTCCAAAAATTACTACTCTTTTTTCTAATCTTTTAATTTCTTCTATAAGTTCTTTTTCTTTTCCTGGATACCATACATGTTCCGAAAAATCCGGTACATATTTTTTTACTATCTTTCTAATATGTTCGTAATCATGATCTATATTAAATCGAAGTTTATTTTCATAAATAAAACGAGATTCTTCATCTTCTAACCATGAATATACCTTCTCCTGCTTCTTCCGTTCATCTTTTTGTTCTATCATCCTAAACGATCTCCTGCATTATTTTTTATTTATCCATTCCCATACTCGCGCAGCTTTTGTTGCCGGGAGTATCTTTTTATATTAAAAATATTCTCTATCTACATACCTTTGGCAAGTACTGCCGTTGCATTGTCTGGCAAAAGTACATAACCTATCCCCATTTTTTCTGTAAATTCAAGCAAAGCTTCCCTTGCCCCTTTATAATTCGGATGCCCTATATTACAATCATGGATAAATATATACCCCCCCCCACAGAGTCTTGGATAAAAATATTCCAGTCCTGCTTTTATTGGCTGATATAAATCCATATCCAAATTTACAAAACAGAACTTTTCCTGAATCCCCTCTGTTGTTTCAGGGAAAAATCCTTTTTTTATAATAACATTGTCTCGAAAAGTCATTTTACTCAATACAATATCTATAGAAGTATCTCCAAAAAATCCTTCTTTCCTCAATGAAAAGCTCTTTTCTTTTTCTACCTCAATATCATTGGCATGAAATCCTTCAAATGTATCAAATAAGTAAAGTTTTCTATCGTAAAAAAACTGGTTAATGTAAGCGGAAAAATCGCCTCTGTATACGCCTGCTTCTGCCACTGCGCCCGCAATTTTTTTATGATAGATTTCCCGTGATGCTATTTCCAGAGAAGCTATCCTTGGCTCATGGTATGTAAGCGGTTTACAGGAAAATAAATCAAGGATATTTTCTTCTGCTACATATTTTCTGAGATTATCCCGTATTTCATCCCAGTAGCCCAAATGATCACTGGTAATTAGAAAACAATACTTTGAAGTATTAATCTGGGCAAGATAATCTAAAGATTTAATTTGAGGATTTATTTTGCTAAATCCATTATCACAAATAAATGCTTCTTTTATTCCATATTGCCAATTTAAAATTTGTTTTACTGTCATCCCCTGTTTTCCAAACGGATATATAACAACATTTCCTTCAGGGCGAATCTTTCCAGCATTTATATACTTTTCAAGCTGTTCCTTAAAATACTCATAATAATATTCCATTCTGAATTCCCCTGTTCTTCGCCATCTCTACCCCAGCAAAAATGGCATCCAACATACTCTCTTCATTCGCCCGCCCTTCTCCAGCTTTTCCAAACGCCGTTCCATGATCCACCGAAGTCCTTACAATTGGCAATCCAATTGTACAGTTTATTCCGCTCACCGATTTATATTTATCTTCCTGTAAGTCATATTGAAACCCGCTCAGCTTAAGCGGAATATGTCCCTGATCATGATACATAGCAACGACGATATCATATTGTCCTGCCTGGCATTTTACAAAGACCGTATCCGGTGACTCCGGACCATATACATCCATTCCCATACTTCGCGCCGCTTCAATCGCCGGCAATATTTCTTTTTCTTCTTCCGTTCCAAACAGTCCGTTCTCCGAACAATGAGGATTCAATCCGGCCACCGCAATTTTCGGATGAGAGTATCCCAATTGACGCATCCCTTCCTGTGCCAGGGAAATTACCATTAAAACTCTTTCTTTTTTTACTCTGTCGCAGGCTTCCCGCAGAGAACAATGTGTGGATACATGGATAACATGCAGAACCTTACTGGCCAGTAGCATAGCAAAATCCTTCGTTCCTGTATACTCCGCAAAAATCTCCGTATGTCCGCTGTACGCATGTCCTGCCATATTCAAAGATTCCTTATTAATAGGCGCGGTAACTACTGCCTGCACTTTTCTTTTCATCGCTTCCTGAATTCCAAATACCACATATTGAAACGAAGCGTCCCCGCACAGCGCGCTGTTCTTTTTATACTCCCAACTTCCTTTTTTCAGATACCCCTTATTTACAAAATCAATCCGGCCAAATTCTCCTTTTCCGTCTGCTACATCAGATACCTCATTTAACTCCAACGGCAAACCGCAAATTCGTATCGCATCAGCCAGAGCCTCATAATCGCCTATTACCACAGGAATACACTTTTGATACACTTCTACATGACTTAAAGCCTTTACAATAATCTCCGGCCCAATTCCTGCCGGATCTCCCATTGTTACAGCAATCCGTATCCGCTCTCTTTCCATCTAAGCTCCCTGCCCTTCCACAATTTTCTTTCTGATATCTGTCGTTGAAATTCCTTTTGTATAGGGAACATATACTACATCCACATGAACAGCTTTTAGGATTTTTTCAAAGCGTTCCCATCGCTCGGTCCCCTTCCAATCATCACCAATAAAAACAACATCAAAATGATATAATTCCCACAGCTTCATCTTATCTCGAAACCGATTGATTTCTGCCCGGTCAACCCCCTTGACCGATTCAATAATTCTTTTTCGATCTATCTCATTGATGATAGGGCGACGATGCTTGTATTCTTCAACAACATCATCTCCATGAACGCCTACTATCAGATACTCACATTCTTTTTTTGCGGCCTGAATCATATTCAAATGCCCCACATGAAACAAATCATAGACCCCATCTGTATATCCAACTTTATATTTTTTCTTTTCAACCATGTATTGACTCCTCATGATAATAATGTAAGCTTTGAAACAGGATGAGTTTTCCGTTTTTCTACAGGTGGGCAATCCATATAATTCTTATATTTCACTTGCAAATATCCATCATAATCTGCCGCCCCAGGGAGCATATATTCCTCAAATTCATATTCTGCCAGCTCTGTATACCATCTGCGTTCATATCCAAATACTCCTTTTGGAGTGGGAAAAGTAAGAATTCGTACTTGACTGGTCTCTTTTTTATTGCACCGGTCAATGAATTTCTGATAACTTCTAATCAATATCTTTTCAGGTATTCTATAAAGCATCCGATACAGAATTCGTTTTCCGGTATGATTTTCACTTTTCCTCCCTACTGCAGACCAAAATATCTTTCGGTAGATGAAACAGGTAAGAAAATGAATTCTTTTTCCAATCGTAGAATCCGGAACATTGTCAAAAGGCATTAAATCAATAGAAATTCCCTGTTCATAGGGCATAAATTCCTGATTTAATCGAATAAATTCGGTTCCTTTTCTGCGAAGTTTTCCATACCCCCAACGGTATCCTTCTGTATCGCGGAAATCCTGAATATAATATTTTTCCGGATCTAATTCCGTTTTACAGATGCCTCTGAATTTTTCATATTCTTCTCTTAAGAAACCAATATCCGCGTCGTCATCCCATGGAATATATCCCTTATGCCGTACAGCGCCTAACATGGTTCCTCCAACCATGTTGTAGCGAATCCGATGCTTTTTACAAATTCGATCCACTTCACAAATCAGTTCTATCTGAAT
Organism: uncultured Lachnospiraceae bacterium; assembly: GCA_910586125.1. Taxonomy (GTDB): domain Bacteria; phylum Bacillota; class Clostridia; order Lachnospirales; family Lachnospiraceae; genus RGIG7193. The sequence goes on along the minus strand of CAJUHP010000008.1, from coordinate 14,284 downwards.
CTGTTGAATTTGATGTAATTCTTCCGGTGATATTTGATACCCCTGCCTGATTACTATTTCTTCCATACTTCATCCTTGACTAACTGGTGTATCTTTCGCCCGCAGTCTTTATCCACAATTCCCATATTTTTTTGGCGAATCATTTTTATTTTTTCGTCCTGACATCCTTTTCGGTCCGTCAGGTAATTCAAAAACAGGGAAATTGACCACTGCAGATTTTCATAAATAATCCCTGGTGTTGCCGATTTTAGGAAGAGTCGATCAAACTCTTTATTTTCCAGCATTCTTCTATCATTTTTTTGAAGTTGACAGGGTATAATTTCACTATGTTTCTTTTTGCTGTTATAACGAACCAAGCCACTGTTTCCAGCCCGGAGCGCTACGACTTCCGAATTCCAATTCTTTACCAACACATATCTTAATGTGTTGTCTGGATTTTCCTGTAAAATTTCAGGAGCTACAAAATCTTCCAATTCGTTACATTTGCTTGCACTGTGTTGTCCCTGACTGATAAAAAGAGTCATATTCGCATTTTCCGGAAAAACCAACATCCCATCTTCTATCTCTACAATCTGTCTAAATGGCTGAATTCCGCCAATGTATCCTTCTGGAAAATCTCTGTATATCTTTACTTCATCAGAACTTATATTCCAACAGATTACTTCTGAAGTCTTATTGCCAATTCCCCATATTTTTTTTTCACTACTTATCAAAGAATAAAAACCCGCTTCTGCATCTTCTATAACTTTTTGGGAAAAAAACCTTTTTCTCATGTGGAATATCAGGATTTCTTTTCGGTTTGCACATGGAATATAGATACAATCCTCATAAACTGCAGAACCAATACCAAATGCAAGTTCTTCCTCATTATGTACTTCTATAAAACTAGGAACCTCATACTCTATCATATGTCCAGTTTCAACATCCAACTCTATAACAGCCAGATAATTCCTTGGCGTTAAAAATACTTTTCCATCATATTCAATAGCATGAGAAAAATTAGGCTGTTTATCCATACTGGTCAACGGAATTTTTATTCCTTGTTTTGTGTTCAACCGATACACATAAATATCATTTGCCCATACAGGAACCAATATTATATTTTCCTTTATTTTACTAATACCAAAATAAGAACCGCCCTGAGCAGGGTTAAGAAACTCCCCAGGTAATTCATATTCTAAAGAAATTTTTCCTGAATCCATATCCATCTTACATAGATATTGATATCCCAATCCGGAGCGAGGAACAAACCAGGCATCATTTCCTTCAAAATAACAATCCATAAAGAAAAGCCCTGCTCGATCCTCCTCTCTCATTTCTTCCAATATCGACCAGCATGTAATATAAACCGGCTTCCCCAACACCCCAAAATAATGCAGCAGCGATGAACTATTCTCCCCCAAATACGCATCCGCCACTATGGCAGCAATTCCAGCATCCCCCGTCTCATCCAGAATACCATACCCCTTGCGCACAAACTCCCGCTTAATCCGCATATACTCTTCATACAAATCCACACGCATGGACTGTAATGTCGCTTCCATCAGCGGATGCGGACGCCACCATAGCACCACATCCTTACGCCCCTCAAAGCGCGATAAAACATAGCGAATTTTATCCATCGCTACTTTACTGTTATGCAAAATTCCCGTAACACTGACATTATAGAGAACAACCTTTTTCCCCCGAATCTTATCTCTCCATTCCTGTGCAATTTCCGTCTCTATAATCTTATCCCTTTTCTTTTCCAGCTTTAACAGCCGATCTACTTTCGGCGATCCCAAAACCACAATTTTCTCCTTTGGTACATACTGTGCCAAAGACTCCGCCTTCTCTTCATCCTGCACGATAATTCTATCAACCATCTGATAGGCAGGCAGATTTAAATGGGTTTCCGGCATCGGTCCCTTTCCATTAAAAAAATAAGGTATATATACTAACATATCCGTATATTTTTTTAAGGCAGCAGAATAATAATTCGGGTGAACGCTGGTCACATAGTTTCCGTCATCATAGGGATTATGGATAAAAATCACATCCGGCTGTTCTGCCTCCAGTGAAAATGCTTCATAGGGCATAATCGGAACATACGAGGGAAACATCTCCCCCTCATAGCAAAGCTTTTTCGCGCCGCCCTTCTCATCTCTCTCAAAATATGGAATTGGAACAACGATCGCTTCACAGTCCGGATCATCTGCCGCTGCTTCCCACACACTTTCCAGACAATCCCACATGGAAGCCTTGTAAGGCAGAAATACGACTTTCAGCGGAGCGGTTGGCAACACATCCTTGACCTCTCTCTCCACCTGGCAGATGCTGTCGTCCATCTTGATTTTCCACTCAGCCTGCTCTTTCCGGTTTTTGCACTGACTCATCTGGTACAGTAGCTCACAATAACTTTCCAGAACAGAAACGGCCTGCGTTCCGGTTCCTTCGATTCTCTCAATAGTCTCCCCGATCTGCTGCGCACATTCTTGGCAGTCGCCCAACAGCTTCTGCGCATCCGCCGCACGATTTTTGCGAAACAGAAGCAAAGCCTGCTCATGCGCTTTCTGCAAGGTATTCAGAATGCTGCGGATATCCTTCTTCGTCTTTCTTCTCATTTTCCAGATACTCCTGTTAGCCTTACTGCGCCGCCGCCAAATGACCGGCTCTATGTACCCTATTCTCCATAAACCTCTCCACAACCCCCGCCATAGCCACCGATTCTTCCTGCGTCAGACAATACCCCATCCGGTTGCCCCCGTTGATTTTCGACACAAAATCTGCGATCTCATACCGGAGTCCATCCCCCAAAAACTTGGGCGAATACCGCTCTATCCTCCCCGGATCTTCATATCTTACCACAAAGGATTTCGTCAGCCACCACGGCGACTCCGCCAGGATATAGCCCTTTGTCCCGGCGATCACCAACTGCCCCTCCGACTTGACCCCTATCCCAGTCTTTGACAGCGCTAACCCGTCCTTATACCGGAAATGAATCTTTGTATACAAATCCACACCGTTTTCCGCCAGAATACTGTCAAACTCCACGCTCTCATACTGGCTGCCGAACAGCTTGAAAATGGGCAGCAGCGTATAGCTTCCAAACTCCAGAAAAGCGCCGCCAAACTCCCAGTCGCGCATCTCTCTCAATTCCGGCGCCGTGATCCGCGAAAAACAAGCTTCCACGTCACGCACTTCCCCGATGCGGCCGCTCTTGGCTACATTCATCATCTGAATAAATCCGGGACAATACGCCGTCTTGATTCCCTCCATCAGAACGACGCCCCTCTCCTTGGCCAGCTCATATAGATCCCTGGCTTCCCGCACGGTAAATGTCAGCGGTTTTTCGCACAGCACATGCCTTCCGGCCTCAATCGCCATTCTGGCATATTCATAATGTGTCTCATGGGGAGAAGCGATATAGATTGCGTCCACCTCCGACAGAAAATCCGCAAAGCTTCCGAAATACGGTTCCACCTCATGTATCCGTCCAAACTTTCTGGCGCTCTTCTCATTCGGATTGTAAACGGCCCGCACATTGACCCCGCTGACATATTTTGCCTCGGCCAAAAACCGCGGCGCAATCCGGCCGGAGCCGATCATTCCCATCTGTACAATTGGATATTTATGCGCCCGCAGAATCGACGACGAAATCTCCGGCGTCCGTTCCAGATAGATTACCTCACACAATTCCTTCAGATAATCAAACACGCCTATCCAGTCGGAGCCCACAGTAAAAACGTCCACATTCATCTTCTGGATGTCTTCCTGCTTCTGCCCCTCGTGATCTTCCACGATGATCTCATCGGCCAGACCTGTCTTCTTTACATTTTCAATCCGATCCACAATCGAGTCCACCACATTGAGCTTTCCCCGCTGCAGGTCATAATACTCTGTCGTAACACCGACAATCAGATAATCCCCCAGCGCTTTGGCCCGTTTCAGCAGATTGTAATGCCCTTCATGGAACAGATCAAACGTTCCGTATGTAATCACTTTTTTCATCTGGTCCCTCAGCCCTTTTCCACAAAATTTGTAATCACCGCATCAATTCCCCATTCCCTCAGCCGCTCTATGTCTGTCTCCTCATTCACCGTCCACACATGAACCCGAAGACCATTTTTATGAGACTCTTCCACCAGCCGGGGAACGAGCCGTGCATCCGAACTGCCGTCCCTCCCTGTCTCTGGTTTATCCAACAAAATATTTGCAAGCGCCGGATGCAGTGCCCAGGCTCCGTATCGCACGCCGTACTCTGCCATATCTAAAAAACCGTCCGAATATAAAAATGCAATCCGCGCAGCCGGACGCCGCCTTTTTATCCGCAGCATCGAGCGATGATGAAACGAAGAATAGAGAATCCTCTCGGTAATCCCTTTCTCCTCCGCCAGCCGCAGTACCTTTTCCTCCAGCCCCTCATAATCGATCTGTCCGTTTTTTAACTCCAGATTCACTGTCAGGTCTGTGTGTTTAACCCAATCATAAACTTCACAAAGCGTCGGAATTTCTGTCCGCCCAAAGGCTGGAAAATTTTTATTTACATTCAGTTTTTTCAGCTCCTGCAGCGTAAAATCCCGAACAAATCCAGTCGCGTCGGCAACCCGGTCCACCCGCTCGTCATGAATGACCACCGGTATCTTATCCTTTGTCAACTGGACGTCCAGCTCAATCCCGTTTGCTCCGAGATCTTCTGCCAGTTCAAAAGCAGTCAGCGTATTTTCCGGCGCATGGCCGCTGGCTCCGCGGTGCGCCCAAATCTTCATGGAGCGCTCCCGCCGCCTGCAAATCAAAATATCCCGGTATCGGATATCCCTCTTGGAAAATGAAACCTCCCGGTCTTTCCCCGCTCCAAAGCGAATCAAAGAAAGCATCTCTCTGTCAAAGTCAATCACCAGGCTATCCCACAGGTCCTGCGTCACTGTCCCCGCCTCTCTGGGCCAGGCCGCCGCCCCCCGCGGCTTTTTATCCGTAAAATACTCCATCTTCGCACAACCTACGGATATCAGAGGAAAGCTGCACTCCTCAAACACGTAATCCGCATGGGTATGCCCGTAAAAAAGGCCGATTACCTGGTAATCCTCTCTATGATTATAATCTTCCAGAATATCCAGCAGCCGTTCTCCGTTACGGATATGGAAGCTCCAGTAATCCAGCTTGGCAAGCGGCGCGTCATGAGAAAATATCAGAAAACGGGTTCCCGCCTTGGCCAAAGCAAGCGTCTCCCTCAGCCACACAAGCTGTTCCTCACGGTATCCATAGCGGATTGCCGCCGCATCTTCAAACGAAGACAGAAAAATCATCCGCACCGAATAATCTGGTACGTCGATATAATAATCCAGTCCGCTGTTGGAACACTCCGTCAGCCCCGGCTTATCCCCATGTTTCTTTTCCGAAACATCCTCCGCCCCATCCAACTGGTACAGGCGTTTCATTTCCTCTGCCGAAAATGTGTTTTCCCGATTTCGGAAATAATTACTGTCATGGTTTCCCGGAACGATATAGAGAGGAGTACGGCATTTCTCCAGATCCTCCACAATCCGCCGTACATATTTCCCTGTCAGTTCTTTCGACAACATTCCGTCCGTCAGATCTCCCAGATGAACAATGGCGTCATAACCGGCCTTTTCGGCCACGGACCAAATATTGTGAGCGGTATCCTCCCAGGTTCCCCCGATGGTATAATGGGTATCCGCCAGCAGACATAGCTTCATGGCACCATATCTGCTGTTCTTTTTTCCCTGTATCCTCTGCTCGGCTTCCTGTATCGCTTTGGCAACCCGTGCCGCCTCCGCGCGAAAATATTCCTTTTCCTGATACGCGGGCTTTTCCCCGGAAAATAGAACCAATTTTCCGGCCCTCGCCCGGTCTTCCTCTTCTAGATCGCCGCCGTCAGCTCTTTTCACACAGACACGAAACCAGCAATCCTGGTCAAAGCGGTAATCCTCCGCCCCATAACTCTGCGGCGTCAGATTTTTTGTGTAAGTCGTCCAGTTTTCTTCCGGATGATAAGCATAGGTATAAGCATACGTCAAATTTCGCTCTGGTGAATACAGCGCTACAGCATATACATATCGTCTGTCACACAGGTGAAGAATACTGCCTGCCGAGGCCGGATACAGTTCTTCAGCCGCCATATGTTTTGGTGAGTCCGGCACCAGAAGCCCGTCCCCCAGCGCTGTCCGATACCCGGATATCAATCGGATAAATTCCATTTTGCCATCATCCTGTCTGTTGTACTTAAATCCTGCTGAAATGTTTTGAATCCCGTTTATAAAATAAGATATATATACTTTAAATTTTTAAAGATATTGATATTGATTTTAATATAAATCTGCCCTGAGCTTCATTATACAGCCAAAATACTCTTTCTGTCAATTCCGAGTTTACCGGCAGCAGATCGAAGCCGTTTCTCCATGCCGAAGCTCCCTCTCGCACATCGAAAGCGCCGCCCCGATCACGGCGTCCATATCATAATATTTATACTCTCCCAGCCGCCCGCCGAAAATCACTTTTTCCTCCCGGCTGGCCAGCTTTCTGTATTCCTCATACAACGCCCCGTTCTTCTCGTCGTTCACCGGATAATAGGGCTCGTCCCCCTTCTTCCACTCTGCGCTGTACTCGCGGCTGATCACCGTCTTTTTCTGTGTCCCGAATGCAAACCATTTGTGCTCAATGATCCGCGTCCACGGCGTCTCTCTGTCCGTGTAATTGATCACCGCATTTCCCTGAAAATTCGGCGTGTCCAGAATTTCCGTCTCAAATCGCAGCGAGCGGTATTCCAGCGCTCCCAGACAATAATCAAAATAGGCGTCAACCGCACCGGTATAGATCACGCGATCCGCCGACGCCATCCAATCGTCTCTGCTCTCCAGAAAATCCGCTCCCAGACGAACCTCCACGCCCTCCAGAAGATTTTCTGCCAGCCTGGTATATCCGTCAACCGGAATCCCCTGATACTGCGCATTAAAGTAGTTATTATCGTAGGTAAACCGCACCGGAAGCCGCCGGATGATAAAAGCAGGCAGTTCCGTGCAGGGACGTCCCCACTGCTTTTCCGTGTAGCCCTTTACCAGCTTTTCATAGATGTCGGTTCCCACCAATGAGATGGCCTGCTCCTCCAGATTGCGGGGGTTTTGGATCCCGACCGCCCTTCTCTGCTCCTCAATCTTTTCGGCCGCCTCGTCCGGCGTCACCACGCCCCACATCCGATTAAACGTATACATGTTAAAAGGAAGGGAGTACAGCTCCCCGTGATAATTGGCCACCGGCGCATTTGTAAAACGGTTGAATTGGGCAAACCGATTCACATATTCCCACACGGCGCGGTCATTGGTGTGAAAGATATGCGCGCCGTATCTGTGAACCGAAATTCCTTCGATTTCTTCTGTATAAATATTGCCTCCGATCACATCCCGCCGGTCGATCACCAAAACCGAATGTCCTGCAGCCGAAAGTTCATGAGCGGCCACCGCGCCATACAGACCCGCGCCCACAATCAAATAATCATAATGCTTCATAATTATTACAATCCTCTCCCATACAGAAATGGTCTCAAACGGCCGCTGACATTCACTACATTTAAGAATACAAATCCCTGTTGCTGTAAACCAGAAAGACATATATTGCCTGCTTGTTCTATTAATATATCGTCACAGGCAGAGAAAACATAATCGAACACACGTTTCAAAAACAACCCTTATTTCTTCTCCCATCCCCAGTACCACTCCCCTCCATTCCTCCAATTTCCCTTTTCCAAATTTTCCGATTGAAAAATTTCTACTTTTCGTATACAATGGTAACAGGGGCAAAATGAAGTATGAGAGGCTCTTCTCTTATATATATTCAAATTTTGTCGATAAATCCTAATAGGATTCTTTTGGATTACACAAAAAAACAAACGAAGGCGGTGTTATGTAATGGATAACGGTATGGAAGCCATGCTCGAAACATACCTTTACGAGACCAACTCTCTGCTGGACGCTCTAGATGAGCTGTTGGTCAATGATGAGAAAATCGGGGATTTCTCATCGGATGACGTAAATGAGATTTTCCGGAGTATGCACACCATCAAGGGCTCCTCAGCCATGATGGAATTTAATTCCCTCTCCACGATTGCTCATCATATAGAGGATTTATTCTTCTACATCCGGGATAAGGGGATTGAATCTCTGGACCCTGAGCATAAGAAGGAGCTTTTTAACCTGATGTTCCGGTCCGGCGATTATCTGAGAAGCGAGGTTCAGAAGGTAGAAAACGGCACGCCTCTGTCCCAGGACCAGGAGATCGATTCCTTTGCCAATGAGATCAATGCATTCCTAAAGAAGATCAGCAATACTCAGTCCGACGCATCGGAAGAATCTTCCGAGCAATCTTCGGATTCCTCTTCTTCCGCCTCTGCAGACACCGTTGCCGGCTTGCCTCATGACACAGAAGCCGCCTGTTTTATCCGGCTTTTCCTGGATGAAGGCATGGGTATGGAAAATCTGTATGCCTTTATGATTACCAACGCTCTGCAGGAAGAGGAGTTTGTTTTCCGCTGCTATCCGGAGGATGTAGAAACCAACCCCGACACCAGTGCAGAGATCGTGGAAAACGGCTTCTTTCTTGCTTTTGATTCACAGGATATGGCAGCTCAGGCAGAAGATGCACTGAAAGGGCAGGCTCACATCCGCTCTTACGAACGGTTGGATAATCCGTCTAAAAAAGCGGCTTCTGCCAAGAAAACCAGCGACAAAGCACCTGAAACTTCCGCACCGGCAGATACCGCTCCCGCTTCTAAGCCCGCGGTCCCTGCTCCCACCCCCAAACCGGCCGAGACAAAGGCTCCTGTCACTCCCGTGGCCGCCGCTCCTGCAAAGGCACATGCTCCGGTTAAGCAGAGCCTGATCAGCGTGAACGTCGCCAAGCTGGACAGTCTTTTGGACATTGTGGGCGAGCTTGTAATCACGGAATCTATGGTCACTTCCGCTCCGGAGCTGAATCAACTGTCCCGCGACAGTTTCGATAATTTCATGAAATCTGCCAGACAGTTGCGCAAGCTGACTGACGATCTGCAGGATATCGCCATGTCTCTGCGAATGGTTCCCATCTCCGGCGTATTCCAGAAGATGAACCGTATTGTTCGGGATATGAAGCAAAAATTAAATAAGGACGTTCATCTGATTATAGAAGGTGAAAACACCGAGATGGATAAAAATATTGTGGACAGCATTCAGGATCCGATTATGCACATTGTCCGCAACAGTATGGACCACGGTATCGAGGAGACGGCCGAGGAACGTATCCGCGCCGGCAAGGATCCTCAGGGTGAACTGATCCTCTCCGCCACCCATACAAGCAGCGAAGTGGTCATCTCCGTCACCGACGATGGTTATGGTATGGACCCGGATAAGCTTTTGGCCAAGGCTGCCGATAAGGGGCTTCTGACCAAACCGGCCAGCGAATATACGAAGAAGGAAGCATTGAATCTGATCATGCTGCCCGGCTTCTCCACCAATAAGGCCGTCACAGAGTATTCCGGCAGAGGCGTCGGCATGGACGTGGTAAAAAAGAATATCGAGTCCGTGGGCGGAACGTTCTCCATAGACAGCGAACTCGGCGCTGGTACCACCGTTACCATGCGGATTCCGCTGACTCTGGCGATTATGGACGGTATGAAGGTAACGGTAGGCAAATCAATCTTTACCATTCCGATTGCCAATATCCGCCAGTCGCTTAAGGTTACGTCCGATCAGGTTATTTATGATGATTACGGCAATGAGATGATGGAACTGATGGGCGCTTTCTATCCGATTATCCGCCTGCACCGCTTCTTCTCTCTGGAGACCGATATCACCAATCTGGACGAAGGCATTCTGATGTGGGTGGAAGCCAACGACCACTCCTACTGCATTTTTGTCGATCAACTGATCGGTGAACAGCAGGTAGTTGTCAAGCCGTTCCCTACCTATCTGAACTCTTTTGATCTGAAAAACTACGGTATCAATGGTTGTACGATTCTGGGTGATGGCAGTATCAGTATCATTCTTGACGTGTTTGGTCTGCACAGCGCCGTCATTGATGAGAAATAACAGGAGGTAGAAGCTATGGCAGAGCAAACTGCGAGTACAATGGATTTTAATCTGGATGGAGCTCCCGTTCAGGAGGAAACGGCTACCATTGAGAGATGCCTTTCCTTCCAGGTCGATGACCTGGTCCTGTTTCTCAGCACAAACTATATTGTAGAGATTGTCAACGATTATCCGATCACCCCTCTTCCGATGGTTCCGTCCTTTGTCAAGGGGATGATCAATCTGCGCGGCCAGATTCTTCCTGTTCTGGATATCCGCCTCTGCATGGATAAACCTCCGGCTGAATACACGGGCAAAACCTGCATTCTCCGCTTGGATTTGGACGGTGTTCCTCTGTGCATTATTGTTGATTCCGTTTGCCAGGTATTGGATGTAAATCTGCAGAGTGTCCGTCCGATTCCGGTGAAACGGCAGCAGAAGCTGTTAAACGGCATGATTGATCTCGGAAACGGCAATGTCATTATGTCCTTTGACTGCAATGTTCTTCTGGAGAAACGGTATTGATCGAAGGAGTTATCTTATGTTAAACTTGAGTGATGCCGATTTTCAACGTCTATATGTTTACATACAGAAAAATTACGGAATTGATTTAAGCAAGAAAAAAGAACTGATCGTCAGCCGTCTGTCCAATACGCTGTCCGCCAGCGGCTACAAGGACTTTTCCGCCTATGTGAACGACATAGTCTCCGGCAAAGACAAAGAAGGCACGATCACCATGCTGAATAAGCTGACTACCAACTACACCTATTTTCTGCGGGAAGAAGAGCATTTTGCCTTTATGGAAAATACCGTCCTGCCGGCGATTGCTCGCAAGCACCAGAAAGACCACTCTCTTTCCATATGGAGTGCCGGCTGCTCTTCCGGGGAGGAGCCCTACACAATTTCCATGTATTTGAGGGAATATTTTGCCGCCAAAGGAAACTGGGATACCCGGATTTTGGCGACAGATATCTCGCAGAGGATACTCAACAGCGCTATGAATCCTTCCTATGAGGAGGAAGCCCTCTCTCGGCTTCCCGCCGCATGGAAACGCAAATATTTTTCAAAAAAAGCGGATGGCTCCTATACGGTTACACCGGAGATACGCAACAATGTTATTTTCCGAACGTTCAATCTGATGGACCCCATTCAGTTTCGCAGGCCATTTGATTTGATTTTCTGCCGAAATGTAATGATCTATTTTGATCAACCGACTAAGGACGCGCTGGTTCGCCGTTTCTTCAATGCGACGACACCGGGAGGCTATCTTTTCATCGGCCATTCCGAAGGACTGACAAAGACTACTTGTCCGTACAAATATCTGATGCCTGCTATTTATCAGAAAGTTTGACAGTATTTTACACACGGGGGTGATGTTTTATGAAAAAAATCAGGGTGATGGTTGTCGACGATTCCCTGATGTTTCGGACTTTTCTGGTATCTAATCTCTCCAAAGAATCCAATTTTGAAGTAGTTGGTTTTGCGATCAATGCAATGGATGCAATGAATAAAATTCCGCTCTACAAACCGGATGTACTGACTTTGGATATCGAGATGCCGGGCATGACCGGACTCGAGTTTTTAAAACAAATGCTTCCCAAGTACCCTCTTCCTGTGGTACTGGTTTCTTCTCTGAATGTCCGGGTATTTGATGCTCTGTCTGCTGGCGCTGTGGATTTTGTCCGCAAACCAGATAATGAAAATAACATTAAAAAGAATATGTTTCTATCGACGCTGGTAGGCAAAATCAATATTGCGGCTCAGGCCCGCGTCCATCTGCCAACCGCTGAAGGTTTTGTCATTGCAGATGGAGCTGTCACGCGAAAGAGTACTTCCGGAAATACAGGCGGATGGACCCCCCGCCCTTCAAACGCCAGTTCCAGTTTTGGCGCAAGTTCTTCCGGCACCACGGCAGGCGGTCCGCCTCCTGTTCTCTCTTCTTCTGGAGTTTCTGTCAATGACGATATGGTATTGGCGATTGGCGCCTCCACCGGTGGCACGGAAGCCATTCTTGCTGTAATGCGGCAGTTTCCGGCTAAGATGCCTGGTATTGTCATCACACAGCACATGCCCCCCGGCTTTACTTCCATGTATGCAGAACGCCTGAACCGCTTCTGTCAGATGGAAGTCCGGGAAGCCAAACATGGGGATCGTCTCTATCCGGGTTTAGCTCTGCTTGCTCCCGGCGGTGTACAGATGCGTCTGGTGCGCATGGGAAGCGGATACTCTGTTAGCTGCATGGGAAGCGACAAGGTAAGCGGACATTGCCCTTCTGTGGATGTTTTGTTTGACTCGGTTGCCAGTATCGCCAGAGATAAAGCCATCGGCGTTATCCTGACCGGTATGGGGGCGGACGGCGCCGCTGGTCTTCTGCGGATGCGAAAGAACGGAGCATATACCATCGGCCAGGACCGCGAATCCTGTGTCGTATACGGTATGCCCATGGAAGCTTATAAGGCGGGAGCAGTTTGTACACAGGCTTCTCTTCTCTCGATTCCCTCCGCTGTTATGGCAAAACTTTCAAAAAAATAGATTATCTAGAGATACAAGAAAATCATGAAGAAAAAAGAATTTTGGGAGTATGACGATCCCAAAGGAAATAAAGCCAAACTCAAAACAAACGCTCCCGAATTATCTTTCGGGAGCCGTTTGATTCGTTATCTGCTGATTTTTTGCTGTGTGACAGCGGCTGCAACGGTTATAATCAGTATGTTTTGCTACTTTTTCCCCTTGCAGTCAGCATCTATCGCTCAATCCATACAAGATTTTACCTCCGGTATCTTTCAGGAAGAAAAAAAAGCGATCCCAAGCGAAACACCGGCGGTAAATCCCGCCGAAACGCCATCGGACTCTCTGGCGGCTTCCAAAAAAGCGGCGGCGTCCTCCGGTTCCTCCGCCCCCACACAGCAGGCCACTTCCCAGATTCCTGACATAGAGTATTCCTCCGAACAAGGAAATATCGAGGCGATTGGCAAATACGAGGAGATAGAGGAAAGTGCTCCCAGCTATATGGTTATGCTGGATTCCGCCATGGGTCCCATGCTTTATTACCATCAGGCAGACGCTCGATGGGCCGATTATCTCTATGGAGGCCGTGATCCGATGCGTCAGTACGGCTGTGGTCCGACTGCTGTTGCCATGCTGATCTATTCTTTTACAAACTCTCCCGTCACTCCCAAAGATATCGCTGACTGGGCCAGTGAAAATGGCTGTTATGCTGCCAGCAGCGGCTCTTATCATTCTATTGTTATGAAATCGCTCTCTGCCTACGGACTGCAGGTAGAAAGTGCGGCTGGTGCCGATCTGGAAGCTGCCTCTGAACTTCTCCGTTCCGGTCATGTGCTGGTAGCCTTGATGGGAAAAGGGACCTTTACCAACAGCGGCCATTTTATTATTATAACCAATATATTGGAAAATGGAAATGTTCATATTGCTGACTGCAACAGCTATGAAAATACGATGATGGAATGGGAATTGGAACAGATTCTTTCTGAATTAAAGCATTCTCGTGACAGCGGCTCTCCCCTATGGGCAGTCAGCTATTCCGAAGAGCAATTAAATGAATGGTCGCAAATGGAGTAGGGGGGAGGATTCACCTCCTCTTTTCTTCTTTTTGCATATCTGGGCAAGTTTTATCCTGGTATAATCCCGCCTATTTTATTACTTATGTATCAACTTTTCTTCTTTTTGTGTATCACTTCGTATTTGCTGTTGTTAAGAAAAGAGGACTCTTATTTTTATCTGATTCACTCTAATTTTATCTATAAAAGGCCCGTTTTGTACCTGTAGTTGTATCAAAATCGAGCCCTTTGAGCCTCACTTATTTGTAAAAAAATAGTAGTTATGCTTAAAAGGTACTTCTGCTTTTTCCTATTTATTACCAATTATTTGTGCTATTCTATAATTTAAAATGGGGCAGTGAAACCTGGAGTTTCTCAACTTCCAGTTTTCACTGCCCCCTAATCGTATCATAATATTCTTCTAGACCTCTTAAACTCCGACCGGCTCTAACCCTCTGGCTTTCTTGTACTCTGCTAACTCCGCTGTTCCAAATCCCAGCATGGCCGCTCCGGTATCTACGCCAACCGACGGGTTGTTCCGTAGAAGATTGTCCAGGCTTCTAAAGATGCCCCTTTCTTCACCAATCTTGATGCCCTCTGCTCTTCCCTCTTCCAAATTTTCTAAATCTCTTATGCGCAACGTCATATATTCATGCCTCCATTCCCTGTTTTTTCTCGCCTGCCTTACTT
>CAJUHP010000007.1 GCA_910586125.1 uncultured Lachnospiraceae bacterium | reverse complement strand
AACAACATATCTTATATCAGTTTTTCGACTTTACACAAACTTTGAAACAGTCTCAAAACCGCCCTTTCTCCTTTGACGGGAGTCTGGGCGGTATCCTCTGTCTGATCGAGAAATATTTTTCCAAAAGTACGCAAAAGCACCTCAGACAGCCGGAGCCTATCAAAAGTGCCCTGCGGGGCTTACACTCCGAACAGATCAGCGTGTGTCCCAGTTCGGTCTAATCTCAATTCATTTCCGACTTGCTTATATATGAGCAGCCAGTCCGGGGCAATGTGACATTCCCTATATCCTAAATAATTCCCAGTCAAATTATGGTCTTTATTCTTTTCCGGGAGCGGGACGGGAATACGCAATGTATCAATAGCTTGTTGGAGCAGGAGCATTTTATACCCACGCTTTACACATAACTTAAAATCTTTCTTGAACTTTGTGGAGTATCTAACATCAAGCATTTGTCATTCCTCCATCAATTCAGCAAATAAAGCCTCTGTACTGCCGGTAAAGAGAGTGCCGCCGCCGTTCTCCAATTCCTCAATAGAGGCGATTGTTTCCGCGCTTGGCATTTCCTCCGGTACTGCTGCACCTTGCAGATAAGGAATAACATAAAGCAGTTTGGCATCTGATATTTGGTCTATCAGGCTTTTAGCTAATTCACGATTGCTCATAGTATACACTTCCTTTCATGGTTATTATATTCGGTTTTGGTGGAGTTATTTTGAATGTACCGACAGGGGGGGTCATTCCTGCTTGTGGTTGTCACGTTCCGTCGTTTTATCAATAGCCCGATTGATAAAAGCAGTAGCACTTTCTCCCATACTAGCGGCGTGTTCCTGAATGATTGAGAGCTTTTCAGCTTTCATACGCACTTTGATTCAATAAAATCTTTCACGTAACGCTTGTGTGCTTGTGCAGAAGTGAAAGCCCGTATATTTTGTTTTTTTATCCTTTGATATTTTGACACCCTCTTTCTTTTATGTGTTCCAGTGGGGCACCAGAAAATAAAGTCACCTTCTTCACCATACACTATTCATTATCAGATGCTATTTGCTTTGTATCGTGTGCTATGCGGTCATCAACAGCTTTTTTGATATAGCCGTTTACGGATTCACCTGTTTTTTGGGCTGCGGTTTTGATTTTTTCCTTATAACCTTTTGGAACAACCATGTTTATTCGTTCACGGTTTTCAGCTTGCCATTTATTTTTATAATCTGTACTACCTGCCATAGTATCACTTCCTTTCAATTGGGGGCTAAAATAATGGTTACATTTCTTCTATTGCACCTTGATTATAGCATATTTGTAAATCGTGAACAAGATACAATATAAATAAAAATCGTGAACACGATTTGTTAAATGCTTCAATAGACAAAGAGTATTCTCCCTGCTGCAAAATTGTCTTATTTGGATGGTTCCGGGAATATCCAGGGGCACATATCCGACTTTCTTTTCATAAATACATTCGGGAATGTGTGGATGAGCCAGGATTCCGGGAACTGATAAAAAGGATTGTGGAGCGGCACAATAAAGATGCAGAAGAAAACCATACAGAAAAAATTGAGAATTTTTGTCCGCACATGATTCGGCATACTTACACAAGCCTTGCCTATTCTGCTGGGGCTGATGTGAAGATTGTGAGTCAGAACCTCAGACATGCTTCTACATCAGTGACATTGGACACTTATACGCATCTGACAGAGGATTAAAAGAAAGAGCAGGAAGCAGTAGCGCAGACAGTCAGAATATCATAATTGTTGTGACAATGCTGTGACAAATTTGAGAAGAAAGACGGAAAAATACGGACCATGATAAAAGTACCCGATCAGGAAGCAGTATTGAAATTAACGAAGATAACACAAGATGAAATAACACAAACAAAAGTTTGTAAAGAAAAAACACTTGACAGCCGGCCTCTTTTCGTGTATGCTGTATCCGGTGATTGGAAATGGAGAAAATCGTCAGGCAGACACTGCTATATGATTTCTACGGCGAACTGCTGACCAGCCACCAGCAGAGAATCTATGAGGACGCCGTGTTCCACGATCTGTCTCTCAGCGAGATTGCCGAAGCGGAGGGGATCAGCCGTCAGGGCGTCCACGATCTGGTGAGGCGCTGCGACCGGATTTTGGAGGATTATGAAGATAAGCTTCATCTGTTGAGAAAATTTTCCAAAACGAGAGAACAGATTGAACAGATCCGTGATCTGGCGGATTCTTCCCGGACGCAGCCGATGCTCGATGAGCGGATGAAACAGATTGAAGCGCTCTGCGCCGGGATTTTAGCCGGGCTTTGAAGCTTTTTGCAACACGGATGAAAACAGAGGAGTTTTCCCATGGCATTTGAGAATTTATCCGATAAACTTCAGAATATATTCAAAAATCTGCGGGGAAAGGGCCGCCTGAGCGAGGCCGATGTAAAGGCTGCGCTGAAGGAAGTAAAGATGGCCCTTTTGGAAGCCGATGTGAATTTCAAGGTGGTCAAGCAGTTTGTTAAGTCCGTGGAAGAGCGGGCGGTGGGACAGGATGTCATGAACAGCCTGACTCCCGCACAGATGGTGATCAAGATCGTCAACGAGGAAATGGTGAAGCTGATGGGCGGTCAGGCGGTGGAGCTGACGCTCAGACCGGCTTCTGAGATCACCGTGATTATGATGGTCGGTCTTCAGGGCGCCGGTAAGACCACAGCCACAGCCAAGCTGGCCGGCAAGCTGAAGTCGAGAGGCCGCCGCCCTCTGTTGGCAGCCTGTGACGTATACCGGCCGGCTGCTATTGACCAGTTGAAGATCAACGGAGAAAAACAGGGCGTACCGGTTTTTTCCCTGGGGGATAAAGAAAGTCCTGTGACCATCGCCAAGGAGGCGCTGGCCCACGCGGCAAAGAACAGCAATAACGTGGTGATCCTGGATACGGCAGGCCGCCTTCATATCGACGAGGCGATGATGACGGAACTGCAGGCGATCAAGTCGGAAGTGGAAGTGCATCAGACCGTGTTGGTGGTGGATGCCATGACCGGCCAAGACGCTGTGAACGCCGCCAGCATGTTCCATGAAAAAGTGGGGATTGACGGCGTGATTCTGACCAAGCTGGACGGCGACACCAGAGGCGGCGCGGCGCTGTCCATTCGCCATGTCACAGGGAAACCGATCTTCTATGCCGGCGTGGGAGAAAAACTGTCGGATCTGGAGCTTTTTTATCCGGACCGCATGGCCAGCCGGATTTTGGGAATGGGCGATATCCTGACACTGATCGAGAAAGCGGAAGCGGAGTTCGATGAGGAGAAAGGCCGTCAGCTCGAACGGAAGATGAAGAAGAACGAGTTCGACTTCGACGATTTCCTGGATTCTATGCAGCAGATGAAGAAAATGGGCGGCATTGGTGATATTATCGGCATGATTCCTGGTCTGAACCGCCAGTTAAAAGGGCAGGAGATAGACGAGAAACCCCTGAAAAAAACGGAGGCGATGATCCTGTCTATGACGCCTGCGGAGCGCAGCAATCCCAAGTGCATCAATCCGTCCCGAAAGATACGGATCGCCAAGGGGGCCGGCGTTCAGGTGCAGGACGTGAACCGGCTGTTAAAACAGTTTGACCAGATGAAACAGATGATGAAGCAGATGACTGGTCGCAGAGGTAAAAGAGGCGGCTTCGGCTTTCCCTTTTAACATAAGTTTTTGAATAATTCCAAGGAGGTGAAAATACAATGGCAGTTAAGATGAGACTGAAGAGAATGGGCCAGAAAGCGGCTCCTTTCTATCGCATCGTAGTCGCGGACTCCAGATCTCCCAGAGATGGCAGATTTATCGAAGAGGTCGGCTACTATGATCCGACAAAAGATCCCAGTGTGATCAAGATTGACGAAGAGCTGGCTAAAAAGTGGCTGGCTACAGGCGCACAGCCTACCGAAACTGTTGCTAAGCTTTTAAAGATCGCCGGCATCGAGAAATAATCTGCGGAGGTGGATCGCATGAAAGAGTTAGTGGAAGTGATCGCCAAATCCCTGGTGGACGACCCTGACGCGGTAGTGGTAACAGAGAAGGAAAACGAAAAAGAAAGAATTCTGGAACTTCACGTGGCTCCTTCAGATATGGGCAAAGTTATCGGCAAACAGGGACGGATTGCCAAAGCGATCCGAGCCGTAGTGAAAGCAGCGTCGTCGAAGGATGAAAAAAAGGTGATTCTGGAGATTCAGTAGATTTTTGTGGGGCGGTCATTGGCCGCCTCTTTTTCAATAGCAAAGAAAGGACGCACAGCAAATGGAAGCATATTTACGTGTAGGCGTTGTCGCCTCCACCCACGGCGTTCACGGGGAAGTAAAGATTTATCCCACAACCGACAGTCTGGAACGCTTTTTAAGCCTTACCGATGTGATTCTTGTGACGCCGGAAAATAAGCAACGACCTCTGACCGTAGAAAATGTAAAATTTTTTAAACAATTTGCTATCCTGAAATTCAAGGAAATCGACAGTCTGGATGAAATACAGAAATATAAGGGCTGCGATTTGATGGTCAGCCGGGAAAACGCTCAGCCCCTACAGGAGAACGAGTACTATATCGGTGATCTGTTGGGGTTGTCCGTGGAGAGCGACGAGGGCAGAAAACTGGGCGTTCTCTCGGACGTGCTGCAGACCGGAGCCAACGACGTCTATGTGGTGAAGCGGCCTGACGGCGGCGAACTGCTGCTGCCGGTCATTGACGCATGTATTTTGGATGTGGATCTGGAACAGGGGCGGGTTCTGGCACATCTGATGGAGGGACTTCTGGATCTATGAAATATTATGTGCTGACACTGTTTCCGGAGATGATCGAACAAGGTCTGGGAACCAGCATCCTGGGACGGGCTCAGGCCCAGGGAAAGATTTCTCTGAAAACGGTAAACATCCGGGATTTCTCAGAAAATAAGCATGGCCATGTGGACGACTATCCTTACGGCGGAGGCGCCGGGATGGTCATGCAGCCGGGACCTGTGTATCGGGCCTGCGAGGCGGTGGAAGCAGAGATCGGCCGCAGGGCCCGCGTACTGTACATGACGCCGCAGGGGCGTGTCTTTAATCAAAAAATGGCGGAGGAACTGGCAAAAGAAAACGAACTGATCTTTCTCTGCGGTCATTACGAAGGCATTGACGAGCGCGTTTTGGAACAGAAGGTGACGGACTGCGTTTCTGTCGGTGATTATGTGCTGACGGGAGGCGAACTGCCGGCCATGGTGATGATCGACTGTATCTCCCGCCTTGTACCAGGAGTGCTGAATAACGATCATTCCGCTGAGGTGGAATCTTTTTATGATAATCTTTTGGAGTATCCGCAGTACACCCGCCCGGAAGAATTTATGGGAATGCGCGTCCCCGATGTTCTGTTGTCGGGGCATCACGCCAATATCGAAAGATGGCGGCGGGAGCAGTCGATCCAGCGCACGTTTACCCGCCGCCCGGATCTGCTGCCCGCCGCCAGGCTTTCCTTGCAGGAGCAGAAATATCTGGCCTCCCTGAAAGAGAAGGCGCAGCCGGAAAATACTTTGGAGGAAGAGGGCGGTCATTCTGCGCGTACCAGCCAGGAAGGCGTACCGCATTCCCCTTCGGCCCTATCCTGACGCGGATATCCGATACCGATTACAGAAGAATCCTATATTAATTAAGCTCTGCCATTCGTGTGATCGCCACATAAATCTCTGAAATCTTATACCAGGTCCGGTAATCGACAATGCCGGTTTGCGGCAGGCCGAAGATTGACTGAAATTCCCGCACAGAAGCTTCAGTGGCCGGTCCGAAAATACCGTCGGCAGCCAGAGAGGGGATCGCCGTATATACGCTGGAGATGGCGTTTAGCTGTTCCTGCATCTGACGTACCTTGTCGCCTCGGGAGCCTCGCTGAAGATTTTCTCCGGGCCAGGAGGAGGGGATTCCGGAAATGATTTCAGCGGTATTGATATACATATTGTCGCCGTAGTAATAGCGCAGTATTTCGATGGGGGAATAGCCCTGATCCCCCAGGGATTTGGAGCCCCACTGGGAGAGCCAGTTGGGACAGCTCACCCGTTTGCCGTCGCAGTACTGCGTCAAAATCGGCTGTTTGACATCGGGCCGGGACAGATAGCTGGTAAAGATATCGTCCACAATCTGAGAGATATCCTCGTAGATATTGCGGCCGTAGATCCATTTATGATCGTAGGCGGTGGAGGACGTGATGGTAAAATTGTATCCGCGGTTGCGGTAAAATTCCGTGTAGATTCGATTCATGGTAAACGAAAGGATAGCCAGCACGTTGGCGGTGATGGTAGACTGCGGCCAGGTCGCATAGATTTCGCTGGAGGCGACATTTTTGATATAGTCTTTATACGGGACATAGTAATTTGCGGCGGAAGTATTACCAGGAACCCCGTCATGGACGATGATGGTTTCCGGCACGACAACGCGGCTCAAAACGATTTCTCCGCTCTCACCGACCGGTTTGATTTCCGGCTCCGCAATCTTGGGAGGATAATCGCCGTAGAGCGTGTGATCTGGAATCAGAATATCGTCGCTGGGGGAGGGGCCCATATCCAGAGGCCGCATTTGTACCGGCTGCAGAGCCAGCACGCCGGGCAGAACCTCGGAGCCGGTGATCAGCACCGGTTCAAAGCCGGGCGCTGTAATTTTCAGAGTATATTCCTGATAGGGGCGGGGTTCCCCTGCTTCCATACTGTATTCTAACGGCGGTGCAGGAAGAGAAACTTCTGGTGTCTGTCCGGAAGCGTTGGTGTCCACTTCTTCCAGGGTCTGGTCCGGCTCGTCGGTTTCCGCGATGGATACCGTGGCGTGATCAATGGGAAAATGGTTGGCGGAAGAGACGACATTGACCTGCAAAAGCCCGCGGCTGTCTGCGGTGGTTTCCAGTTTTTTTATTTTCATGAGAAAAATGTCCTTTTAGCATGTTACTGTCAGCATATGAGAAAAGGGCGCGGGATATGATATTTGTTGAGGGGAGAATTCAAAATATGCGAGAGAAAAACGGATGAACCTTTCGTGAAAACCGCATCGCGGACAGCGCGGGAATGGACCGGAAAGGTTCCCTTCTATTTGGAGAAATGACGGATCATAATGGTAAAAAA
This sequence comes from uncultured Lachnospiraceae bacterium, assembly GCA_910586125.1. Taxonomy (GTDB): domain Bacteria; phylum Bacillota; class Clostridia; order Lachnospirales; family Lachnospiraceae; genus RGIG7193. The sequence goes on along the minus strand of CAJUHP010000007.1, from coordinate 91,329 downwards.
CCTGCAGGTTTTGGACAGATTTGCTGTTGCCTGTAGGTTTTTTTTATTTTGTCATGTAAATCTGACAGAAAATGTAATGAAGTTACCGGCAGAAAGGAGCATAATAATGTCAGAAAGATGGAGGGGATCATGATAAGCACATTGACGCAGAAGCAGCAGCAGCTTCTGAAGTATTTGCTCCGGCCCGGCAGTCTGTTTACGGCAGAGGAACTGGCAAAGCGGTTGGATACTTCGGCGCGGACAGTGGTTCGCTATGTGAATACGATCAATGATAACCTGCAGGAATACGGACTGCAAGTTGCATTAAAACGAGGACAGGGATACTGTCTGGAAGGCAATACGGAAGAATTGAGAGCTCTGCTGGCCGGCGGCCAGCCGGAGGATAGCGCTTGGCGGGTAAACCAGATTATCTTGACACTTCTCTATCGTGACAGTGTAACCATTGAACAGCTCAGCGAACTGTTGTATATGAGTGTCTCAGCCCTGAATAAAATGACGGTGACAGTGCGGGAGGTTCTGCAAAATTATGATCTGGCTCTGAGCGGTCGGCCCTACTATGGATTGTTTATCGAAGGAAGTGAAAAAGACAAGCGGACGCTCCTTGCCGATATCGGCTTTGAATACCGGCATGCGAGGCTGCTTAACGTCGGTATACCCAATCTGAACCAGGAGGAATTTGCTGTCATTGACAGGGTTGCCTTTGCCTACCTGGAGCAGAATGGACTGGTGGTGGCGGATCTGGATTTAAATTATCTTCTGGTCCGCATGACCATTTCGCTGTCCCGATGCCGTGCAGGACAGGGAATCGGGAGGATTCCGATACCGGCTTCCTCCAGCCTTCATCACTATCGGATTGTGCGTGGGATTATGGAGGAGTTGGGAGAGGCGCTGGACGTCCGCTTTCCGGAAGAAGAGTATCTGTATGTTCTGACCTATTCTGGTTTTATCGGATATGACTTTGATCTGGCTGAGATGAAAGTCGATCAGGAGATCCATGTATTCGTCAAGAATTTTATGAAAGAAATGTCAGAATTTACCGGCACGCCGTATGGACAGGATGAAAACGCGGCAAGAGCTTTGAGTGTTCACTTAAAAATGCTGATGCAGCGGGCTCATCTGCGGCAGACCTTTCCCAATCCGGTCATCGAGCAGATTAAGAGCGATTACCCGGTGGAGATGAACTATGCTATCTTTCTGGCCAGGCGGGTGGAGGAACATTTTGGTGTGCAGATCAACGAAGACGAGATCGGATATCTGACCGTTCATCTGGGCGTCTGCCAGCCTCCGGACGGAGCCAAAAAGAAAGCGGTCATTCTTTGCAACTACGGAGTGGGAACGTCTCAGATGATCCGGGAAAGGATGCAGACGGAACTGACGGATATTCATATTGTCGGCGTTTATCCGGTACATTATCTGTCCATGGCTCTGCGCAAGGGCGCGGATTTTATCATTTCAGCCGTGCCGGTGGAGATGGATGCCAAAACGCCGCCGGTGATTGTGGAGGAAAATCTGCTGGGGGTACACGCCGCCGAGCGGCTGAAGGAAAAGATCTGGAAACAGATCAGTATCCGGGACGAACTGATCAGCTTTCTAAAGAGAGACTGCTTTATCCGCCTGCAGGCGGCAGACCGGTTTGAGATCATCGAGGCACTCAGCGGACTGCTGAAAAAAACGCATCGGCTGGATGATGATATGCTGGAGACGGTCGTGCATCGGGAGCTGGCCAGCGCGACGGATATCGGCAATCTGGTGGCAGTTCCGCATATGTTGCAGAAGGGGGATTTTATCTCCGGGATCGCCGTGGGAATTTTGGATCGGCCGGTTCTATGGGAAAAGGAAATGGTGCAGCTTGTCTTTCTGGCCTGCTTTAATCAGGCCGATGCCCGTTGTGCGCCGGTGTTTCGGACACTGTATAAACTGGTAAAATCCAGGGAAATCGTAGGACGCATGATCGAGGCAGAAGATTTTGATGCGTTTCTGCAGGCGCTTAAGACGGATTAACAGGGATGTCAGCCTGGAAATTCAAAAGAAAACGGCGCTTATAAAGAAAATATAACCAGGAGATGGAGGTATGGAAATGGAAACAGCAGAAAATCAGGTTTGGAAGAGGGAACATGTCTTTATTGGACAGGATTTTAGCAGCAAGGAAGACTGTCTTCGTTTTATTGCAGACAAGGCGGTAAAACTGGGGCTCTGCAATGATTCGGAGGTTACGTATGAGGGCTTTTTGTTTCGGGAATCGCAGGGACCGACCGGCTTGGAGGACGGTTTTGCCATTCCGCATACCCGCTGCAATGCGGTTGTGAAAAGCGGTGTTATTCTGGTAAAAACAAAAGAACCGGTGGAATGGGAATCCATGGATGATAAACCGGTACAGGTAATGATAGCCCTGATTGTTCCGAATCAGGACGGAAACAACGAACATATCCGGCTGCTGGCGTCTCTGTCGCGCATGCTGATCAAGAAGGATTTCCGGGAATCCTTAAAGGCTTCCGGGTCTGAGGAAGAAATCTTCCATATATTGAGCGAAGTCATGAACTAAAAAATCAAAAAGAAAAGGAGAACAAAACAATGGCACAAAAAAAATTAGTTGCACTGTGTGCCTGCACCATGGGTCTGGCACATACCTTTATGGCGGCGCAGGCTTTGGAGGATGCCGCGAAGGAGATGGGATACGAGGTCAAGGTGGAGACCCAGGGCGCGGACGGCATTCAGAACGAATTGACGCCGGCCGAGATCGCGGATGCGGACATTATCATTCATGCCGTGGCGATCGAGCCGCAGAATAACGAGCGGTTCGACAATTACGAGATTTATGAGATCGGTCTTCAGGATGCCATCAAGAACGCATCTGGCATTATCCGTGAGATCGAAGAAATGATCGCGTCAGAATAAGAAAAAAGGAGAGAGGGGATAACGAAATGGCTATTACCAAAAGAGGGGCTCTGACAGGAGCGCCTGCGAACAAAAACGCAAACAATACAAACGAAGGCACAAAGCCCGCGGCAGAAAAGAAACCGGAAGTGCAGGAGAAGAAGGGGATTTGGGATGTTCTCTCGCGCCATATCATGACCGGTATCAGCAATATGATTCCTTTCCTGATCATGGGCGGACTGATTCTGGCGTTCTCCCAGTTGATTCCCTATGTAATTCTGGGCGTAGACCCTTCCATGGGAATTGTGGACGCCATGAACAGCGGCAATTACAGCGGTTTTTCCATTGGGCTTTTGCAGTTTGCACAGCTTTGTCTGGATTTCGGCGGCACGCTGTTTGGCTTTGCCATCCCGATGTTTGCCGCTTTCATGGCAAATTCCATCGGCGGCAAGCTGGCGTTTCCGGCCGGTTTTATCGGCGGTTTGATGGCTACCACTCCTTCTTCGGTGCTGAATCTGACCGAGGGCGTATGGACGGCCTCCAAGCCGGTGGCGTCTTCCTTTTTGGGCGCGATTCTGATTGCCATCGCAGCTGGATATTTTGTAAAATGGCTGAATAAGAAGATCCAAGTCAGCCACAATATGCTGGCGTTCAAATCTACCTTCTTAATTCCCATGCTGGCAGCCATCGGCGTCATGCTGTCCATGCAGTTTATCGTAACGCCTTTGGGCGGCCTTTTGAACGAGCTGATCAAGAGCGCGCTGGCTGCCGCCGGTTCTGTCGGTTCTTATGGATACACGGTTGCTCTGGCTGCCGCGACGGCTGTAGATTTAGGCGGACCGATCAATAAGGCTGCCGGATTTGTAGCTCTGGGCTTTGCTACCGACCGCGTTCTGCCGATTACCGCCCGCGTGGTGGCGATCGTGGTTCCTTCCATCGGCTTAGGTCTGGCGACGGTTCTGGATAAGCTGATCGTGAAGCGCCATGTGTTTGACAAGCAGTTCTATACACAGGGAAAGACGGCGATCTTCCTGGCCTTTATGGGAATTTCTGAGGGCGCAATCCCGTTCCTTCTGGAGATGCCCAAGGTCATCCTGCCCTGCTACATGATCGGAGCGATCTGCGGCGCCATTTCCGCCACGGCTCTGGGCGCGGTGCAGTGGTTCCCGGAATCCGCCGTATGGGCGTGGCCTCTGTGCGAAAATATTCTGTCCTACATCATCGGAATTCTGATCGGCTCTATGATCACAGCGCTGCTGGTAATCTTTATCCGCAACAATATGATCAATAAGGGTAAGCTGACCGTAGATTCCAATGACTGAGAGGCCCGGATATGAACCGCATGGAACGGGCGAGAAAGCAGATGAGGGCGGACGGTTTGTCCGCCCTGCTGTTTACTTCGCGGGAAAATAAATTTTATCTGGCGGGACTGTACAGCGGCAGCGGCTATATTCTGCTGACCGAAAAGGACATCTACGCCATCGTTGACGGACGATATTATCTGGCGCAGAAAAAGAGAATGACGGAGGGAACCGTATTATTGATCGATGCGGACTGTACGGCTGCCGGTCATATCCGCCGGATTCTGCAGGAGGAGGCAATCGGGCGGATAGGATTTGAAAAAGATGAAGTGACCGTCGGTGTCTGGGAAAAATGGCAGAGGGATATTCCGGCCGAATGGGTGCCGCTTTCCCTGCCGCATCTGCGCTCGGTTAAGACTTGCGAGGAACTTTCCTGTATCCGGCGCGCCTGCCGGATTGCCGATCAGGGCTATGAACATATCCTTGGTTGGATTCAAGCCGGCATGACGGAAAAGCAGGTGGAAAATGAACTGCTGCACTATATGAAATCCTTGGGCGCGCAGAAGGAATCGTTTGATATCATTGTCGCCAGCGGGGAGAACGGGGCGATGCCCCATGCCAAAGCCGGAGAGAGAATCATCTGTCAGGGAGATTTTGTCACGATGGATTTTGGTGCGCGGGTGGGAGAATATTGTTCCGATATCACACGCAGTTTTGCGGTGGGAGAGGCCAGAGAACCTCTGGCAGCCGTGTACGGGATTGTGCTGAAAGCACAGCAAAAAGCGATCGATTCCATCCGCCCCGGCCGCCGCTGTCAGGAGATCGACCAGATTGCCAGGGAAGTGATCACATCTGCCGGATACGGTGAAAATTTCAGCCATAATCTGGGACACAGCATGGGAATCGCGTGTCATGAAGACCCGCGATTCGGGCCGAAGGACGATACCATACTGGAGCCGGGAATGGTGCTGACCGTAGAGCCGGGCATCTATCTGGAGGGAATCGGCGGAATCCGTATAGAGGACGATATCCTGGTGACAGAAAACGGGTGCGAGGTGCTGACTCACGCCTCAAAAGAATTGGCTGTAGTCTGAACTAAGATCGGGGGAGCAAAAGAAAATGAACAGAGAATTGCTGGAACAGCTATGCCAGGCGAATGCCATTGCCGCAAATGAGGGGCAGGTGCGCCGGATTCTCAGGGAGTACGGCAGTCCCTTCTGCGATGCGCTTTGGAGCGACGGTCTTGGCAGTCTGATTTTTACCCAGGAGGGCCAGGGGCCTACTGTGATGGTGGCGGCTCATATGGATGAAGTCGGATTTATGGTGCGGGCCATATCGGAATCGGGCCTTTTGACGGTCATGCCGGTAGGAAGCGTGCGGGTATTTTCCCGGCTGATGCAGGAAGTCGTTGTCACTGTGGAGGACGGAAGGGAATATTTTGGTATTCTGAACGGAGAGTACGACGCCGAGGCTAAAGAGGTAAAAAATCTGTATGTGGATCTGGGGCAGGACAGCAGAGAACAGGTTCAAGAGATGGGAGTACAGGCAGGAGATATGATCACGTTCGCCTCTTCCTTTCGGGAATATCCCGGCGGCCGTCTGGCGGCAAAGGCACTGGACGACCGGGCCGGATGTTATGTGATGGCGGAAGCCATGAAGCGGATGGCGAGTCAGGCGCATCCAAACCGGATCTGCTATGCGGCGACCAGCTCGGAGGAAGTGGGAACCAGAGGCGGGCGGACAGCGGCGCATATGGTACAGCCGGATCTCTGCATTGTGCTGGATGTGGCCTGCCACAGCAACGAATGGGTACGCAATCATACCAACATGCGCCAGATCGGCAGAGGAATCATGCTGGAGCACTATGACAAGACCATGGTAGCCAACCGGGAATTGGTGCGGCAGGTGCGTCTGGCCGCAAAAGATCTGGGACTTTCTCTGCAGGACGATATGCTGGCCGGCGGCGGCACGGACGGCGGTGTGATCCATACCAGTGGAAACGGCTGTCCAACCATCGTGTTAGGAATCCCTCTGCGTTACGGCCATTCGCCGTATTCCATCGGCTGCTGGCAGGATATGGAGGACGGGATCGCGCTGTTATGCCGGCTCTTGACCTCTTTGGATCAGACTGTACGAGACAAAGCGCTTTTTTAGGACAGGAGGAGTGGAGATGGGATATGATTTTGATGCGGTGATCAACCGAAGGGGGACATTCTGTACCCAGTGGGACTACATTGAGGATCGTTTCGGAGAAAAGGATCTGCTTCCTTTCTCAATTTCCGACACGGATTTTCAGGCGCCCGGACCGATCCGGGAAAAGCTTCATGAGATGGTGAGTCATGGCATTTATGGCTACAGCCGCTGGAATCATGAAACCTATAAGGGAGCCATCGCCGGATATTTCCGGGATTGTCATGGTGTGGAAATCTCGCAGGACTGGGTGGTTTACAGTCCGTCCGTCTTGTACTCCATCGCCGTGCTTCTTCGCCTGCTGAGTCAGGCAGGCGATTCCGTTCTGGTGATGCAGCCCATGTACGACGCATTTTTTAGAGTGGTTCAGGAAAATGACCGTCGTCTGATCGCCTGTGAACTGGTTGATCAGGATGGTCACTATGAGATAGACTTTGAAGATTTTGAAAAGAAAGCGGCGGAGAGCCAGATCTTTTTGCTGTGTTCGCCGCATAACCCTACAGGCCGGGTTTGGACGAAGGAAGAGATGGATCGTATGATGGAAATCTGCAGCCGGTATGGTTTGCCGGTGATTTCCGACGAGATTCACGCCGATGTCATTTTGGGGGAGAACCGCCATATCACAGCGGCGTCCTATCAGGAAAAATATCCGGTGTATGTTGTCAGCTCTCCCAGCAAAACGTTTAATACGCCGGGCTTGGGCGGTTCCTATGGGTTATTGCCTGAAAAGAGCATACGGGAAGCGTTTGTATCGCGGCTGCGGAACCAGGATTTTCTGAATTCCGTGAGTCTGCCGGGAATGTACGCCGCGATTGCTGGCTACAATCAGTGCATGGATTACGCCGCTCAGCTCTCGAAATATGTCCTCGGCAACATGCGTTATCTCAAAGAACGAATCGACGGGGAAATGAGCGATCTGGGGGTACGCTTTACCATCCCGGAGGCCACCTATCTGGCCTGGATCGACGTGCGCCGGGTAAACGCTTCCGACGAAGAAATACAAAAAGCGCTGATTGCCACCGGCAAAGTGGGAATCATGCCGGGCAAAACATACGGCGGTCCTGGTTATCTGCGCATGAATCTGGGATGTCCGCGGACAAAGCTTGCGGATGGGATTGAGCGGATGAAAAAGGGGCTTTTAGAAATATAATTAATATAATAAAGTGGTAGGGTTGTACAGGGGGTGTCCGTGAGATGCTCCCTGTATTATCTTTGAAAGAAGATTCTGAATATATTCCATCCGTCCCCAAAAATCAAGCGACCTTCATTGAGCAGTCGCTCGATTCAACGGCGTGGTTGTTGATCCAAGCTGCTTACGGGAGTCTTTTTGATTTCCCCCTGTCTGTTCGCATCAGTCTTTTAAATGATTTAATAAGCACAGTAATATTCTTTTTCATTCTCCAGATTTCCAACATGGCACAGGAGCACAGATTTTACCAGATCAAAGAAAAAACATACAAAAAAGATAGCGCTGGATTGAAAAAACTTCTTGACATCTGAAAAGAACAATTGTATTATATAAACAGTACAATATTACAATAAGACAATGAACGCATAGCAGAAAAAGAACCAACGCTGCATCGTCATTTGCAGCAAAATACCAGTCAGACAGGAAAGGAGAGCGGATATGGGGTGGATATTCGATGGCAGTCGGCCGATTTATGTGCAGCTTCTGGAACAGATTCGGCTGCGTATCGTCTGCGGGGTATATAGGCCGGGAGAGAAACTGCCTTCGGTCAGGGAACTGGCGCAGGAAGCGGCGGTAAACCCCAATACCATGCAGAAAGCATTGGCCGAGTTGGAGCGAACCGGACTGATTTATGCGCAGAGGACATCCGGCCGGTTTGTGACGGAGAATGAAAAACAGATCCGGAGCAGCCGTCTGGAGATTGCTTTGGAGAAAGTTGAAGCTTTCATAACGGCAATGCAGGAATTAGGCTATACCAGAGAGGAGATATCAGCGCTGATCCGGCAGGATGAGGAAGCATGTCAGGCGATTTTATCCGGGGAGGCCAAGGACGAAAACCAAAATAAGCAGGCAGAGGAGGGAGAAGTATGACGCCGATTTTAGAGTGCAGAGACTTGAGCAAAAGTTACGGAAAGGGGAGCCGCCCCGCTTTGAATCATGTCAATCTGAAGCTGCAGCGGGGAAGGATCATTGGGCTTTTAGGCCCCAACGGAAGCGGGAAGACTACCCTGATTAAGCTGGCGAACGGATTGCTCTCCACAAATGAGGGAGAGCTTTTGGTGGACGGCAGTCCGGTGGGGATTGCGAGCAGAAAAATCGTATCCTATCTGCCGGAGCGGACGTATCTGAATATGGGGATGACCGTCCAGGAAATCATTGTTTTCTTCAAAGATTTTTATGAGGATTTTCAGGAAGAGCGGGCGTACGAGATGTTAAGCAATCTTCAAATCGATCCGTCTGCAAAGCTGAAGACGCTGTCCAAGGGAACCAAGGAAAAAGTGCAGTTGATTCTGGTCATGAGCCGCAACGCCGGCCTCTATATTCTGGATGAACCCATCGGAGGCGTAGATCCGGCGGCCAGAGACTACATTTTAAATACCATCATAACCAATTACAATGAAAATGCCACGGTGCTGATTTCCACGCATCTGATTGCAGATGTAGAGTCTATCCTGGATGAAGTAGTGTTCCTGCGCTACGGCGAAGTGGTGCTGCATGCGCCTGTGGATGCGATTCGTGAGGAAAACGGAAAATCGGTAGACGCACTGTTTCGGGAGGTATTCAAATGCTGAGAAAATTGTTGAAATATGATTTTAAGGCCAGCTATCTATATCTGCTGGTGTGCTATGGCATTTATATTGTGCTGACGATGGGCTTCAGCCTGCATCTGAAAAGTATGATCTATGCGGAATACCAAGCCAATGTATATAACAGCAGCGGACAGATTCCGGATATGATACGAACCTTTGCCACCTTCTCGCTGATGCTTTTGTGGGTCTTCTGTATTATTGGCCTTGTGATCTTGACGTATGTGCTGATTATCCATCGTTTTTATTCCAACCTAGCCGGCGACCAGGGATATCTGTCGCTGACGCTTCCGGTATCCACGAAGGCCCATATGCTGTCCAAGTTAATCAGCGGCCTTATCTTTGAATTTTTGACCATGCTGGTATTAACCGGCGGTGTTTTTCTCATGATCTCCATCATCGGGGAGGGAAAGTTTTGGACGGAATTCGGCTATCTGCTCCGCCGCCTGTTGTCTGAGATTACAGATTTCTTTGGAATATCCTTCTATCTGAACGCGGCGGTCGGTGCGGTTCGCGGGCTGCTGATGATTTATTTCTCGATCTGTGTTGGGCAGTTGTTTCAGAAACATAAGATCTGGGGCAGCATCGGCACGTTTCTGGGATTGATGATCGTTTTGGATTTGCTGGTCACAATCGGCCGGTTGGTGTTTGGGATATATATGACGATGGCGACGGTATTTCCGACAGGGGGAAGCTGGTATGAGCTGATTTACAATGTGATCCAGATCGGCGTGTACTTCTTCTTAGGCTCCTGGATCTTAGAAAAGAGAGCGAATCTGGAGTAAGTATTGCAAATCTTTCCGCAATCGTTTATACTGTTTATCGCAGACCCGTGTCTGTAAAAACAGATCAGAAAGAGGAAAGATCATGACATTACTGGAAAACTGGAGAGAGGCGGCCTACGAGACCGAGAGAGACGAAAAGAGCGAACAGGCATTCTGGGTAGAATATTTTAACAAAGAGAAGGGAATCTATGAGCAGATTCTGGAAGGCGACGAACCCGTCAGCGGCACGGTGAAGGAGCTGGCGGAAAAATTCGACGTGGAACTTTCGATCATGGTGGGATATCTGGACGGCATCAACGACAGTCTGAAAACGCCGAATCCTATTGAAACCATGGAGGAAGATACCATGGTTTCCCTGAACTTTGATCCGGAGAAGCTGTACTACAATATGGTGGCGGCCAAGGCTCAGTGGCTGTATGAGCTGCCTCAGTGGGAGCGTCTGCTGTCTGCGGAGCGCCGCAAGGAGCTGTACCGTCAGCAGAAGAGCTCCACCACGGTAGTCAAGGGCAAGAAAATCGGCCGCAATGAACCCTGTCCCTGCGGCTCCGGCAAAAAGTATAAGCATTGCTGCGGCAAGTAGTGATATGAGCCGGGACAGACTGAAAGAAAAAAAACGGATTGTAGTAAAAATCGGCAGCTCTTCCCTGACACATAAAACCGGAGAAGTCGATCTGATCAAATTGGAGAAGCTGGTTCGGGAACTTTGCGACTTTCGCAACCGGGGCATTCAGGTCGTGCTGGTAAGCTCCGGCGCGATTGCCGTGGGCGCCAGGACGCTGGGGATTTGCGGACGGCCGGAAGATATTTCTCTGAAGCAGGCCTGCGCCTCGGTGGGGCAGGCCCGCCTGATGATGATCTACCAAAAGCTGTTTGCCGAATATAACTGCGTGGCCTCTCAGATTCTGATGACGAAGAATACCATGCTGCACGCCGTCAATCGAAAGAACGCTCAAAATACCTTTGAACGGCTTCTAAAGCTCGGCGTTGTTCCTATTGTCAATGAAAATGATACCATATCGACATACGAGCTGGAAAAACTGCAGCAATTCGGAGATAACGATACTTTATCGGCTGTTGTGGCGGCAATGATTCAAGCCGATCTGCTGATTCTTTTGTCGGACATCGACGGATTGTATACCGACGATCCGCACCTCAATCCAGACGCCCGCCTGATTGATACGGTAGAATATTTAACCGAGGAGATGATGTGCCTGGGAAAAGGCGCCGTTACATCGGTAGGTACCGGAGGTATGGCGACAAAACTGTCCTGTGCCCAGATTGCCACAGCCTGCGGAGCCGATATGATTATCGCCAACGGGGCCGATGTAAAGATTCTGCATGAACTGTTAGAAGGCGAGCAAAAGGGAACTTTGTTTACAGCGCGCAGAGACGAATCCTTTGATCTGGGGTTCTATCTGCAACGCGGAGAATGCTGAAGGAGAGGAGGCTCAGAAAAATAATGGAAGATCTGGAACGGATAGGCCAGCAGGCCAAAAAAGCGGAGGCTGTTCTGCGTACGCTAAGCAGAGGACGCAAGGACGCGGCGCTTAATAGGGCGGCGGACCGCCTGGACGAATCCGAGGAACAGCTTCTGTCCGCCAACGAAAAGGACAGAATGGCGGCGCTGGAAAAAGGGATGTCCCAGGGCCTTCTGGACCGCTTGACGCTGACCAGAGAACGCATTCGCTCCATGTCCCAGGGACTGCGGGATGTGGCGGCGCTGGACGATCCGGTAGGAGAAGTAACCGGCATGAAACGGCGGCCAAACGGCCTTCTCATTGGTCAGAAGCGGGTCCCGCTCGGCGTTGTGGGAATCATCTACGAGGCACGCCCCAATGTGACCGCAGACGCATTCGGCCTGTGTTTTAAGGCGGGAAACGCCGTGATTCTAAAGGGGGGCAGCGACGCGGCACATTCCAACGCCGCCATCGTCTCTGTGCTGCGAAGCGCGCTGGCAGAAGAAAATCTGCCGCCGGAGGCTGTCTGCCTTCTTACCGGCGACCGGTCGCAGACCACCCGTTTTATGAAGATGAACGAATATGTGGATGTGCTGATCCCAAGAGGCGGCGCCAGCCTGATTCGTACGGTGGTACAGGAAAGCACGGTTCCCGTCATTGAAACCGGAACCGGAAACTGCCATATCTATGTGGATGAATCGGCTGACCTGGCCATGGCAGTTGAGATTGTCTACAATGCCAAAACACAGCGCATCGGCGTCTGCAACGCCTGCGAATCCTTGGTCGTTCATGAGGCGATAGCCGAATCGTTTCTCCCGATGCTGGCGGCAAGGCTGGCTGAAAAAAATGTGGAGCTGCGGGGCGATAAACAGGCCAGAGCCGTCCTGAATACCATTAGGGAGGCCGCAGAAGAGGACTGGGGCCGCGAGTATCTGGATTATATTCTGTCCATAAAAACCGTGCGGGATATCAGCGAGGCCATCGCCCATATCAACCGCTATAATACAGGGCATTCCGAAGCGATCCTAACCAGCGATTATGCCAATGCAAACCGCTTTCTGGAAGAGATCGACGCGGCGGCGGTATATGTCAATGCTTCCACCCGCTTTACCGACGGCGGCGAGTTCGGATTCGGCGCCGAGATCGGCATCAGCACCCAGAAACTTCACGCGAGAGGTCCCATGGGCCTGCGCGAACTGACCTCCACAAAATATATCATCTATGGAGACGGGCAGATACGCCCATAAATGAATTATGAGAACGGTATTAATCACAGCCTTTGAGCCATTTGGACAAGACACGGAAAACGCCGCGGCGCTGGTCTGCGAACATCTTTTGGACAGCGGTCCCGGTTATCGCGTCCTCAAACGAATTCTCCCCGTCGAATTTGTCGCCGCAAGAGAAGCGCTTCTTTCCTACATGGACGAAATCCGCCCGGACCTGGTTCTGTGTCTCGGACAGGCAGCCGGCCGCAGCGAGATCACGCCGGAGCGCACGGCAGTCAATCTGATGGATGCCAAAATTCCGGACAATGCCGGCTGGATGCCGGACGAAGTCCCCATTTTTTTGGAGGGACCGGCCGCTTACTTTACCAACGTTCCGGTTAAATCCGTTGTGCAGGCCGCAAGGGAAGCCGGATATCCGGCCGCGCTCTCCAATTCTGCCGGAACCTATGTGTGCAACTGCGTGTTTTATTCCCTGATGAACCGAATCGCTTACACGCCGTCCAACGAGGCGACGCCTCCTTTGTGGGGAGATTTCATCCACATCCCATACATAAAAGAACAGAAAGGGGTAGAAAACGCGCCGCTGTCTCTGAAGCAGGCAACCGAGACCGTCCGCTTTCTGCTGGAGGCCATCATAAAACAGATGGATTCACACAACCAGTTCTTTTAATCGTCCGTGTTTCATAGATATGTAGAAACAACCGCGGACAGGATAAAGACGCATGAAGCAAAACAAGAATCAAGAGAAAAGAAGAATCCGTCGCAGAAACGCCGGATACCAGCCAGGCAGACAGAAAGCAGCAGCCATTCTGATCTGCCTGTTTGCATGGTTCTGGGCCGCCGGCTCTGCCATCGCCGGCCCGCCAAGCAAACAAGACTTAGAGCCGATCCGCCAAACCGCCGCTGAACAATCGCCGGTTCCTTCCTTGGAGTTGTATGCCAAAAGCGCCGTTTTGATGGACGGCGACAGCGGCCGTATCCTCTACGAAAAAGACGGCTATAATCAAATGCCCATGGCCAGCACAACCAAAATCATGACATGTATCCTGGCTTTGGAAAACGGAAACTTTGACGATATGCTGCCGGTATCCTCCTACGCGGCCTCCATGCCGAAAGTACATTTAGGCGTACAGGCCGGAGAGCGCTACCGCCTGGAAGATCTGCTGTACTCTTTGATGCTGGAAAGCCATAACGATAGCGCCGTGGTCATCGCAGAGGGCATCGGCGGCTCCGTAGAAGGTTTTGCCGAAATGATGAACCAGAAAGCCAGAGACATCGGAGCTTACGACACCTTCTTTGTCACCCCCAACGGGCTCGACGCCACCGCCATGTGCCAGGGAAGCGACGGGGATTCCCAAGAGAGGATCCACTCCACCACAGCGGCGGACCTGGCAAAAATTCTGCGCTACTGCATCAAAGAATCGCCCAGAAGCCAGGAATTTTTGACGATCACCCAGGCCGACTCCCATCAGTTTTCCGACGGCGACGGCAAGCGCAGCTTCGGCTGCTACAACCACAATGCCTTTTTAAATATGATGGACGGTGCCCTCACCGGAAAAACCGGATTCACGGGAAATGCCGGTTATTGTTACGTCGGCGCCGTGCAGCAAGACGGAGAACTCTACATTGTCTCCCTGCTGGCCTGCGGCTGGCCAAACAACCGAAGCTATAAATGGTCTGATATGCGTAAATTGGTCAGCTACGGCCTGGAAAATTACGAATACCGGGACGTATGGCAAGAACCCTCCCTGACGGAAATCCCTGTTCTTGACGGCGTTCCCTGGGACAACAGCCCCGACGGCGAAGCCTTCATCGCCCTGAAACCTGACTACGGCAGCGAAACGCCCTCCCTGTCCCTTCTCCTCCGAGAAGATGAACAGGTGCTTATGACCGTGGAAACGGCTGAGAGCCTCACCGCACCTGTCCCCGCCGGAACCGTCGCCGGAACGATAACCTACACGCTAAACGGAGAACCTCTGAAAAGCTACAACCTTTTAACCATTCGAGATGTCGCCGAGCGCGATTTTGAATGGTATCTGCGGTATCTATGGAATTTAACCTTCGCAAAGGACCAAATGCAATAACCAAATCAAAGCCGGAAGCGCGCCCCTGGATGCACCGTTGTTTCTGCAGGGAAAAAGACCATCCGCCGAAAGTTCTGCTTCTTGTAATTTCAAAGAAGACTGTGTATAATAGGAACGAGAAAGAATGCAAAAGAAAGGCTGCCAGCAGAGGTAATAAAATGGAAATTATACATAGCGACAAATTAATAACTGTTTTACGCCGCGGACTGAATCTGATTGATGAAAGACTGACCGATCACGGCGTAAAAGTAATGCTTGTCCTGAAAGACATGCTGAAAGCAGACGGCTGCCGGGATGCCCGTATTCAAAAAAATATGGCCATCCTGGCGCTTCTTCACGACATAGGGGCTTACCGCAAGGAAGAAATCGATGACCTGGTGCAATTTGAGGTCGGAAATATATGGCAGCATTCTATCTACGGCTATCTGTTTATAAGAGAATTTACTCCCCTGAAAGAATGGGCCGAAGTCATCCTGTACCATCACGCAGACTGTCATATCACTGCAGACCTGCCCGAAACAGTCCGGTATTATGCCCAGATGCTCCACACAGCAGACCGTGTGGTGGTCTGGCATGACGAAGTAAGACAGCCGGAAGCCGAACTCGAAAAACACTTCTGCCGAAAAAGGGACATCGTCTTTTCATCGGAATCCATCGACGCCTGGCAAAAATGCCAAAAAACAGGCACATACTCCAAACTGGACGATCTCTCCTGTCTGGAAAACGCGCTGAACTGCTGCCTCTTTGACGATACCGAAGCAAACGCCTACCTGGCGATGCTCATTCATGCCATAGATTTCCGCAGCCGGGATACGGTCACACACACCATAGGCGTTATGGAAATCGGACAGCACCTCGCCAGACGGATGGATTTTTCCGAAGAAATCTGTGAGCAGATTCATTACGGAGCCATGCTGCACGACCTGGGAAAAATCGGGACTCCCGTCTCGATCCTGGAAAGCCCCGGAAGACTGTCCCCGCAGGAAATGGAGATTATGCGGCATCACGTCGTTTTAAGCGGCCAGATCCTGGACGGCTGCATAGACGAAACGATCGCCAGGATTGCCCTGCGGCATCATGAAAAACTGAACGGCTCCGGCTATCCGCAAAGTCTGGCAAAAGAAGATCTAACTCTGCCGGAACGGCTGCTGGCAATAGCCGATATCGCCAGCGCCCTGTGCATGAGCCGCAGCTATAAAGAACCTTTCTCCAAAGAACGCTGTCTTTCCATCCTCTG
The DNA here is from genome assembly GCA_910586125.1 of uncultured Lachnospiraceae bacterium. Lineage (GTDB taxonomy): Bacteria > Bacillota > Clostridia > Lachnospirales > Lachnospiraceae > RGIG7193. Next base: position 75,400 of record CAJUHP010000007.1, on the reverse strand, counting down.
GGAAATGTGCCAAAAGGGAGAACTGGATTCTGCCATCACAGCCGCCCTGGAAAAAAATTTTGACGAAATCATGGCGCAGGCAGACGCTGCCTGTATTCCCCTGCGGGACAACTACAGCCAAATCCGCGCCGAATACGAAACCCTCCTGCACCGCTTCCAACTTCTCCCCCGATAACTCCCCTCAAGTCTCTTCGTTAAAGAACCGTTAGAAACCAAAAATTCTCCTTGCATTTTGCCAGGATTCGAGCTATGATAGACAGGAAAATCGGTTTTTTTTCAACACCATATTATCCAGTAAAAAATTGGAGGAAGAGAATATGACAAAAGCAGCAACAAGTGTGGCAAGAAAACGCATTGCCGGCCTGTTGGATGAAGGCAGCTTCCTGGAGATCGGCGGGTACGTCACAGCCAGAAGCACCGATTTCAATATGGATGCGGCGGCAGAGCCGACGGACGGCGTAATCACAGGCTACGGCACCATTGGGGAACGTCTGGTGTACGTTTACAGCCAGGACGCGGCAGTTCTGGGCGGCTCGATTGGCGAGATGCATGCAGCGAAGATCTGCAGAATCTATGAGCTGGCCATGAAAATGGGCGCTCCGGTTATCGGTCTCATTGACTGTGCAGGCCTGCGTCTGCAGGAGGCAACGGATGCTCTCCACGGTTTTGGCAGCATTTACCGCTGTCAGTGCGACGCCTCCGGTGTGATCCCTCAGATTACCGCTGTTCTCGGCAGCTGCGGCGGCGGCATGGCTTTGGTTCCTTCCCTGACAGATTTCACTTTCATGGAAGAGAAAGCCAAGATCTTTGTCAATGCGCCCAACACCCTGGACGGCAACACGACGGCAAAGTGCGACACAGCAGGGGCTGAGTATCAGTCTGTGCAGGCCGGTTCTGCCGATGTGGCCGGCGAGGCGGAGATTTTTGAGAAGATCCGCACCCTGATTTCCATTTTGCCCGCCAACAATGAGGACGATGGTCCTACAGAGGACTGCCAGGACGATTTAAACCGTCTGTGCCCGGAAGCGGCCTCCTTTGGCGGCGATACCCGTCGGATTCTGGAGAGCCTGTCCGACGACGCTTTTGTATTTGAAGTAAAAGAAAAATATCATCCGGAGATGGTGACAGCCTTTATCCGGCTGGACGGCATGACGGTCGGCGCCGTGGCAAACCGCAGCGCCGTGTACGGCGAGGACGGAAAGCCTGCCGCCTCTTTTGAGAAGAAGCTGACCATGGGCGGCTGTGAGAAGGCGGCCCGTTTTGTGCGTTTCTGCGATGCGTTTGAGATCCCTGTTCTGAGTCTGACACAAGTCACCGGTTTTCTGGCGGTGAAGGAGGAGGAGGCCGGTATCGCCAGAGCGGCGGCCGTTCTGACACAGGCGTTTGCCGGCGCGACAGTGCCGAAGATCAATGTGATCGTCGGTGAGGCCGAGGGAAGCGCCTATCTGACCATGAACAGCAAATCGGTCGGCGCGGATCTGGTTTATGCGTGGCCTGGCGCTTCCATCGGCATGATGGACCCGCAGGCAGCGGCCCGCATTATGTATGCTGGACAGATTGATAAGGCAAAGGATAAGGCCGGCGCTCTGAAAGAGGCCGCGGATAAGTATGCGAAGCTTCAGAGCAGTGCCGAAGCGGCCGCGAGAAGAGGGTATGTAGACCATATCATCGCGCCGGAAGCCACCAGAAAGTATCTGGCCGGTGCCTTTAACATGCTTTATACCAAGCGGGAGGACGCCCCTGCCAGAAAGCACAGCGCTGTGTAAGGAGGAGAGCCTATGATAACGCTTACAAGTCTCACTTTGGGAGAGATTCTGCAGAAAGCCGGACTGAACACACTCCTCGGCATGGGTGTGGTGTTTACCGTCTTGGTTCTGATCAGCCTGCTGATCTACTGTCTGCGTTTTATCCCCGTCTTTTTTGAAAGGATGGCGGGGAAAAAAGAGGAAGAAAAACCGGCTCCGGCGGAGAAAAAGAACGTTCCGGCGGCGCCCGCGGCGGTATCGCCTGCCGCTGTGGTCAAATCCGAGGAGGCCGATCTGGCTCTGATCGCCGTGATTACGGCGGCGATTGCGGCACAAGCCGATGTGCCTGCGGATGGCATTGTTATTCGGTCCATCCGCCGCTCAACAAAGAATAACTGGAAACATGCCTGATAGGAGGAAAACAGAGATGAAAAATTATACAATCACGGTAAACGGCGTTGCCTATGACGTAACAGTGGAAGAGAAAGCGGCCGGTTCGGCTCCGGCGGCGAGAGCGGCGGCTCCGGCCGTTGCGCCTAAAGCCGCTCCGGTTTCGGCGCCTGCTCCCGCAGCCGCTGCCGGCGGTGCCGGCAGCATCAAAGTGGAAGCCGGAGCCGCCGGCAAGGTATTTAAAATTGAAGCCAAGGTTGGTCAGGCCATGAAGGCCGGCGAGACCGTGATCATTCTGGAGGCTATGAAGATGGAGATTCCGGTTGTGGCTCCCAAGGATGGTACCGTAGCCAGCATTGACGTGACGGAAGGTCAGAGTGTGGACGCAGGCCAGGTGATGGCTACTTTAAACTGACGGGAGGCGCCCTATGGATTATATCTTATCGACGCTGTCCAATCTGTTGGGACAGACTGCTTTCGCCAGCTTGAACGTGGGAAACGTGGCGATGATCGGCGTGGCATGTTTTTTTCTGTTCCTGGCAGTGAAGAAGGGGTATGAGCCGCTCTTACTGGTGCCCATCTCCTTTGGTATGCTGCTGGTGAATATCTATCCTCCGATCATGGAGGAAGGAGGGCTGCTCAACTACTTTTTCAAGCTGGATGAGTGGGCGATCCTGCCGTGTCTGATTTTCTTAGGCGTAGGCGCGCAGACGGACTTCGGTCCTCTGATTGCCAATCCGCTCAGCTTCCTTCTGGGAGCGGCGGCTCAGTTCGGTATCTTTGCCGCTTATCTGGGCGCGATGGGACTGGGCTTTAACGACATGGCTGCCGCCGCCATCGCGATTATCGGCGGTGCGGATGGCCCTACATCGATTTATCTGGCAAACCGGCTGGGACAGCAGGCTATTTTAGGTCCTATTGCCGTGGCGGCTTACTCCTACATGTCCCTGGTTCCGATCATTCAGCCGCCGATCATGAAAGCGCTGACGACCAAGGAAGAGCGCTCTATTAAGATGGGACAGCTCCGCCCGGTATCAAAGACCGAGAGAATCCTATTTCCGATCATTGTTACCATTATAGTCTGTTCGATTCTGCCCTCCACGACGCCTCTTGTCGGTATGCTGATGTTAGGCAACCTCTTCAAGGAATCCGGCGTGGTGCGCCAGTTGACCGATACCGCCAGCAACGCGCTGATGTACATTGTGGTTATCCTGCTTGGAACCTCCGTGGGCGCGACGACCAGCGCCGAGGCCTTTTTAAACTGGACCACAATCAAGATCGTGGGGCTGGGCTTGGTGGCGTTCGCGTTCGGTACGGCTGCCGGCGTTCTGTTCGGAAAACTGATGTGCAAACTGACCCACGGAAAAATCAATCCTCTGATCGGTTCCGCCGGCGTGTCGGCTGTGCCGATGGCCGCCCGCGTATCCCAGAAGGTAGGAGCGGAAGAGGACCCGACCAATTTCCTGTTGATGCATGCGATGGGGCCTAACGTGGCCGGCGTGATCGGTACGGCAGTCGCAGCGGGCGTCTTTTTAGCAATGTTTGGTGTGAAATAGGAGGAGCTATGACGAAGATCACGAAAAAACCTGTAAAAATCACAGAGACGATCCTGCGTGACGCGCATCAGTCTCTGATTGCGACCAGAATGACAACGGAACAGATGCTCCCTATTGTGGAGAAGATGGATCAGATCGGCTATCATTCCGTCGAGTGCTGGGGCGGCGCTACCTTTGACGCATCCCTGCGTTTTCTGAAGGAAGATCCCTGGGAGCGCCTGCGCAAGTTCCGCGACGGCTTCAAGAAGACCAAACTGCAGATGCTGTTCCGCGGTCAGAATATCTTGGGGTATCGCCCCTATGCCGACGATGTGGTAGAGTATTTTGTGCAGAAGTCCATTGCCAACGGCATTGATATCATTCGTATTTTTGACTGCTTCAACGATCTGCGCAATCTGAAGTGCGCGGTCAGCGCGGCGGTCAAGGAAAAAGGACATGCCCAGGTAGCTCTGTCCTACACCATTGGAGACGCCTATACGCTGGATTACTGGAAGGAGACGGCCAAGCGGATCGAGGATATGGGCGCGCATTCCATCTGCATCAAGGATATGGCGGGACTGCTTCTGCCCTACAAGGCGACAGAGCTGGTGGAGGCGCTGAAGGCCGGCACGGATCTGCCCATTCAGCTTCACACGCATTATACGTCCGGCGTCGCCTCCATGACGTACTTAAAAGCCGTGGAAGCCGGCGTGGATGTGATTGACACTGCCATGTCTCCCTTTGCCCTGGGTACTTCTCAGCCGGCCACGGAGGTTATGGTGGAGACCTTTAAGGATACCCCCTATGATACCGGGCTTGATCAGAACAAGCTGGCGGAGATTGCAGACTATTTTCGTCCGATCCGGGAGGAGGCAATACAGTCCGGCCTGCTCAACACAAAGAACCTGGGCGTCAATATCAAAACGCTTCTGTACCAGGTGCCCGGCGGTATGCTCAGCAACCTGACCAGCCAGTTGAAAGAACAGCATGCGGAAGACCGCTATTACGATGTGTTGGAAGAGGTTCCCAGAGTGCGTAAAGATCTGGGCGAGCCTCCTCTGGTAACGCCTTCTTCCCAGATTGTGGGAACACAGGCTGTCTTTAACGTATTGATGGGCGAGCGGTATAAGATGGTGACAAAGGAGACGAAAGCGGTGTTGTCCGGCGAGTATGGCGCCACGATCAAACCCTTCAATGCCGATCTGCAGAAGAAGGTAATCGGTGATAAGGAGCCGATCACCTGCCGTCCGGCCGACCTGATCCCGCCGGAACTCGACCGCCTGGAGTCGGAGATCAGCCAGTGGAAACAGCAGGATGAGGACATTCTGACGTACGCGCTGTTCCCTCAGGTGGCGATTGATTTCTTTAAGTACCGGGAGGCACAGCAGAAAAAGGTAGATCTGACTGTGGCGGATACGGAGAATAAAGTATATCCGGTATAAGGCTTTTGGATTGATTCCATAAAAAGAGAATAAAGAACAGGCAGAAAGCTGAAATAACTTTCTGCCTGTTCTTTTGCTGTGTCTTGATCGGGAATCCGGTCAGAAGAATGGTTTCTGCTGAATTAATGATTCCCCCGCAGCAGAACGCTGATTTTCTTGTAGATCAGCATGGTGATCAGACTGACAAGGATGGCTTTCACCAGGTTAAAGGGAGCCACAGTAAGCAGACAGAAGGTCCAGACATTGGAGACGGCGGGATTGATGGCAGCTCCGGCGGCAATAATGTTTTCCAGCGGCATCATGCTGGAGTAGAACGGCAGCATGACCAGAGCATTGAGAACTATGCTTGCGATAGTCATGACAACAGTACCGACAGCCAGACCAATCAGGGCATTTTTTCTGCTCTTATGGCGCTGATAGAAGAAGCTGGCCGGAACCACCAGAGCGCAGCCCACACAGAAATTGGCAAACTCTCCGACCGCGCCGGTGGACGAGCCGCTGAGGAGAATATTCAGCAAATTTTTGACCAGTTCGATCACGATGCCAGCTACCGGCCCGAGCATAAAAGCGCCGATCAGAATCGGGATTTCGCTGAAGTCCAGCTTATAGAAGTTGGGGGCGATAAAGGGAATCGGAAAGTCAAAAAACATCAGCACCGCGGCTAAAGCGGCCATCATTCCCATAATCGCCAGGTTTCTCACGTTGAAAAAAGTGTTCTTGTTCATGTGTTTTTCCTCCCTGAATGAAAAATTGTGAAATAAAAAATCCCCGGTATGATACCTGGGGACAACAAAAAAACAGAAAACGTCTTTTCCCATCCGGACTGTTACCGTCGGTTCCGGAATTGCACCGGATCAGCCGCCTGCGCGGGTCATGGACTATACCATCGGTAGGGAATTTCACCCTGCCCCAAAGACTTCCTTTATTCAGTTTTGGAAAAAGTCTGTGTGCCAGACGTTATCTGGAAAAAGTATAGTACGAAAAGAGGGTTTTGTAAAGAGATATTTGAAAAAATCTTCAGAAAATGCGGTGGAAAAGCCGGACGGACTGTGGTATTATAGTTTTAAAACAAATTCTCAGAAAAGGAGCGGATATAAAATGAAAGTTTTGATGCTGAACGGCAGCCCTCATGCGCAGGGCAATACCTATACAGCGCTGCATGAGATGGAGCTGATTTTTACGGCGGAGGGAATCGAAACGGAGATCGTGCAGATCGGAAATCAGGCGGTTCGCGGCTGTATCGGCTGCGGCGGCTGCGCCAAAAAAGGACAGTGTGTGTTTGATGATCTGGTCAATGAGACAGCTCCCAAATTTGCTGTCTGCGACGGTCTGGTGGTTGGCAGCCCGGTGTATTATGCGTCGGCTAACGCGACTCTGATCGCTTTTTTGACGCGCCTGTTTTACAGCACACCCTTTGACAAGACCATGAAAGTGGGAGCCAGTGTGGTGGCGGCGCGCCGGGGAGGACTGTCTTCTACCTTTGACGAGCTGAACAAGTTCTTTACGATTGCGGGAATGCCTGTTGCCTCCAGCCAGTACTGGAACAGCGTCCATGGGAGAACGCCCGGGGAGGCGGCTCAGGATGCGGAAGGAATGCAGACGATGCGCACACTGGCAAGAAATATGGCGTTTTTGATGAAGAGCATTGCTCTGGGAAAAGAAGCCTACGGAATTCCGGAAAAAGAGCCCATACAGAGAACGAATTTTATCCGGTAGAGACTTGAAGGATTTCTATTTTGGTTCGACTGCCGCGGCAGCGGGAACGGCAAGTTTTTGTGTTCCTTGCAGCCAGGCAGTATTTTTTTCTCATTTTGTTGACAAAAAGAAATATTAGTGATATGATAATGATATCAAAAACATGTCAATCAAAAGAGTGTGGGATGGAGGAAGAACGCATGAAAGAGAACGTATTAAACGGAAAGAAAAACGGGATGCTGGTTTTGTTGCTGGAGATCACAGTTTACATTCTGGCGATCACCGGATTTATTCTGGGAATCCTAAGCGCGGAGACGACGTGGAATGCGACGCTGTCTCTGATCTGCATGGCAGTCATGCTGCTGGCCTGGATTCCGCTTTTGGGACTGAAAATTTTAAAGCCCCAGGAGGCGCTTGTTCTGACTTTGTTCGGCCGGTATGTGGGTACGCTGAAAGGCGACGGTTTCTACTGGGTGAATCCCTTCTGTATCAGTGTAAATCCCGCTTCCAAGACGAAGTTAAACCAGAGCGGGGATGTGAAGAGTCACACCATTCCTGCGCCGGCAGTCAATGCAAACAGTCTTTCTTTTGGCACAGAACCAGAGAATAAGAAGCTTTCTCTTAAGATCATGACGCTGAATAACAACCGGCAGAAGATCAATGATTGTCTGGGGAATCCCGTGGAGATCGGGATCGCTGTGACCTGGAAGATTGTGGATACGGCCAAGGCGGTATTCAATGTGGACAATTATAAAGAATTTCTGTCTCTGCAGTGCGACAGCGCTCTGCGCAATATCGTCCGCCTTTACCCTTACGACGTGGCCCCCAATGTGGATACCACCGGGGACGGCATCGCGGACGAAGGCAGCCTGCGCGGCTCCAGCGAGGTCGTGGCCGACCGGATACGCGATGAGATTCAAAATCGCGTCAATGAAGCCGGGATTGCGATTGTGGAGGCCCGGATTACCTATCTGGCCTATGCGACAGAGATCGCCGCTGTGATGCTGCAGCGTCAGCAGGCTTCTGCGATCATTGACGCGCGCAAAATGATCGTGGACGGAGCCGTGGGCATGGTTGAGATGGCTTTGGAACGTCTGAGCGAGAATCAGGTGGTGACATTGGACGAGGAACGCAAGGCCGCCATGGTTTCCAATCTTCTGGTGGTGCTCTGCGGGAATCACGACGCTCAGCCGGTGGTGAATTCCGGCACCCTGTATTGATTATGGCAGATAACCGGAAAAAACAGGTTCCCCTGCGGCTCTCCGCAAAACTGTACGATGAGATAGCGGCATGGGCGGAGGCCGATTTCCGTTCGGTGAACGGGCAGATTGAATATCTGCTGACCGAGTGCGTCAGACAGAGAAAAAAGAACGGACGGCATGTGCCAGAGAACTTGGAGCAGGCTCCCCAATCGGATACCCCGTGAAAACGGCAGACAAAAGCGGGCTGCTGCAAGACACAGATTGAATACAATATATGGGAACAAGCATAACCATATTTTGTGTTTTATCTGCGTTTTGCAGCAGCCCGCTTTTACGTGACCCCGCATATTTTGCGCCCGGAATATGATTGCTCGTCTCCGCTTTCGACAGTATTTTTACCCTCTCTTTTCTATAATAAAGCTCACATCCTTGAAGAGCAGCATGAAAAAACTTCATCCAAAAACGCAGCGAGGCAGAGATTATGGAACCCGTGCTATATATAGACATACTCTTTCTGGTGAATTGGATGATGGACGCGGTGGTTCTGATTCTGACCGGCCAGCTTTTAAGGAGGAGGATTCGTCTGTGGAAAGTCAGTCTGGCTGCCGCCGCCGGGGCGCTGTGGGCTTGTCTGTGCGCCGCCTTTGCTTTTTCCGGGCGTCTGATGGTTTTTCTTACCCTGGGACCGGCAGCGTGTCTCATGGTATGGATTGCATATCCATTCAAAACAGTCCGGGAACTATTTCGCGGCGTGACCGGCCTTTATCTGTCCGTGTTTGTGACCGGCGGGCTTTTGCATGGGATCTTTGACAATACCTCCTTCGGCCGCTTCTGGCGGCTGTGGATGGCGGACAGCAGAGCGGGGGCCGTCTCCGTCTGGCTTCTGGCGCTGGCCCTGGCCGGAAGTTTTCTGATGATCGAATGCCTTCTGCTGTACCGCAAACAGAGCCAAAGCGAAGAGTGGATTCGGGACGTAACACTGCATTACCGAGGACGGGAACTGACGGTTGCAGCTCTGTGGGACAGCGGCAATCAGCTTCATGATCCCTTTACGGGAAAAGCCGTACATATCCTGGAATTGGAGGTATGCGGGGAATGGCTGGGAAACGACGTTTGCCGGTATCTGGAGTGCATTAGCAAAGGACAATCCTGGACGGGGGAGGAGAGCCTTTCTTTACCGGCGATCCGCCTGATTCCCTGCCGTAGCGTCGGCGCTTCCCACAGTCTGCTTGCGGTGCTGGCCGCAGACAGCATGGTCTGCGCAGGAGGATATCGGGAAGACAGGCCGCTGATCGGCTTGTGCCTGACAACACTGTCAAAAGATAAAAGATATCGAATGCTGCTTCATTCACAGACGGACAAGAAGAGGAGGAACCCTGATGATTATTAAAGTTTCCGTACCGGGGCAGTTTAAGTTTAAGCTTCTGCCAACCGTACGAGGTATCATGTTTTCCGGCCAGAACGAGGTGCATTACATCGGCGGCAGTGATATTTTGCCTTCGCCTCTGGAACCGGAGGAAGAAGCCTGCTATCTGCGTCTTCTGGAGGAGGGGGACGAGGGCGCGCGCTCCGTTTTAATTGAACGAAATCTGCGCCTGGTCGTTTACATAGCTAAAAAATTCGACAACACGGGAGTCGGTGTGGAAGATTTGATTTCCATCGGCACCATTGGCCTGATTAAAGCGATCAACACCTTTAACCCGGTAAAAAATATCAAACTGGCCACCTATGCGTCCCGCTGTATTGAAAACGAGATTCTGATGTATCTGCGCCGCAGCAGCAAAACACGTGTGGAGGTGTCCATTGATGAGCCTCTGAATGTGGACTGGGACGGAAACGAGCTGCTTTTGTCGGATATTCTCGGAACGGACGGGGATGTGATCGGGCAGGATATCGAGGATGAGGTGGAGAAGGAACTGCTGCAGTTGGCCATTGACCGTCTGGATGAACGGGAGAAAAAGATTGTGGAACTGCGTTTTGGCCTGAACCGGGACGACGGCGAGGAAATGACGCAGAAAGAGGTAGCGGATCTGTTAGGCATTTCCCAGTCCTACATCTCCAGGTTGGAGAAGAAGATCATGAAGCGTCTGAAGCGGGAAATTGTAAAGTTTGGATAAAACGGAAAAATACAGATTGCGAAAGCCCTCGAACTGCAGTAAAATAGAACTGCTGTGCGAGGGCTTTTTGCAGTTTTAAAAGCAAAAACGGCGGCTGCCTGCCAGTTGCAGAAAAAAAGGCTCCTGTGAGACCGTCGCCTGCCGGTTTGTTTCAGGAAGCGTCACAGAGCGATCTCCGGTTTTATCTCACAGCCGATGAGAAGGCCGGCTTCCCGCACGGCTCCCAGCATTCCGGCCCGGTTGCCCAGTCGGGCCCCCCGGACAGCTACCCTGCGAAAAGGCGGCATGACGTTTTCCAAAAGCTTTGTGCGGACCGCTTCCATGACATAGCTCTGTTCCATGACGCCGCCGCCCAGAACGATCAGAGCCGGCTGGAAAATGTGAACCAGAGTCACGAGCCCGTATACGATTTCCATAATCCACTGGTCAATCAGGCTGCGTACGGAAGGATTTTCTAGCTGGGCAAAGATATCGCGGCCGTTTTTCAGATCGGGAAAGCTTTTCTGCACCAGCTTTACCAGAGCGGTGGTAGAAGCGTACCGCTCATAGCATCCGGACAGAAAATCCTGTTCGGGAAAACGATTTTCCGGATGAATGACGATCCCGCCGAATTCCCCGGCCGAATAAGCGCACCCGCCATAGACCCGGCCGTTTAACAGAATCGCGCCTCCCACACCAGTTCCATAGGTCAGACAGAGAAAGGAATCGTATCCCTGTCCGGCCCCGAAAAAAGCCTCCCCGACAGCGGCGCTGTTGACATCATTCAGCACAGCGGCCGGAACCGAAAAACGGTCGGTTATCATTTGGCGGATTTTTGTTCCGGTGTAACCCGGAATGTTTTCATTGGCATAGATAATCCGGCCCTCATCCGGGTCCACCTGTCCGGCGGTGCTGATCCCGACAGCGTCAAACTCTCCGTATTCTTCCAAAATCTTCAAAACGGTCTGCATCACATGGGGGCCTCCCAGAGATGCGTTGGTATCCGTTTCCCGGATCTGCGTCAGCTCTCGCTGATCCCAAAGACCAGATTTGATGCTGGTTCCTCCGATATCGACGGCTGCGATTTTCATAGGTCTCCTTTCCAATGTTTGACGCGTCGGCTTGTTTGCCGGATGCGTATTGTCTGCGCTGTTTTCAGGTACTCTTTTATTGTACCAGCTTTTGGAAACGTGTCAAGTTGGAGTGGGCCGGAAAAGAAAACGGTTGCATATTTTTGCCCGATGTGGTAAATATACTGAGAAGGATTTTGTTTTGTCAAGGCCCGAATTCGGTCTCTTTGCAGGTAAAAATCCCCTGTATTTTTGCTGTATAAACCCATCCAAAACCGTGCATGATTTCATTACAAGATGATTGCGCGGAGGTGTTGGCATGGCGGTATACAAAGTAGAAATCTGCGGCGTGAACACGGCGTCGCTGCCGGTATTAAATGAGGCGGAAAAGACAGAACTGTTTCGCCGGGTCCAAAAAGGGGATTCGGAGGCCAGAGAACTTTACATCAAGGGAAATCTGCGTCTGGTACTGAGCGTAATTCAGCGCTTTTCCGGCGGCAACGAAAATCTGGATGATTTATTTCAGATCGGCTGTATTGGTCTGATGAAAGCCATCGACAATTTTCAGCCAGATATCTATGATGTCAAGTTTTCCACCTATGCGGTGCCGATGATTATCGGTGAAGTAAAGCGATATCTGCGGGATTCTTCCAGCAGCGTCCGAGTCAGCCGTTCTCTGCGCGATACGGCTTACAAGGCGATCTATGCCAAGGAAAATCTGATGAAGAAAAACTGCAAAGAACCGACGCTCAACGAGATTGCGGACGAGGTAGGCATCACCCGCGAAGAGGTGGTGTTTGCCATGGATGCGATTCAGAGTCCGGTCAGCCTGTACGATCCGGTTTATACGGAGGGCGGCGACACGCTCTATGTCATGGATCAGATCAGCGATAAGAAAAACAAGGAAGAAAACTGGGTGGAAGAGATTGCCTTGAAGGAGGCCATAGACCGCCTGCCGGATCGGGAACAGAATATCATTCAGATGCGTTTTTTTGACGGGAAGACGCAGATGGAGGTCGCAGATGAGATCGGGATCAGCCAAGCGCAAGTCAGCCGTCTGGAAAAAAACGCATTGAAAAACATGAGAAATTATCTGGGAAGCTGAGAAGATTTCTCTGAGCGAGATCTCGGCAAACCGTTCCCAATACAAGAGAGTATTTTAATCTTTAGAAATACCACAAAGAAAAAGGAGAGAACCGAATGATTTTTCGCCGTACAGAAGAAAAGGATGCGAAACAGGTGGCGGCTCTCTGGGAGCAGGCCAGAGCCTATTTCAGAGAGCAGAAAATCGACCAGTGGCAGGACGGCTATCCGAATGAGGAGAGTCTGCGGGAGGATATGGCCGGGGGCGAAAGCTATGTTCTGGAAGAAAAGGGAGAGGTTGTGGCGACGGCTTTTATCAGTTTTCGCGGCGAACCGGATTATCAGATGATCTATGAAGGAAGCTGGGAAAATGACGGATTCTATGGCGTGATTCACCGGGTCGCCGTGGATGCTTCTTGTAAAGGACGGGGATTGGGCGGCATTTTGATCGAGGAAGCCCTTCGGATGTGTCGGGAGCGCCAGGCGGGCAGCCTGCGCGTTGACACTCACCAAGACAATCGCTCCATGCAGCGCATGCTGGAAAAAAACGGTTTTTCCCGCAGAGGAAACATCTATCTGGGCCGCGGCGGCGCCAGGCGGGTTGCTTTCGAGCGGGCGGTGTGTCAGTGTGGAAAAGGGCAGGGAGAGCAAAGCGGTGGACAGAAAAGAGCGCAGTAAGCAATTGATTGACGAGCTGGCGCGGGAAAAAACAATGGATAAAATTCTGCGCCGTTGACCGATGCAAAAAAGAACAAAAAGGAGAGTCAAATGAACAAAAAAAGAAGAAAACCGGTTTTGACGCTGACACTGGCAGCCATGTTTATGGGCATTGGCCTGGTCCTTCCGTTTTTGACCGGGCAGATACCGCAGATCGGAAATATGCTGCTGCCCATGCACATTCCGGTCCTGCTGTGCGGACTAATCTGCGGCTGGCAATACGGTTTGACGGTCGGCCTGATTCTGCCGCTTCTGCGCTATGCGCTGTTCGGGATGCCGGTACCGTTTCCGACGGGAATCGCCATGGCGTTTGAACTTGGTACATATGGACTGACTGCGGGGTTTCTCTACTCGCATTCCCGCTGGCAGTGTATCATCGCGCTCTACCGCTGCCTAATTTTGGCGATGCTCGCCGGGCGGCTTGTATGGGGAGTGGTTCAGGCTGTCCTTTTAGGAATTGGCGGAAGCGGCTTTACCTGGCAGATGTTTGCGGCGGGCGCTTTTTTGAAGGCAATTCCCGGAATTCTTCTGCAGCTTGTCTTGATTCCGGCGGTTATGGTGGCTTTAAACCGTACTGGTCTTGTACCGTTTTTGCGGCCTGCGGCCACGCTGCGAAACGGGGAGAATTGAGCGATGGAAAAGACAGGTTCCATCATTTTACAAAAGGCTAGAAAGCATGGCCAAAAGCCGTTTTTGGCAGCCATAGACGGCCGGTGCGCTGCGGGTAAGACGACGCTCGCAGAATGGCTGCAAAAGGAGACCGGATGCCCTGTGATTCATATGGATCACTTTTTTCTGCGTCGGGAACAGCGCAGCCGGCAGCGCCTTCTGGAACCGGGGGGCAATGTAGATTACGAAAGATTCCTGAGCGAAGTTATGATTCCGCTCAGCCGGGGACAGGAGTTTTCCTACCGCCCCTTTGACTGTAAGACGATGGAGCTGTCCGCACCGGTTGCAATCAAACCCAGCGGGCTCTCCGTTATAGAAGGTTCTTACTGCTGCCATCCTGTTTTATGGGACTTTTATGATTTGCGCGTTTTTCTGCATGTGGAGCCGGAGGAGCAGCTACGCCGTATCAGGCAAAGGAACGGAGAAGAAGCGCTTTCTTTATTTCGGGAACGCTGGATTCCCATGGAAGAGACATATTTCTCAGCTTTCCGGATACGGGAGCGCTGCGATTTGGTATTTCAAGAAGAGGAGATACAATGAATTATTGTTATAACCTTTGGACTGGGACACCGCGTACAATCCTCCCGCATTGACGCGGCTGCAGAACCATATCCGGGGCGCTTTACGCACCATGTTTTGATATCGCAAGAAAAGGAGATTGACGAAGAACTGATGGAATGGGTGAAGGCGGCGGATTTTTCCGAGGCAAAACGTTAGCGATTTATTGTCGGCCGGTTTGAAATTTAGAAATCTGCAACTGAAAAAGAAGATCTTCCAAGGTGAAATATGAATCCAAAAATATATGAATATGAATCTCTGATCTGCGAAGCCGAGAAAAAGGGCGGCGCATATGTAACTTTTCCGCTGGATATCCGGACAGAGTTTGGCAAAGGGCAGGTAAAGGTACATGTCACATTTGACAAAGAACCGTACGATGGCAGCATTGTCAATATGGGAATGAAAAATGAGGATGGCAGTGTTTGCTATATCATTGGGATACGAAAAGACATCCGCAATAAGATCGGAAAACAGCCGGGAGACCGTGTCTGGGTGACGGTAAAGGAACGAGAATAAGAATTTTTCACTAAAAAGGGAAGAAAGATAAAATCATGAACGACTATGAGATAAAATACATCGAACTGAAAAAGGCATATGAGCAGTCTGGCGGGGCCGCAGAACAGGTGCAGGCTCTCTATGAGTATAAAGATTTTTTGGAGGAGCAGGAGACGCCGGAAGCCAAGCGGGTGTTGGCTGATGTGTACGAGCTCTTAAAACTTTACCGCTCTGCCTATGAAACTTTGCTGCCTCTTGTCAGCCGCACGGACAAAAAAGCGTTGAAGCGCCTGGGAAAATTGCAGGAACTTCAAGAACAGGGGAACAGCTTTGCCCTGCATCGTCCGGACGGCAAAACAAAGCAAAAACGTCATGCCGCTCTCTTGGCGGCTATGCCGTTTTTTAGGTATCATCCGAATCCTCTGGAGACGGAGGCTTTTCAGATCGCTGAGCCCCCTGTCATCTGTCAATGCTGCGGCCAGCCCACTCGTTTGTCTTACAGCGGCCCTTTTTATACCGTGGAAAGAATCCATGTCCTTTGTCCAGCGTGTATTGCCAGCGGTAAGGCGGCAGAAAAATTTAACGGAGAATTTCAAGATGAATATTCTCTGGAGGACGGCGTGGAGGATCCGGATAAACGGGATGAGCTGATCCACCGCACTCCGGGTTATCATGGCTGGCAGCAGGAGTTTTGGCGGGCGCATTGCAAAGACTACTGTGCCTTTATGGGATATGTGGGATACCGTGAATTGAAGCAGATGGGGATTCTGGAGGAAATTCTGGAGGATCCTTTTTGGCAGGGCAGCGGGATGGAGCCGGAGGAAATTCTCGAAGACATGCAAAACGGCGGAAGTGTTCAGGGATATCTATTCCGGTGTCTGCATTGCGGGAAGTATCTTATTTGGAGTGACTGTGACTGAGTCTGTTTTGGAGGTAATATAACAATGCTTCGGCAATATAAAACTTCAGACTGCAGAGATCTGGCGCAATTATTTTATGAAACCGTTCACGCTGTCAATGCGAAAGACTACACGCAAGAACAGCTTTCTGTATGGGCGACGGGGTATGTTAATCTAGAAGAATGGGATAAAACCTTATCGGATCATTATACGGTAGTAGCTGTTGAAGATGAAAAAATAGTTGGTTTTGGAGATATCGATACAACCGGATATCTGGACAGACTGTATGTCCATAAAGAATATCAAAACCGAGGAATTGCCACAGCTATCTGCAGTCAGTTAGAAAACGCTGTTTATGCCGATAAGATAACCGTCCACGCATCCATCACGGCAAAGCCGTTTTTTCTTTCCAGAGGATACCGGATAATAAGGGAGCAGCAAGTGATCCGCCAGGGGATTTCCTTGACAAATTACGTTATGGAAAAAGCGAATAGAAACAAGAACAACTTCGCAGATTCTTAATTTATCCTTGAGCAAAATCGAAATACTATTATATGTTTGCAAGATAACATGTCAGGATGCCGAAATTTAGAAGTTTCTATTCCAGACGTTCTGTCACATCTTTTGAGTTCCCTCTATATAAATGATATCGAATGCCGGGATATTCTTCCTACAGATTCTGTACAATGCTTGCCGCGTGCTTCATAGCATCCGTTTCTCCGCTGCCGATAGAAATATCACCGCTCATCCGGGGCTTTTTGCATGAAACGAAACTGTGCCTCGGCTGTTATCTGCCATGGACACAATTTCTTCGGCCCTTTTGTCCCTTGACGGTCTGGATAGGCGGAACGAGGATAGAATGGTGATTGTTTTCAGTGGGGCGATGTGCTATACTTGGGTCAAAAGCGCAGACAAGACGGCGCAGGTTATTGTGGATAGTTTTGTTTGGGATTGTTCGGCTCTTTGGGTTCAAAATATCCCGAAGGTGGAAACAGAAAATCAAACAGGAGGAAATATCTATATGAACAATGAAGTACAATTGGATATTGATGGAATGGGAATTGTATTCTTTTCAGCAGAAACGATGAAAGATGTAATTCCAGATACTGATTTTTTGTCGTCTGAATTTACATCTCCCCAACAAATTGCAGATCATATCAAAAAAGGGGATATTACAGCCTTTTGTACCGGGTCAAGTGGTAGCTTTGATATTCACTTTTTTGAGGGCTATCCATCGGTTGATATATTGGAGAAGTTTCCCGTTTCGATTCGTTTGGCGCTGGATGTTCAAGGCGGCTCTATACAATTTTGTGATTTGTTCTGGCTATCTAAATGGAATACTGACTTTCCGAAAAATCAAATGATAGAACTTCCCGATGGATATTATGAAATGACGGTGTGTACCTGTTTGCCGGAGTCAGGATGTTGGGGGGATGAACAAACTATTTATATCTATTTTAACAAGGTAGATAAAATACCCGAATTGACTTGGACAGGAGTTCCATATCTTTTTACGGAAGAATAAACCGAATTCATTCTATTCCCAGCCGCCAACGGAGCGGCATATAAAAAACTGTGGCTGGAATAGCTTTTCATTTATTAAGAATCCGCGAAGCGGTGAGGTGATGAAAAAAATAGGAATAAAATACCAATATTCTTATGAAGAACAGTGGCGGCCCAAAGATAGGGTTTACCGGCGGAGCGGATGCGTATCTGCAACATTTGGTTGGCGAGATGATACCGAAGGCGGAAAAAGAAATTCCCGGACATGTTTTGTGGAGAGGAATCGCCGGATACTCCCTTGCAGGGTTATTTGCTCTGTATTCTCTTTATCAGACAACGCTTTTTTCAAGGGCGGCGAGTATATCTGGTTCCCTCTGGTTTCCAGCATTTCGAGAGTATGTCTTTTCTCATAAAATGGAAAAAAATCCGGAATATCTCTATTTTTCTTTGGGGGACCAGGAGGCTAGGACAGGAAATCCCTATATAAAAGCTGTGCAGAAACATACGGAAGAAATTACAGCTTTTTATCGAAATCAAGGAATGAATACAATATTTCAGAGCAACCCGGGCGGTCATAGAAAACATACGGTTAAGCGGACGGCAGCAGGCATCGCATGGATATTAAACGCAGCGCCGGTCCTTGCTGACAGGTTGGGATAAATAACCAGATTGTCAATATTATTTTTACATGAGAACAAAGACCATGTGGTTACTGAATTGCAGTGATAGTAAATACTATATTCTGTAGTTAATTTTCGGTGCAGCATCGTAGATTTAATATCAAATCGTAAATAAGATAATGGAGGATATTATTATGAGTTCAGCAGAAACAATGACAAATATGGAAAAAATCTGCTGCTGCCAAGAGATTGTGAATGAAATTCAGGCAGCCAGCCGAAAAGCGGTATGTCCATTGCAATTTAGCACAGCCCCTTTTTCTATCACAGATAGCCATATAGGAGGGATTCCATATCTGCCGCACAACGAAGAATATCCAAAGGGAGACGATGGTCAGATTCTATGGCTGTGTGCTCAGATCAATTTTGCTCAAATGCCGCCTATGGAAGGTTTTCCTGACAAGGGTATTTTACAGTTTTTCTTATCCGCCTTTGACTATGACGGCGGATTTGGCCTCTACAGTGAGATGGATGGCACAATTCAGGGTTCATGGCGGACGTTCTATTATCCGTCCGTGGATGAAACGGTTACGGAGAAAGAGTGCCGGGCCAAGATGCCAAGTACATGGGAAGAGGGGGATATGCTGTGGCGTACTCCCAAAACTCCTTTGAAAATGATCTTTCTGCCTGTAAAACAGGAAGCTGTAAATGAGGAGGATTTTCGTTTTGAATCTCTCTTTGCTGCGGCTCTGACAGCCCGCCTATCCGATGTGGATCCGAAAGATTACATGCCTTATAGGCTGCGCGATAACGCCGCCGAGGAGTGGGAGAGCCTGCGCAGAATTCGGGAACAAATTAGAATTGGAGGCTGCAAAATCGGCGGCTATCCCAGATATCTCCAAGATGATCCCCGCCTGTACAGCGAGGAGTGCGATAAGCCTCTGGAGGAATGGGATATCCTGCTCTTTCAGCTCGATGATGATACTGCGACATTCCCTGCTGGAGAGATCGGCGATATGGACATCAATCTGAACGGCGGAACACTGAATTTCCTAATTTGTCCAGAGGATTTAAAAAATCGCGATTTCTCGCAGGTGCTGGCTCAGTGGGCCTGTACCTAAATCGGAATCGGTCAAATTTTCGCTTCCTGAACAGATCGATTCTGTGCAGCAGAATATTTGTTAAAAAAGGAGCGTCCGATGAGAACCACAGATTTTGATATGCAGTTAGAGAAGGCAACTTCTCCTGCGAAAGCAGCAAAGATTGTGGAAGAAACGATTCACACGATATATCCTCATTATTACCCGTACGGCGTGGTACAGTTTTTTCTGGATCTGCATAATAAACAGCGGCTTCGGGAAGCAATGGAACGAGAGGACATTTATTTTGCATTGGTGCAGGGAGAGATTGTGGGAACTGGGAGTATCCGGGAAAATGAAATCTGCCGTTTATTTATATTACCGAAATATCAGGCAAAAGGTTACGGCAGCAGGTTGATGGATTTTTTGGAGGGCAGGATTATTCAGAGATATCCCGCGGTACGTGTGGCGGCATCTTTTCCGGCGGAAAGTATGTATTTAAAGAGGGGATATTCCATTGTCTCATATGAAAAATGTAAAGTAGAGGGGGGAGATTTTCTCTGTTACCATGTGATGGAGAAAAAATTTTCCTAAAGTCTTTAAAAAAAGAAAAAATGCTTTACTGTCCTGGCAGGAGAGGGCGCAGCGGTTTTGTTCCATCGTAATTTGTAAATTCAATGGGAGGTATCGTTATGACAGAAATTTTACTGTTGGGAAGCTTTCATTTTATGGAAAGTTCTATTGATTTTTATTGTGATGAGGTTCAAAATGAGTTGGATTTATTGGTAAGCAAATTGCTGTCATTCCAGCCAGATGCGATAGCTATTGAAGCAGCCGTTCGTGAGCAAATTCGTATTGATGAGTCGTACAAAAAATTCAGCTTAAAAGATTTGCAGAATACGAATAAAATGAAAAACGAAACACTTGGTAATATATATATGTTTGGAGAAACCTATCCTATTACATATGATAATGAGGCGATACAAATTGGCTATAGATTTGGCAAAATGTTAGGACTTGATAGAATTTATGCAATTGACGATGATACAATGCTTAATATGGATGCGCTGAATAGTCCAACCTCGTTTTTGACTGAAGCTATGAATGCCTTAGATATGGATGTGAAAGAGCACACGAAAGATACTTTACAAAAATTGTATCAGTATTATAACAGCGAGAAATTTTCCAAATTAAATCACAACGTATATATTCAAGCTAATGCAATCCATATTGATAATCATTATACCGGTGCTGAAATGGTGACAAAATGGTATGAGAGAAATTTAAAGATATTTTCTAATATTCAAAGACTTGCCATTAAGAGTAAACGATTATTTATCATTTATGGTGCTGGTCATTTGCAGATTTTAAGAGAGTTAATCAATGCGGACAACAATTTGAAATTGGTTGATGTTTATAAATATATATAATTTTAGTTGACCAATTTACACGCCCATGCTATGTATGACGGACAGGCCAATAATTATTCTGCTCACCATGTGGACAATGGATATAAAAAGCAAATTACTTTCATAAACCGCAAAGCCTGTGATCTTTTGTCAGAGGAGAGCATGATTAGGAGAAGTTTGGATTTCGTTGACAAGGGTGATCCTGACGATTATAAAGGGGAATCAAAGAATGGAACTACGAATATCAAGTGTCCCCATAATGCTTGAATATTTATCGAAAACGAATACAGCCCCTGCAAACAAGGTCTTGTTGAGAAAAATTTTCGATCATGAAGATTATCAGTTCGAAGTGGGGAGATACGGTCTGTCCTCTGTGGAACCACTTGTCTCTTATTTTTCGAACCTTAAAAACGTTAATTTTAAGGATATTCCTGATTTAAGCGTTGAACGAAAAAGTGCATTAAGAGATAAACATAATCTGTGGTTAGACTGTGCATCCAATCCACAAAAATATTATAATCGGTATGAAAAGGTAACACATCTTCTTTGTGAGAAAAATATTCAAAGTCTACGGTATAAGCTCTCTGCTGCATTCCCCAATGAAGTTTGTATAAATGATGCAAGTATTATATCAACGCTAAGTTTTGGACCTTCCTTTGGATATGTATATGAGAATGCATTGCATTTAGACTTGTTTGGTATTGAAGATATCTGCACAATTGAAGAATTGCCATACATTATTCTTCATGAGATGCACCATCTACAAATTCAAAAACTTATTGGCAGTTATCATTCTTTTACCAAAAAATTCAGTTTATTGGAGGACTACATATTTAGATTTACTGGCGAGGGCTTAGCAATTAAGTTTTGCAATAACGCTGAAGGTGTAATATCAAAAAGAATAGATAACCATTTAAAGGCCAATATAGGTATTCCTGCGATGTCTGTTCTTAACAATCATTTTAAGGAGCATTTTAATCTTTTCAATGATACAATTAAGAGGATAAAACATAATTCAATTACTGCCGATGAAATTGATGAACAGTTCAGAGCCTATTGGTGGAACCCCTATCTTTATAAAGATGAGATCGCGTTTCTAAATCAAACACCAATATACAGCTTTGGGAATGAGATTTTCGGATGTATTTTTGATGCTTTTGGAATGAAAATATTGTTTGAATGTTTTTATAACCCTGCTAGATCTATCGAATATTTTAATAAAGCAAACTGTGAGTATTTTATTTCAGAAGTATAATTTTGGAAGAGATGGTTAAATGTTTTTTCAGACAGTGCATCTACTCTTCATTAGGATAAAACACTTTATGTACAAATTGTAGATTTGTAGAAAATGAAAACTGATTAGAACTATAAAAATGCTGTTACATAGATAACTACTAAGGAACGGCATTTTTTTGTAATTGTGGAATTTTTTGGATTTTGGGTTTCATTCCTGATTCGTGGAAATACGGCACAGGGTACAAAAATGTTCTATGATACAGTTAATCGATGGATTATCCCAATTGAATAATCTGCATACCTGTTCCAGAATTAAAGCGCGCCCTGCGCGTTTTGATTTTTGCCGCCTATGACGCAATTGGTATGCTTGTTTCACGATTGCCGGATATTCTAGCCTGCAATGTTGGCTTCCAAAGTGACAGACAAGCTGGAAAATCCCTCTAAAAGAGGACGCAACGATACACCACTTGGAAAGTGGTGCATTGCTCCCTGGCGAGGGCTTCTTTGCTGTCGCTCCAGTCGGCGCAGTGCCAACGTTCACCAGACGTTTCCTGCCCTGCGGACAGCGGATGATTTCCGTAGATTTTCAATCTGCTCCAACCATCACAAGGGAAGCCACACTTCCCCTGTGATGGTTTTGCCAGCTACCCATTTATGGACTTGCCGCCCAGAATCGTTTTGTGTTGCCAGATGCTTCTGTCCGACAAGTTTTCCGAAATCCAGCTATACTTTTTTGACAGGATAGCGTATAATGGAGCCAGCGACAAATGGGGATTTGAAAAGGAAAAGAATATGGACTTAATGAATGAACTTTTGAATTGCCTTAGTAATATCAATTGTGATACACTTAACGAAAATTGCTTAAATGAATTACTCGACAGTAGGGATAGTGCCCCATTTGATACTGAATGGTGTAGAGTTAATGAAGAAATAGAAGCACTGAAAAATACCCAAAGTTATACAAATGAGAACGAAGAAGCAAAAGGTAAAATAAGAGAAAAAGCGTTTATGATAATGGAAGAAAATATCGAAAGCGAGTTGGCGGAGTATGTTTCTGATGATTTTGGATTGATTTATGATAGCCTTATATTAAACTATAAAGATAAATGGCTTGATAAAGTTATTGCGGTATACAAAAATAAAAAAATTCCTAGTGGAGAACTTTAATCCAAATTCCCATTGGTAAGAGAACAAAAATGAGAGAATTTCCAAATTGGAAAAATTCTTTGAAGTACAAGTTCTTGAATTTACTTCAGATTTACTTCAAATTCGCAACAATCTATGCTAAATTATGCAGAGTTATACAATGGTTTATAAAAATCAAACGGAAAAGGAAATGCTCTGGAAGCCAGTAAATACAAGGCTTTGCAGAGCTATGCAAGGTTATGAAAGATAGAATAAAAATACTATTTATATGCCACGGCAACATCTGCCGCAGCCCCATGGCCGAGTTCGTTATGCGTGATCTCATAACCCATTCTTCGCACCCCCAATCCTTTCAAATCGCTTCTGCCGCAACCAGCACAGAAGAAATAGGCAATCCCGTTCATCCAGGAACCCGCTCCATTCTGCGCCGTTACGGGATATCTACAGAAGGAAAAACAGCCCGTCAAATGACGCGAAAAGATTATGACATCTATGACTATTTGATCGGCATGGACAGTCAAAACATCCGAAATATCTTTCGTATCATCAGAAGTGATCCGCAGCAGAAGATTTTCCGCCTTTTGGATTTCACAGACCAGCCGGGAAATATTGCCGATCCCTGGTATACAGGAGATTTTGAGACGACGTATCACGACGTACTGCGAGGCTGCCAGGCTCTCCTTGCCCGCCTTTGACAACAATTAATCACCCCCTTATTATATCCTCAAACTCCGCGCTATTTCAAACCCAATATTTTCCGTACTTTTTTCAGCCATCCACTATAATAACGCCATGCCTATATTCATTTTTACGCTCCCGGCCAAAACGGGCGGCGGCTGTCGCTTCATAAAGATCGGATGCAAACCGGTCCGTATCCAAAAGCTCCAGAGCATGTGCCAAGATCTGAGGAGAGTTTTCCTTATAAAAGCGGCACAGGCTCTGTTTGGCATCCGCCATTTTAGTCAGCAGGCAAATGGAAGTATTCTGCTTGATTGCGGCAAGCAGAGGCGTGCTGCTGCGCCGAAAGCCCAAAATTCTGGCATAGTAGGCATACGAATCCTTCTCCCAACGCCGCATTTGTTGCGAAGAAATCCTTAACAGCAGATGGAGGAGAGCCCGGCTGATGCGTGCGCGGGTCCACTGTCTTGTTTTAATCTGATCCACGAAGCTCTGAAACGTATGAAACGATTCCAGATGCTTGGCAATGCGTTCGGCCAAGTCCGGCGGGAGATCGTCATAGTCAGCTAAGCGATTGTCGTAAACCGCTGTCAACAGCGCATAATACAGAGCTTCTGAAAAATCGTCTGCCTGCATAAAATCCGTTCGGCCTCGCAGCTTCTGCATAACGGAATCCGGAACCTGACGGGAGATAATAGAATCGTCCCATTCACCAACAAGCGAGTGGGCGAGCAGGCAGGAACGAATGGCGGAAGCGGAGGCATACCGGCATTCTGATTCCGTTTTTTGTATGCTATCCGGCAGACGCAGATCATGGTAATCCCCCAGCCGGCGTATGGCGGTCGGCCGTATAGCGGAAGCAGTTTGAAGCAGAGCCCGATGGTATTCCACCGCCAAAATATTGTTGGGAGAGGACAAAAGAGCAGATGCCCGCTCATCGTTCAGACAGAGCGCCGTAGCGCTGGCTCTGGCCTGCGGATAAGTCATTCCCTGGCGAAGCAGCGCCTGAACATGCGCGGAAAACGCTTCGGGTTCTTTCTGATACAGCCCAGCAAGCCGATCAAAACAGGCTTCCTCTGCCTGCTCGCAGCCGTAACTGAGAAAATCCACGACACCCAGACGGTGAAGGGTAAAAACCGCTCCGCGGGCAAACCGCTCTGCACTGGAACAGGCATAAGCAGAGGGCAGCTCCAGAACCAAGTCAACGCCGTTTTCCAGTGCAAACCGGGCGCGTGTATATTTGTCTAACAGGGCAGGCTCGCCCCTCTGCACAAAATCGCCGCTCATGACGGCAATGATATAATCTGCCTGCGTTCGACGTTTGGTTTCCCGGATATGATATGCGTGTCCATTGTGAAACGGATTATACTCGGCAATGATTCCTGCGGTTTTCATTTTTGTACTCCCCGAAAATGTTTTTGATGGGTTATGCCGATTATTTTATCGGATTTGCACAGGGCTGGCAAGGGAATCTTTTATAAGCAGAAGAAAAATATACGGCAAACCGGAGAATTTTCCCTTGCAATTATTGAAAAACACGATAGAATAATACTTATAAGAACGCTGTGACGAATGCGGGCCATCTTGGCTCTGTCTGCCCGATCAGTCGAATAAAATACGGAAGGATATGGTTGATTATGGAATTTTTAGTGGAAACCAGTGCAAGACACATTCATCTGTCCCAGGAGCATCTGGAGATTCTGTTTGGGGCGGGTCATGAACTGACGGTGAAAAAAATGTTGAGCCAGCCCGGTCAGTTTGCTGCCGAGGAAAAGGTACAGGTCGTGGGACCGAAGGGCAGCCTGAAGATGTCTGTTCTGGGACCGGTGAGAAAGGATACGCAGGTGGAGGTATCTCTGACCGACGCGAGAAGCATCGGTGTGGCGGCTCTGATCCGCGAGTCCGGCGATATAGAGGGAACCAACGGGTGCAAGCTGATCGGTCCCTGCGGCGAAGTAGAACTGACAAAGGGTGTGATCGCCGCCAAGCGCCATCTGCATATGACGCCGGAAGACGCTCAGACCTGCGGCCTGAAGGATAAAGATATCATCGGTCTGAAAGTGGAATCCCCCGAGCGCTCTCTGATCTTTGGAGATGTGGTAGTGCGCGTCAGCCCGTCCTATGCAACGGCGGCTCACATTGATACGGACGAGTCCAATGCACTGGCTCCTGCAGGCGGCGAAGTATACGGGACTATGGTAAAATTCTGAAAAGCAGCGAAAAAGAGGAATACATAACAAAAAAATGCTGCATTTCATAAAAAATCTGGTTGACAAGTCCGGCCTGTACAGGTATACTATTTAAGTATGTGTATTAGGACGTGTTTAAAGCATTTTGTCAAACAGACACTTTCCTTTTCAGAATGCAATTTTCAGACATGGCCTAGGAGATAAATATGCGGATTCATTTGTCAGAGATTCTCAGCCAGGAAGAGCGGACGTGGAGCCAGACGATACCTTTGGAGATGGAGACTTTTTCCTTTGGGGGAACGGTTTATCCCATTGCAGAGAAGGAACCGGTGAAGCTGACGATCTTTCATAAAAAGAAACGAGAGCTTACTTTGACCATAGAGGTGAAAGTTGTTCTGGAGTCGGTCTGCGACCGTTGTCTGACGCAGGTTCTGGTTCCGCTTGCCTTTGTCAGTGAGCGGGATGTGGATATGAGTCAGACCGAAGAAGAACGGATTCAGAATCTGGAGGAAGCCGCGTTTATCGAAGGATATACGCTCGATGTGGACAAATTGGTGGAGGATGAGCTGTTTGTACACATGCCCATGAAGGTCTTATGCAGAGAGGACTGCATCGGACTGGAAGGCGGACGCGGGTTCGTCTCAGAGAAAGCTGAGGAAGAAACACAGGGAGATCCCCGAATGACCGTGATCCGTGAATTATTTCAGAAAGCTAAAATTGAGGGAAATAAGGAGGTGTAACCTGTGTCTATTTGTCCTAAGAATAAATCTTCAAAAGCCAGAAGAGACAGCCGCAGAGCAAACTGGAAAATGAGCGCGCCCAATCTGGTAAAGTGCAGCAAGTGCGGCGCTCTGATGATGTCTCACAGAGTCTGCAAGGCCTGTGGTTCTTACAACAAAAAAGAGATCGTTCCGGCAGCGGAATAAGGCACGGCTATTTTTGGCCTTGCCTCCATACAGCCTACGGCACCTTGAATGGGTGAGTGCCGCAGGCTGTATTTTTTTGTTGGCTTCGCTAACTTTGCAATTTTAAGAGTGAATTTTGCTAAAGACGGCCTGCGTTTGGTTATTCTGACAAGAAAAGACGGAGCGGCAGCAATTATTTTAGAATAGTTAAAAAAAATTTATATTTTCTTCATTTTTGGCTTGACAGCATTTGTGCATTATGTTAAAATAACACTCAGAAATGATAATAATAAAGACGAGGGTTGTTACTGGTCATGCAGGCAAAACTAAGTTGTACGATTGTGTGGAGTAGTGATAGTCCATCTGATAGGTATAACATAGTTTTTTTTATTGCTCATTTCCGGCATCAGAAACAGGACGAACAGGAATACGAGGCAGAGTCAGGGGTATGTGATGGTAATTGTTAAGACAGTGAACAACAATGTGGTGATATCACAGAATCCTGTCTCAGGAGAAGAGCTGGTTCTGATCGGACGCGGAATTGGTTTTCAAAAGAAAACCGGCGACGAGATTGACGAGAGTAAGATTCAGAAACAGTTTCATCCGGCCCATCATAAAAATTCCGATCAGTATATGGCTCTTCTGGAGAAGATACCTTTTGAGTATATGCGGGTGGCAGATGATATTATCGCCTATGCGAAATGCTCTCTGGGAAAACCATTGGATGAAAAGATTCAGGTTTCTCTGACAGACCATCTGGCCTTTGCCATTGACCGGGCAAAACAGGGCATCGTATTCAAAAATGCGCTTCTATGGGAGATCAAACGTTTTTACAATCATGAGTTCCTGATCGGCAAAGAAGCGGTTGCCATGGTGCGGCAGCGTCTGGAGGTAGAGCTGTCAGAGGATGAAGCCGGTTTTTTTGCGCTTCATATTGTCAATGCTGAACTGGATATGGACATGGGCAAGTCCATTCAGATGACAGGCATGATTGAGGATATCATTAAAATAGTGCGCTATCATTTTCAGATTGCCATGAATGATGATTCTTTGACATATGAACGCTTTTTGACGCATCTGAAGTTCTTTGTGCAGAGAGCTGTAACAGGGCGTTATTACCGCACAGAGGACATGGAACTGTTTATGATGGTGACAAAAAAATATCCGCAGGCTTATGAATGCGCATTGAAGATCTGTGATTATGTGGAACAGAAGCTTCATTACCGGATCACGGAAGAAGAATTGTTGTATCTGACCGTACATATCGAACGGATTCGAGAACAGGAAACGATTTCATAACAAAAGGGTGTTGTTACAGAAATTGGCAAAAACCCGTACAGAAGAGAGGAAAGCTGTCTTTCCCTTGGTTCTGTGCGGGTTTTTTGTTACAATCATACCAAAACAATGCAGAAGGAGGAAACGAGTATGGCAAGCAAATATGACGGATTGGCAAGAATCATCATCCAGAACGTGGGCGGACGGGAAAACATCAATAGCCTGACCCACTGCATCACAAGGCTTCGTTTTAAACTGAAGGACGAGTCAAAAGCAAACACAGCGGTATTGAAAAAAACCGAAGGTATTGTGACGGTTATGCAGAGCGGCGGCCAGTATCAGGTGGTAATCGGAAATCATGTGCCGGATGTCTATGCGGTGGTGTGTCAGGTAGGACATATTGAAAATAAGGAAGGCGGAGACGGCGGCAGCGGAGAAAAGATGGGGATCGGCGCTACGCTGATCGACTGGATTTCCGGTATTTTTCAACCGATTCTGGGCGTGTTGTCAGGCGCCGGTATTATCAAAGGTCTTCTGGCTGTGGCAGCGTTCTGCGGGCTGGCGGAAGTCAGCGGAACCTATCAGGTATGGTATTCGGTGGCGGATGGTTTCTTTTATTTTCTGCCCATTGCTTTGGGATTTACAGCGGCGCTGAAATTCGGGGGCAATAAATTTATCGGCATGGCGATCGGTATGGCGCTGTGTTATCCCGCTATGGTCAATATGAGCGCGGCGGAGCCTCTTGGCGCGCTGTTTGCGGGGACTGCTTTTGAAACCAATTATTACAGCACCTTTTTGGGCATCCCGGTTCTGCTGCCGTCCAGCGGTTATCCCTCCAGCGTCGTACCGGTTATTGTGTCAGTTTTCGTTGCGGTGAAACTGGAAAAATTCTTCAAGAAGGTGATTCCTGACGTAGTCAAGACATTCCTGGTACCCGTGGCCACTCTGGGCATTATCGTGCCGGCTACCTACCTGGTGATCGGACCGGTGGTGTCAATTCTCTGCAGCTTGGTAGGAATTATCTTCGGCGCCATCTATGGATTCAGCGGCGTTTTGGCCGGTCTCTGTGTCGGGGCATTCTGGCAGGTGCTGGTAATCTTTGGCCTGCATTGGGGCCTGGTTCCTCTGGCGATGATGAATTACAGCCTGTATGGATACGATCAGATCTTATCCCCCTTCTTTGCGGCTTCCTTTGCGCAGTCCATGGTCGTTTTGGCGATCTATGTAAAGACAAGGGATAAAAAGATGAAGGAGATGGCTCTGCCGGCCTTTATTTCCGGCTTGTTTGGTGTGACGGAACCCTGTATCTATGGTATTACGCTTCCGAAGAAAAAACCCTTTATCATCTCTTGTATTGCGGCGTCCGTCGGCGGAGGCATCATCGGTCTGGCCAGTGTCAAATCTTTTACCATGGGTGGTTTGGGCGTATTTGGCCTTCCCAGCTATATTGATGTGGCAACCAATGATATCTCCGGTATGATCTGGGTTATTGTAGGCACCGCGGTAGCTATGGTTCTGGCTTTCGTTTTGACCATGATGACGTATCGGGATGATGCGCCCGTTTCCGAAAAAAAAGAGCAGGCTCCCGTATCGGGTGGCTCCATGAAAAAAGTGGTCGTGGCCAGTCCCATCAGCGGCAAGGTTCTGCCTCTGTCAGAAGTAAAAGACGAGGCATTTTCCAGCGGTGTCATGGGCAAAGGCATGGCAATCGAACCGACAGAAGGAAAGGTTTTTGCTCCGGCAAACGGCAAAATCATGGCATTTTTCCCGACTGGCCATGCGATCGGTATGACGACGGAAGACGGCGCCGAACTGTTGATTCATATCGGTATGGACACCGTTCGCCTGGAAGGAAAATATTTCTCCGCCAAGGCCAAAGAAGGCGATACCGTCAAAAAGGGACAGCTTCTGCTGGAGTTTGACAAGGCGGCGATTGAAAAGGAAGGCTATTCGCTGGTGACTCCTGTGATTGTCACCAATATGGACCAGTATAACGACGTGATTCCCACCGATGCCAGCGAAGTAAAAGCCGGCGATACGGCGATCACCCTGTTATAATCATTTTTTGAACAGAAAGGAGAAACAATGAGAGAGTTGAGACCGGATTTTCTGTGGGGCGGCGCTGTGGCAGCCAATCAGTATGAGGGGGCCTGGGATGTGGACGGCAAAGGGCCCTCTACCTCGGATATGTGTACCAACGGCACCCATACCACCCCGAAGCGAATCACTAGAGAATGGGAAGAAGGCACCTTGTACCCCAGTCGGGAAGCCATTGATTTCTACCATCATTATAAAGAGGATATCGCGCTTTTTGCCGAGATGGGATTTAAAGTGTTCCGTCTTTCCATCGCCTGGACACGGATTTTTCCGACCGGAATGGAGGAAGAACCTAACGAAGCCGGATTGGCTTTTTATGACCGGGTTTTTGACGAGTGCTTGAAGTATGGGATGGAACCCCTGGTGACGATTTCCCACTATGAGATGCCTTTTGGGCTGACCAAGGCCTATAACGGCTGGGCAGGACGGGAGTGTATCGATCATTTTATGCGCTACTGCCAGGTGATTTTTGACCGGTATCAGAATAAGGTAAAATACTGGCTGACCTTTAACGAGATCAATGCCGGCGTACAGTCGATGGGAAATTTTCTGTCACTTGGCATCCTCAATGAAGGAACCGAAAACTTTGTGAATCAGGTTGATATTCCGCAGCTTCGGTTCCAGGGCCTGCATCATCAGTTTGTGGCCAGCGCGAAGGCGGTAAAGTTAGCACACGAAAAATATCCGCAGTTTTTGATGGGGAATATGATTTGCTTTATCACCTCCTACCCATTCACCTGCAATCCGGACGATATTTTGGAGGCGCAGAAGCAGATGCAGATGACGAACTGGTTCTGCTCCGATATTCAGGTGCGCGGCGAGTACCCGGCCTATGCCGAACGCTATTTTGAAGAAAAGCAGATTCGGATTCATATGGAGCCGGGTGACGAAGAAATTCTGCGGGAAGGCTGCGTGGATTTCTATACGTTCAGTTATTATATGAGCACCTGCGTGGCAAAAAATCCGACCGACGAAGCTTCCGTGGCAGGCAATTTGGCAGGCGGCCTGAAAAATCCCTACCTAAAAGCCAGCGACTGGGGCTGGCAGATTGATCCGAAGGGACTTCGTTATACGCTGAATGAAATCTACAACCGCTACAATATTCCCCTGATGGTAGTGGAAAATGGTTTGGGCGCAAAGGACATACTGAATCCCGACAAGACGGTGGATGACGATTACCGGATTAATTATCTGCGGCAGCATATTGAACAGATGAAAGAGGCTGTAGCCGACGGCGTAGACCTGATGGGATACACACCCTGGGGCTGCATTGATCTGGTCAGCGCTTCCACCGGTGAGATGGCAAAGCGTTACGGCTTTATCTATGTGGACAAATATGACGATGGAACAGGAACACTGGAGCGTTACCGCAAAAAATCCTTCTACTGGTATCAGAAAGTGATCCAAACCAACGGAGCAGAGCTGTAAGAAGAATACCGGTATTGACATGCCGGGAAATAAGTTTATAATATCAGATAAGGGCAAGGCTCATTTCAGGCAGCTTTGCCCTTATTTGCTGGAAAAGAAAAGGAGACAGGCGCATGGGCGGGATTTTTAATTTTGACAGTTCTTTTATGCAGTTTTTGGGAAAGGCGGCGGACATGCTGATTTTAAGTATGCTGTGGATACTTGGCTGCCTGCCTGTGCTGACGATCGGCACATCCACCACGGCCCTGTATTATGCTTCCATCAAGGCGGTTAAGGATGAGGGAAGCGCAGTGAAAAATTTTTTCAAATCCTACCGGGAGAATCTTAAGCAGTCGATTCTGGCAGAACTGCTTCTTTTACTGTTTGCCTATATACTGTTTTTAGATATACAGATCATTTACAGTATGCAGGGAATACTCGGTGAGATTTTAAAAGTTATGTTCTGGGTAGTTTTTTTTGCCTACATTGCCGTCTTGAATTATATCTTTCCGCTCTTGTCCCGTTTTGTCTATACGCTGCCGGCATTGTTCCGCAACGCATTTTTGATCAGTATGATGAATCTTCCCTATACGCTGGCGATTATTTTTTTGAATCTGCTGCCTCTGATTGTGTTTATCTGGCAGCCTCTGATTTTTATGTGGTTATTGCCGCTCTTTCTTTTTATCGCTCCCGGCGCCATCGCCCGCGTAAATACGCTGCTGTTTCTGCGGATTTTCCGGAAATTTACACCGGAGTCCGCGTCAGATGAGACCTAACTTTTCAAAGGCCAGATAAAGGCCATCCTCTGTGACATCTGCTGTGACATAATCGGCGGCTTCTTTGATTTCCGGTCCGCCTCCTCCCATGGCAACCCCGTAAGCACAGTATTCCAGCATGGGAATATCGACCTTGGCATCGCCGAAAGCGATTGTATCGGCGGCGTCTGCGCCCAGGTGAGCCAGCAGACTGTCGATGGCATAAGCCTTTGTGATATCCTTTACTCCCAGATCGCCAAAGAGAGCGGTTTCTCCTTTCCCGCCCCAGGTACCGCACTGTAAGTCAGGGAATGCTTTGCAGGCGGCCTCATAATCGGCATATGAATTTAGAATAAAGCTAATTTTGTTCAAGTCGTCGCGGTATAATTCCCCATCGAAAATCATATCCGGAAAAACCTTGCGGACCGTCAGAATATCCGCTCCGGTCTGCTCTTTTCGGCGGGCATATTCCCGAATCACATCCAGTCCTTTTTCCTCAAAATGTTCACTGGCAAACAGGCCGTTATTGCTCTCCAGATAAAATTCCAGCCCTCTCTCGTGAAGCCAGTCTACAGCCCGAATACATTGTTCTCTGGTAATCAAGCGATGCAAAATGGTGTGTCCGTGATCTTCCACGTAACTGCCGTTTCCGCCGATCATGCCATCCAGTCCGATCTCCCAGAGATTGGGATATATTTCCGCCTTGCTGCGTCCGGTACAGATATAGACCCGATGCCCGTTTGCCCGTGCCTTTTGTACAGCAGTTACAGCCGAGTCGGGCAGATTCCCCTCATAATCCACCAGCGTGCCGTCTACGTCTAAAAAAATAACCTTTTTTTTCATCGTGATTCCTCCTGTTATATTATGAAAAGTCCCTTTTGGAAACGTGTTCCCTCCGCAGATTTATTGTATCGGTAATGAGAGAAAACGTCAATATCTATACCAACATATCCCGGCCTATCCATCCATTATTTTCTTCGATCTCCACTTGACAATGTCCAGTGCATTTGCTAGACTAGGTCTAATATACAAATATATACAAATCAAAATTCACCAGACGAAAGAGAGGAACGATAAGATGGGAAAGATTATCGGAGAAGGCATTACCTTTGACGACGTGCTGCTGGTCCCTCAGTATTCTCAGGTCATTCCGAACCAGGTAGAGCTGGGTACGAATCTGACAAAGAAACTCCGTTTGAATATTCCGCTGATGAGCGCCAGTATGGACACCGTCACGGAACACCGCATGGCGATTGCCATGGCCAGGCAGGGCGGCATCGGCATGATCCATAAAAATATGCCGATTGAACAGCAGGCTGACGAGGTGGACAAAGTAAAGCGTTCAGAAAACGGCGTAATCACCGATCCGTTTTACCTGTCTCCGGATCACACGCTGGCGGATGCCAATGATCTGATGAAAAAATACCGGATATCGGGTGTGCCGATCACGGTTGGCAGAAAGCTGGTTGGCATCATTACCAATCGGGACCTGAAATTTGAAACGGATCTTTCCAAAAAAATCTCTGAATCCATGACCAGCGAGGGTCTGATTACTGCCAGAGAAGGCGTTACGCTGGATGAGGCCAAAGTGATTCTGGCCAAGGCCAGAAAGGAAAAGCTTCCTATTATAAATAGTTCCGGTGAACTCAAAGGTCTGATTACCATTAAAGATATTGAGAAGCAGATCAAATATCCGCTGTCTGCCAAAGATGCTCAGGGACGTCTTCTGTGCGGAGCCGCCGTGGGAATTACCAAAAACATCATGGCCCGCGTGGATGCGCTGGTGCAGGCTAAGGTGGACGTGATCGTTATTGATTCGGCTCATGGGCATTCAGAAAATATCCTGCGCACCGTTTATGAGGTAAAAAATACCTATCCGGATCTGCAGGTAATTGCAGGCAATGTGGCAACGGCACAGGCGACAGCCGCTTTGATTGAAGCCGGTGCAGATGCGGTGAAAGTTGGAATTGGGCCTGGTTCCATCTGTACCACCCGTGTGGTTGCCGGTATCGGCGTGCCGCAGATCACGGCGATTATGGATTGCTATGAAGCTGCCAAGGAATCCGGCATACCGATTATTGCGGACGGCGGAATCAAGTATTCCGGAGATATTACAAAGGCCATTGCCGCGGGCGCCAACGTGGTGATGATGGGCAGCCTGCTGGCTGGCTGTGACGAAGCACCTGGCGAATATGAACTGTTCCAGGGTCGTAAATACAAAGTATACCGCGGTATGGGTTCTCTGGCCGCGATGGAGAACGGAAGTAAGGACCGCTATTTCCAGGCCGATGCAAAGAAACTGGTGCCGGAAGGTGTGGAAGGCCGGGTAGCTTATAAAGGAACGGTGGAAGATACGGTATTCCAGCTCTTGGGGGGCCTGCGTTCTGGTATGGGATATTGTGGAGCGAAGGATATTGAGACCCTGAAGGCAACCGGACAATTTGTGAAGATTTCCTCGGCATCTCTGAAGGAAAGTCATCCGCATGATATTCATATCACAAAAGAAGCGCCGAATTACAGTGTAGACGATTAACAAAAACAGGGGAGCGCCGGTTTATTTTTACAACATTGGATAGCATAACCGGTTAAAAGCCAGACAAAAGACAGATAATATTTGGTCTGCTTTTTGTCTGGCTTTTTATATGCTTAGAAGAATATGACCCAAGAGCTGGAAAAAAATAAAAATATGTGATACAATGAGCTAAAGAATGCAATCCGAAAGAAAGGAAACAAAATGATATGACAGAGACACCGGAATGGAAAGAAATGCTGACTGGCAAAATACCGGCAGCGGAGAAAAGGAATAAGATTCTTATAGCCGCAGCGGCACTGTGTCTGATGATCCTGTTTCGTATTTTGGAGCCAGCCGCAGATACCAAGGATGTGATCGGTATGATTCTGGCCGTAATTGCGGTAGCGCTGGTATTGTTTCGTTTTTCTATGACAATCTATCTGCCGGCTCTGATTTTTGTCGTTTTGGCCGGGGCCGGTTCTATTTATCTGTTGTATGATAAGCTTCCTGGCTGGGATCGCTTTGTCCATTATTTCAGCGGCGTAGTGTTGGGGGCCATCGGCTATACGGCTATGGGGAATCTGATGAAATGGCGTGGATTGCATGAAGACCCTGTCATTTTGATTCTGTCCGCTTTTGTATTTGCAGGAATGTGTGCCGGAGCCTGGGAAATTGGAGAGTTTTCAGCGGATCAGTTTTTGAAAATGGGAGTGCAGCATGGCAATACGGATACCATGGGAGATATTGTCTGCGGTTTCTTGGGAGGACTGACTTTCTGCATCTCTAAAATATTGGTTTTACGTATAAAGAAGAAAAAATAGAAGAATAAGGAATCGAAGATTTGATCGCTTTGAAAACGAGTGCAGATTGACACCTGTTATCAACAGAGTTTATCCTTATTGTTTTCCTTATAATAGGGTGTTGCAAAATGAGGTGAGACCACCATATAGGATGACATTTTTTTAAGTGTTATGCCATATATTGTGTATATCAGCTTTTTTGCAGCACCCTTTTTTTAATGTATTAATTTACTTAACAGGTATTTGCCTGTTACCAGGAGGTTTTATCTTGCCTTGAATTGCCAGGAGCAGATCCCCGGGGCGGTTTTGTACCAGGTGGTCCCGGAGGTCTGCCCGGTCCAGGTCCCCACGGCGGCCCAGGTGGTCTGCCTGGAGGTCCAGGAGGTCTTCCTGGCTGCGGACCCCATGGAGGCGGCCCAGGAGGGGGAGGCCCAGGAGGTCTGCCCGGCCTCCACGGCGGCCTTGGACCAGGGGGGCCAGGGGGCCTGCCGGGGTGCGGACCCCATGGAGGCTTTGGCCCCGGAGGGGGAGGAGGGCCGACAGGCGGTCCGGGAGGTCTGCCCGGCCCCCACGGCGGTCTTGGACCGGGGGGTACAGGAGGCCTGCCGGGTCCTGGGTCGCCAGGATGTGTTCCAGGATCGTGAGAACCATCGGGCCTGCACGTACAGCGGCGCCTGCCGGGACTTCCAGAACAGCGGCATGGCTTATCATTATAAGACAGCGGCATAAAAATTTCCCTTTTTCTTTTTATTGATAGGATATGAAAAGAGAAAGATACGGTTACTTAAAATACATTTTTGCTGTACATTCTATGATAAAATTTCTAAGATAATGGTTTAACTTAGACTTTGGACAGCAATTTGTTTCTATAAGGTTTAAAGCATACTTTTTATTTTGTATAATTCTGTATACAAATATATGTCCAAAATATGTCAGGAAATCGTGAGATAACAATAAAAAATAAGAAAAAAGAAAAAAAATGAAAAGATATCCGCAGAACCTGTTGCATCTTCCTGTTCTTTTCGTTTATTATAATATGAAGATTCTGTAGAAATTATATTAAGTGAAAAAAGTGTAAACAGATTGGGAGATTAGTAAAATGTTATACCGAAGAAAATTGTTGCATGGGGATGACGCAGAACAAATCATTACGGAACTGTATGAGCAGGGACATAATCTGGCGGATATGCTGATCGAACAGATTCTGGGAACACAGTTAAGTCGGGATGAGAGAGAAGATCTGATACAGGAAGGTTTTCTGCGGCTGATTACTCATGTGGAAGATTTGAGTGAAAGGAGCTTGAGCGGGCGTCTTTCTTATATGAGCAGCACAATGCGCAATCTGGCGATTGACGAGGGCAGGCGGCGGACCAAACAGCGCCTGATGGGGCTTTTGGACATGATAGACGATGAAAGTTGCCGGGAGATATCCTCCAATGAATTGTCGCCGGAAGAACACTTTCTGATGAAAGAAGACCGGGAAGATCGAAAAAGGCGGCTGGAAGAAGCCTTGAACCGGTTAAAACCCAGAGATATGGCTCTGTTGATTGAGCGGTACGGTGAAGAGCGAAGCGACAGGGAAATCGGAGAACGATTGGGCATCAAGCCGGAAAATGTCCGCACCTATATGGATCGAGCCAGAAAACGGCTGGCAGATATCTATCAGGAAGAGGAATAGAAAAGACCGCTGGCCAGGCAGGAAGGCCATGCCTGGCCAGCGGCCGAAAAAAATCCCGGATCAGACGTTAAAACGGAACAAAATCACATCGCCGTCTTTGACCACATAATCCTTTCCTTCCAAGCCTACCAATCCTTTTTCTCTGGCGGCAGCGTAGGTTCCCGCATCCAGCAGATCCTGATAGTTGACCACCTCGGCCCGGATAAACCCTCGTTCAAAATCAGAATGAATCTTACCGGCTGCCTGCGGCGCTTTGGTGCCTTTTGTGATCGTCCAGGCACGAGTCTCCTGTTCCCCGGCGGTCAGATAACTGATCAGGCCCAATAGAGAATAGCTGGCTCGAATCAGCTTGTCCAGACCGGATTCTTCCAGTCCCAGATCTTCCAAAAACATTTGTTTTTCTTCTTCATCCAGTTCGGATAGTTCCTGTTCAATCTGCGCGCAGACCACAAAGACTTCGCTGTCATTTTCCTTTGCATAGAGTCGAACCTCCTTTACAAAAGAATTGGAGGAAGCGTCGTCGCCAATATCCTCTTCCGCTACATTTGCGGCAAAAATCACCGGTTTTCCGGTCAGCAGGTTCAGGCTCCGGACAAAAGTCTGTTCTTCCTCACCGTCAAACGCCAGAGTCCTTGCCAGATGCCCCGCTTCCAGATGAGCCTGAATCTGTTTTAGAATGGCCACCTCCCACGCCAGCGTCTTGTCGTTGACAGCGGCCCGGCCCGTTTTGGCAATCCGGCGTTCCAAAATTTCCAGATCCGAGAAGATCAGTTCCAGATTTATCGTTTCAATATCACGTATCGGGTTAATACTTCCATCCACGTGGACAATGTTGGCATCCTCAAAACAGCGGACCACATGAACAATTGCATCTACTTCGCGGATGTTGGCGAGAAATTGATTGCCCAGTCCTTCCCCCTTGGAAGCTCCCTTGACCAGACCGGCGATATCCACGAATTCAATGACGGCGGGCGTGGTTTTGCGGGAATGGTACAGATCTGTCAAAAGCTTCAGACGAAAATCCGGTACGGCCACGACGCCCACGTTGGGGTCGATCGTGCAGAACGGATAGTTGGCCGACTCCGCGCCAGCCTTGGTCAGAGAGTTAAATAACGTGCTTTTTCCTACGTTGGGGAGACCTACGATTCCTAGCTTCATATCTTTTTTCCTCCGTTGCGGGTCTTTTCCTGTGTTGTTTTTCAGGCTTTTAGGGATAGTTTAGCACAGAATGTAAGGAAAAGGAAGGGGAAATTCTGACAGAGATCCGGTTGCATGGGGAATTGGATTATGCTATATTAATAACAGGCGAAAACGACATTGCAAAGAAAGATCAGAGGAGAATTGCATATGAGGCTGGCGATTGTCGATGATGAATGGCAATGCCGGGAACAGATTGCAGTAGCTATGGATGGAATCGGCGGATTAGAACTTGCAAAACATATTCTGAATTTGACAAAAGAAAAGAAAGACACTATCTGGCAGTCTCCCGCAGACGTTTATCAGCGCGGAAAGATTTGTTTAATCAGAGATGGAGGAAGGAATAAGAGCAGGCATTTATTTGTTCTGTGATTTTTTGTATACAGAGATTGGAAACTCAAAAAAAACATCTGGCCAAGCAGACTTGTGCAGGTTCCGGTCTGTCGAATAAAGAAAATGATTTGTCCCGATTACAGCAAAAAATTAACCGATTATGTCTTTCAGGTTGAAAATCTGAAAAAGATATGTTATATTAAAGATATTATTACAGAGTGTAAACATTTATGTTGAAATAGATCATTTCAGCAAAACGAAAGGGAGAGGATACTTATGAAAAAAAATGTAAATATACTTTTGTGGATAGGAATCTTTATGATTCTTTTTTCTGGATGTAAGAAGGGGCCGACAAGTTCCGATGTGCAGGTTACAGAAGAAAACACAAATACCGTCTCTGCTGATATCCAAACAGAATACAGAGGATTGCCGGATGGCTATGTCCTATCAGCTAATTTTGAGAATGCGGGAAAAGAAATTGATATAAGAAATCCTCATCTGATTGGCAATACATTGTATTATTATAATTCATCTTACAATATGCGGCAAGAAACAGATATAGCAAATTATTATATTCAGGAAATGGGAGAAAAAGCACAGCAACGGCTGAGCTTTGGAATAGAAGATAAGAAATCTTTGATCTCTATGACGACAGGACAAGATGGCAGTACATATTTTCTGTATGGAGAAAAGGACGGCAATGGAGAAATTCAATCCTATAAGCTGGAAAAGAGAGATCAAGAGCTGAACGAGATCTATTTGGTGGATACAACAGCAGGCATGGATGAGATTTCCGCTCTCTATGATATGGAAACCGGAACGGATGGAAATTTGTATGGCCTGACGATCACTGGCATTGTACTATGCTGGGATGAAATGGGACAGTACCAAGGCCGCTTTTCCCTGCCAGTGGATGGATTAACGGCAAAAATATTTGATAATATCTGCTTTGGTTTGGTAAACGCAGGTGCTTCTGGTATTTATGCCTATTGGGCAGGCGAGGTGCCGGAGGTGGGCGACAGTGTTTATCTGTATAACCTAAGTCAATGGAAGGAAATGGGGGAAAGCGAACCCACGCCGCTTCGAGTAGATTTTGAGTCGGCTGCAGAACAGGTGGCCTCCGGAGCGAACGTGATGCATTATGTATTCAGTGGCTATGAAGAAGGCTTGTATCTGGCTGACATCAACCAATTATGGCGTATCGATTTGACAGACGGCTCTCTGGATGCACTTTTTGGTTGGCAGGAATTCAATTTGAGCGCTGAATCTATAAAAGACATTCGGAAAAGGGAGGACGGTGGGTTTCTTCTGTATATTTTTGATTCACTTGTAAAGGGAAATTTCTGGGTTACCCTGGAGCCAGTTCCGGCCTCTCAGATTCCGGAAAAAACAGAATTGGTTTTAGGAGTGGCAAGTATATATTTTTCAGACTCTCCGTATTCGAGTGGAGATTCTCTGACTTCTCAAATAGCTCAGATTGTTTCGGCGTACAATCAATCGCATCCCGAATACCATATTACACTGCGAGAGTATGAAAAAGGTGATATTACTGATTTTCAGTTGGAACTTTTAAATAATGAAGGACCCGATATTCTTTTAGACCGTGAGTCTCTTTTTGATATGAATATGTTGATTGATAAGGGGGCCGTCGAAGATTTAACTCCTTATCTCGCAAAATCAGATGAGATGTCAGCAGAAACGATTCTTCCTGGAATCCTAGAGCTGATCACAAATGAGGGAAAAATCTCATTCATTCCGCTGAGTTTTGCGGTTGATATCATGATCGTTCCCAAAGACACGCCAAAGAATATCATGACGCCGCAAGAATTGGCTGCGCTTATAGAACAAACTACAGAGGCATATACGGATTATTGGTTCTCACCAACCCGTTTTTTACTTCAGATTCTCACTGGAGCTGAGATGGATCACTATGTAGATGATACGAATCAGAGCTGTTCCTTTGACAGCGGAGAATTTGCCGCCCTGCTGGAGACTATTGCTAGGCTGAATGAAAAAGAGAATCTCAATAAAAGAGAGGAACGTGCTGAACTTTTTCATTCCGGTCAGCTTCCTGTAATCGTAGACGAGATGAATTGTATGGAAGATTATTTCTGTATTCGGTCAGCTTTTTCGGAATCGGGAAAAATTGTCGGATTTCCAAACAGCAGCGGAGAAGTGCGGTATCCTGCAAAGCTGTATGATTGGATAGGAATCAACAGTGCGTCAAAATATAAGGAAGAGGCATGGGATTTTATTGCCTTCTGTTTGTCCTATATGTCTTATTCCGACAGTGTTATAGACCGGTTTGTGGTGACAGAAGAGACCTTTGATCAACAGACCCATTATAAAAACGAAACGCCTCATTTTATAACATGGAATTATTATGACGGAAATTGGATCGGTTGGCAGGATATTCCTTCCACAACACAGGAAGAAACAGATTTTTTGCAGGAAATTTCGTTGCATTTATATCTATATGATAACAAAGATCTGCTGCAAATTATCGAGGAAGAGGCAGATATGTTTTTTAATGGAGATATTGACGCAAAAGAAGCTGCAAAACGAATCCAAAATCGGGCGTCACTGATGCTTGCTGAATAAGAAAAAATACCGATGAACAGATCAGGAAAAATGAAAAAAGCTTCTCTTTAGATCTTATTACCTGAAAGCCCAGATAGGGGCTGTCGCAAAACAAAGATGTTATACAAAATATGGGATCCATGCACGAGCTGGCACAGCCATATTTTGTGTTTTATCTGAGTTTTGCGACAGCTCCTTTTTTGATTCTTGAGATCCCGGGTGTAAAACAGAAGAAAATCTGTTATAATGGGGGCAGAAGAACAGTCAAGCTAGAACATATAAGGAGAACAATAACATGGAAAAGAAAAAAGGGCACCGGATCACAGCCGTGGATCCTGGTTCCATTGCCGAAGAGCTGGAGATTGAACCGGAAGACCGGCTGCTGTTCATTGACGGACAAGAGATTGAAGATATCTTTGACTATCGTTTTTATACCGGCGACACCTATCTGGAAATGACAGTTCTCAAGCCAGACGGAGAAGAATGGCTTTTGGAGATTGAGAAGGATCCGGAAGAAGATCTGGGGCTTCATTTTGAAAACGGTCTTATGGACGAATACCGCTCCTGCCGTAACCGGTGCGTATTCTGTTTTATTGACCAGATGCCGCCGGGAATGCGGGAGACGCTGTATTTCAAGGACGATGACTCCCGACTGTCTTTTCTGCAGGGAAACTATATTACCCTGACCAATATGAGCCCGCGTGACATGGAGCGAATCATTCGTTTCCACCTGGCTCCGATCAACATCTCCGTCCATACTACGGATCCCACGCTGCGCTGTGAGATGCTGCACAACCGGTTTGCCGGGGATATTCTGGAAAAAATGCAGGCTCTTTACGAGGCAGAGATCGAGATGAACGGGCAGATCGTTCTGTGCCCGGGGCTCAACGACGGGGCGCAACTGGAGCGCAGTATCGAAGATCTGTCGCGCTTCCTCCCCCATATGAAAAGCCTGTCCGTTGTGCCGGTGGGGATCACAAAATACCGTGACGGACTGTATCCGCTGCGGACATTTGATAAAAAGGAGGCGGAAACAGTCATTGACCAGATCGAGTCCTGGCAGAAAAAATTGTTTGACCGCCACGGCGTGCATTTTGTTCATGCCAGTGATGAATTCTATATTCTGGCTGGGCGGCCGCTGCCGGAGGAGACGCGGTACGACGGATATCTGCAGCTTGAGAACGGCGTCGGTATGGTGCGGCTTCTGTTAAACGAGGTGAGGGAAGCGCTCGCAGACCAGGACAAAGATGAAAGAGAAGCCGAGCTGTCTCTGGCAACGGGATTGCTGGCGGAAGGATATCTGAGAGAGGTACTGCGGTGGATTCGAGAAAAATTTCCAAGGATAACGGTTCATCTGTACGGAATCCGCAACGATTTCTTTGGTCCGTCCATCACGGTTGCGGGACTGGTGACGGGAGGCGACCTGATTGCGCAGTTAAAGGGCCGGCCACTGGGAAGCCGTCTTTTGCTGCCTTCGGTGATGCTTCGGAGCGGGGAAGACGTATTTTTGGACGATATTACGGTGGGGCAGGTGGAAAAAGCTTTACAAGTTCCCATAGATATTGTAAAATCAAGCGGAAATGCGTTGTTGAAAGGTATCATCGGGGAAGGCCCGGTGCAGGGGCGGGCGGAGACGTACCGGCCCTATGAGAATAAGGAGTAAAAAAATGAGTAAACCCATCGTGGCGGTAGTGGGCCGCCCCAATGTGGGAAAATCCACATTGTTTAACGTGCTGGCCGGCGAACGGATCTCCATTGTAAAAGATACGCCTGGCGTGACCAGAGATCGGATTTACGCCGACTGTACTTGGCTGAATCACCAGTTTACCTTGGTGGATACCGGCGGAATCGAGCCGGATTCCAAAGATATCATTTTATCCCAGATGCGCGAACAGGCGCAGATTGCGGTGGAGACGGCGGATGTGATCCTGTTTATGACCGACGTGCGCCAGGGAATGCTGGACGCAGATTCCAAGGTGGCGGACATGCTGCGCCGTTCGGGCAAGCCTGTGATTTTGACGGTCAACAAGGTAGATTCCTTTGAAAAGCTGATGCCGGACGTCTATGAGTTTTACAATCTGGGCCTGGGCGATCCGTTTGCCATCTCAGCGGCCTCCCGGCTGGGGCTGGGCGACTTGCTGGACGAGGTAGTATCCTATTTTCCGCAGGGAAGCGATAAGGAGGAGGAGGACGAAAGACCGCGCATTGCCGTCGTTGGCAAGCCCAATGTAGGAAAATCTTCCATAATAAATAAACTGTTGGGGGAAAACCGGGTCATTGTATCCGAGATCGCAGGAACCACCCGGGATGCGGTGGACACGGTGATACGCCGAAACGGAAAAGACTATGTTTTTATTGATACGGCCGGACTGCGGCGCAAGAGCAAGATTAAGGAAGAACTGGAGCGCTACAGCATTATCCGCACCGTTGCGGCGGTGGAGCGGGCCGACGTGGTAGTTCTGGTCATCGACGCGCTGGAGGGAATTACGGATCAGGACACTAAAATCGCCGGGATCGCGCACGATCGGGGCAAGGGAATTTTGATCGCCGTCAATAAATGGGACGCCTATCCGGATAAGAACGACAAGAGCGTCAACCGCTTTTCAGCCCGAATCCGCGAATTGCTTTCATTTATGCCGTATGCGGAGATTCTCTATATCTCAGCGCAAAGCGGACAGAGACTGCCGAAACTTTTTGATTATATCGACGTTGTGCTGGAGAATCAGAGCCTGCGTGTTTCGACCGGCGTTCTCAACGAGATTCTGACAGAGGCTGTGGCCATGCAGCAGCCGCCGTCGGATAAGGGCAAACGGCTGAAAATCTTCTATATGACGCAGGTGGCCGTGAAACCTCCTACGTTTGTGGTATTTGTCAATGACAGAGAATTGATGCATTTTTCTTATACCCGTTATCTGGAAAACCAGATACGAAACGCCTTTGGTTTTCGCGGGACTTCCCTGAAGTTTTTGATTCGAGAAAGGACGGAGAAAAATTCATGATGATACACCGCATTCTGTGTCTGGTTCTGGGGTATGGGTTTGGCCTGTTTCAGACGGGTTATTTTGTGGGAAAGATGATGAACACAGACATCCGCACCAAGGGAAGCGGTAATT
Source organism: uncultured Lachnospiraceae bacterium (assembly GCA_910586125.1). GTDB lineage: Bacteria > Bacillota > Clostridia > Lachnospirales > Lachnospiraceae > RGIG7193. Next base: position 31,295 of record CAJUHP010000007.1, on the reverse strand, counting down.
CCGGCACCACCAACGCGCTGCGTGTTCTGGGACCGAAAGCTGGAATTCTTGTGTTTTTCGGAGATTTCGGCAAAGCCTTTCTTCTCTGTATGCTGATCCGCGTTCTGTATGGAAGCCGGATGCCGGAAGCGGCGCTGGCTCTGATGCTCTACGGCGGTTTCGGCGTCATTCTGGGTCATAATTATCCGTTTTATCTGGGGTTTAAAGGAGGCAAGGGAATCGCCGCCACGGCCGGCCTCCTGTGCGCCTTTCTGGATTGGCGGATTTTTGTGATCTGCCTGCTTTCTTTTTTGCTTCCGATTGTCTTTACCCGCTATGTATCGCTGGGCTCTCTGGTGGTGGAGGCTGTGCTGCTGCTTTTGTGGCTGTTCTGGGGCCAGAGTCTGACGCCAGTCCCGTCCAATGCATGTTATTGGGAAGGAACCATGGTTTTGCTAGGAATTGTGGCGCTGGCTTACTGGCGGCACCGGGCCAACATCAGCCGTCTGATCCACGGCACAGAGAATAAACTAAGCTTTCACGGAAAAAAGGAGGCTTGACATGGCGAAGGTTAGTGTAATCGGGTCTGGGTCTTACGGCGTGGCTCTGGCGGTATTACTTCACAAAAACGGGCATGAGGTTGTGCTGCGCTCATCGACGCAGGAGAAGGCAGAACAAGTCAAAAGAGAACGAAAGATCTCATCGCTGCCGGATGTAATACTGCCGCCGGAAATTGTCGTGACAAATGATCTAAAGAAAGCCTGCTCAGCCGATTTGGTTGTTCTGGCGGCGGCTTCGGTTCATATCCGGGGGCTCGCACATGCCATGGCTCCTTTTGTCAGAGAAGGGCAGATCCTGGTCAATGTTGCCAAAGGGATCGAGGAGTGTACGCTGAAAACACTCAGCGAGCAGATCGAAGAAGAAATTCCCCAGGCCCGCACCGCGGTATTGTCTGGGCCGAGCCATGCGGAGGAGGTAGGAAGAGGAATTCCTACCACTTGCGTGGTCGGCGCGCGGGAAAAACAGACCGCCGAGACGGTTCAGACGATATTCATGTCCGATTCGTTCCGCGTCTACACCAATCCGGATGTGACCGGAATCGAAATCGGCGGCGCCCTGAAGAATGTCATCGCTCTGGCAGCAGGAATTGCCGACGGTTTGGGCTATGGAGACAATACCAAGGCGGCGCTGATCACCAGGGGGATGGCAGAGATCAGCCGTCTGGCCTTGGCGATGGGAGCCAGAATCGAGACGCTCTATGGTCTGTCCGGTATCGGAGATCTGGTTGTGACCTGTGCAAGTATGCACAGCCGCAACCGCCGGGCCGGCATTCTGATTAGTCAGGGATGTACGGCAGAAGAAGCCATGAAACAGGTTAATATGGTTGTGGAGGGAGTCTATTCCGCGAAAGCTGGAGCGGCTCTGGCAGAGCGCTGCGGCGTTGTCATGCCGATCACAAAAAATGTCTGCGCCGTGCTGTTTGAGGGAAAATCTCCGGCGGAATGCATGCGGGAACTGATGCTGCGGGATAAATGCGTGGAAAACGCCAGTCTGGCCTGGCCCTCTTGCAATCTGCCCGGCGGGATGTTATAATAGACCACAAGAAACAGGGGGAGGAAAAATACTTGCGATACGATGCGATTTTCCGGGATGTGGCAGGGAATGTGCTTCATGACTACGCCGGCTATGACGAGAAGAAGGCGCGTCATGATTCCCTCTTTTTTTCGTCATCCTGTCAGAAAGCGCAGCGCAGGGGACATCTGAACGATCTGGTATTTCTGCAGCTTATGAATCAGTATCTGGCGACCATGCAGGATCGAAATCTGCAGTTTCGTCTGAGCGGCGGCGGATATCAGGCTGGGACCAGAGGCTTTCATGTGCGCAGCTATGAGGGAAGGCTGTATGTGACTGATGTGTGGCAGGAGACGGGGCTCTTCCCCGGCGATCAGATTATTACGCTGGGCGGCGTACCCCCGGCTCTCTATAAGAAGCGTCTGCCCCGCAATATTTTGGGGGCAGACTTAGAAGAGAGAGAATTATGGGACCCGATTTTGAAAATGTCCGGTCCGTGTCTCGTCAAACACCGGGACGGGACGGACGAGACACAAAAACTAAATCGGTATCCTCTCTCCAAAAAACTTCCCCGCCTGGGCGGCCGTTTGATCGGCCGGAATACATTGTATCTCGATTTGCCGCACTTTACCGATGCCTACGCATTGGCGAAACTTTTGACGTCCAAGGAGAAATCGCTGAACCGCTGCACAAAACTGATTTTGGATCTGCGGCACAATATCGGCGGATCCGAAGCTTTTTTTGTACCGCTTCTGGATTACATAATGGAAGAGCCCGTTCTTCTTAAAGATCTCTATGAGGAAAAGGGACTCTATACGAACTACACGGAGAACAACTGCCGGCGCAAGATACAGATGTTTGAAAACTATCTGCCCGGCGCGGAGCCGCCCGCCAGGGAACTGGCTGAGACGATAATAAGGGAACTGCATGAGAAATCCGGCCGGGGAATGGTCTGGGAACCGGACGAGGAGCTGGCGGCGGACGAGACAACCGTCGGAGGCGCCGGCCAGTTTGACCGGGTCGTGATTCTCAGCGATACGTACTGCGAGTATGCCGGAGAGACTTTTATCCAGCTATGCCGCCGCTCCCAAAAGACCACGGTTCTTGGCCGCCCCACCATGGGCAATATCGACTACTGCAATCCGGTATCAATTCTGTACGGCGGCCGGTTTACCTTCCAATATCCTATGAGCAAGACAAAAGCGGCCGTGGAGGGACGGGGCGTCAGCGGACAGGGAGTTCCCGTGGATCTTTATGTTCCATGGACTCCGCAGGAGTGTGAGAAAGATGTTCTGCTGGAAAAAGCGATTGAGCTATAAAGTGCGGTAATTCTTTCCAAACAGCGATTTTGAGCAGTGTCTTAACAGAAAAAACTTGCAAGCCGGAGAATAATCTGATAAAATAGAACCTGGCTTCATGATGAAATTGTCCGGTGGACAAAGAAGGGAGAATAGTCCAATGATAGCAGGTGCCAGTTTGGGGGCATGGGAGATCATATTGATCGTTATTGTGGCGATCGTGGTGCTTGGGCCGGAGAAGACACCGTATTATGCGAAGAAGCTGGGGGAAGCCCTGGGTCTGATGAAGCAGTATTCCGGCAAGCTGGCTACAGAGATTAAGGAAAATGTGGCAGAACCTCTGAGCGAGGTCGTACAGCCTCTGCAGTCGGTGACAAAGGAGATGACAGAACCTTTTAAGGATCTGACCGACCCGCTGAAGGAGATCAAGGCTCCGTTAAGCGAGGCGACAAAAGCCATCAACGACGCGGTTAAAGTGTCCTCGCAGCCCTTGAAGAAAGCGGTTGTGGAGGCGGCTGCCGATACGGAGGCCGCTATGGCTTTGGAGGCCGGTGAGGAGATGGTTCTGACCGAAGCGGCTCCGGAAGACCCGGCAGATGATATCGAGATAAATGCTGCCCCGGTATTTTCAGCGGCGGAGCCGGAAGCTTTAACCGAAGACAAGGAGCCGGAAAAACCGGTTCAGACAGTTTTAGAAACGGAGGCTGCCGGCGTGTCTGATACAGAAGAAGCGGCAGAACCGCTGTTGACCCAGACGGCAGAGGAAGCCGCTGTATAGAACTGCCGCATACAATAAAAAGTGCAGTGTGAAACGGGCATAAGCCGGAGCAGAAACATCTATCCTCCGGATTATGTATAAAACAAGGGGAAAGACACAGGAAAGAGAGGATACATGTTATGATGAATGTAAACGCGATTACAATGGTAGGCAAACTGGGACCGACAGAGATTCTGCTGGTGGTATTGGTTCTGGTTCTTCTGTTTGGCCCCAAGTATCTGCCGAAACTGGGACAGACGTTGGGCAACTCGATTCGCGGGTTTAAAGACGGTTTGAGCGGTGATGAGGAAAAAGTCGCGGAGAATAACGAAAACGGAAAGACTGAGGCATAATTCGCGCCGTGTCAAAGAAGAAGAAACAACAGAAAGAGGAGAATCAGGAAGCTGTTATGGGGGTTGTGGATCATATCCGTGAGTTCCGCAACCGCCTGATTATTATCGTCGTTGTCTTTCTCGCAGCTATGCTGATCAGCTTTAACTATGCCGTTCCTCTGGTAGAGTTTTTGCAGGTCCCGGCCGGCGATCTGTACGATTTCGTATACCTGTCGCCGTCGGAACCGTTCATGCAGTATATCCGTGTCTCACTGATTGCCGGCTTAGCGGTGGCAGGCCCGGTTATTTTGTATGAACTGCTGGCTTTTGCCAGTCCCGGATTAAAATCCAGCGAAAAGCGTTTTGTGATTGCCGTATTGATCTTGGGGCTGCTTTTCTTTCTCTTGGGATTGGCTTTTGCCTATGCCATTCTGCTTCCCTTTATGCTGAATTTTTTCAGTACAATCAACGGAGACGCGGCTATTGAAGCACAGATTTCCATTGAGAAATACTTAGGGCTGGTATTATCCATTATGAGTATGATGGGGCTGGTGTTTGAAATGCCGGTTCTCACCATTCTGCTGACTCAGCTTGGACTGCTGCGCCCGGAATGGATGAAAAAAAGCCGGCGGGTGGTCATCGTATTGGTCTTTATTATAGCGGCAATCATTACGCCCCCGGATGTGGTATCGCAGGTTATGGTGGCGATTCCGATGCTGGCTCTATTCCAGATCAGCATCACCTTCAGTACGCTGGTACGCCGGAGAAAGGATCGAAAACGAAAGGAACGCCAGGAAGAGGAAGAGAAATTCCGATATCAGTGATGCAGCGGTCTTTGCAGCATGTTTTCATGTTTGCAGAGACCGTTTTTGCTTTGTATTGACAAAACGCCAAGAATCGGTTACAATTTTTGACAAATCATGGGGAAATTGATGGAGAATGTGGAGATGGGACGGACGATACCAGAAGTGATTCTCACAGAGATCGAGGCCAAAACCGATCAGGAAGCAATCGGCATTCTGGCTGGCTGTCTGTATGAGCGCGGCTTTGTAAAAGAAAGCTATATCCGAGCGATTCAGGAAAGAGAAAAAGAATTCTGCACGGGGTTAGCCTTTGATGAGATGGGAGTTGCGATTCCTCATACAGACGCCTGTCATGTGAAACGAAATGCGCTTGCCGTCGGTATTCTGAAGAAACCAGTTATATTTCGCCATATGGGGGCGCCGGATATTCCGGTCAGAACAGAGCTTCTGTTTATGATGGCGCTGGGAGAGAACGCGGCTCATCTGGAGTTTTTAGGTGAGTTTTTGGATGCTTTTCAGAAAAAAGGCTGTCTGCGCACCTTGAAAGCAGCGGCCACAGAAGAAGAATTTTTGGATGGGCTCAGCCTTTATCTAAAAGAAAATGATAAATGAGGAGGAAAAGCGATGAAACAAATTTTACTGGTATGTGGATCTGGGATCTGCACTTCTATGGCAGTCAACGCAAAATTGACAAGGGAGCTGGATAATCGGGGATGGAAGGGGAAATATTGTGTGACACAGGGAAAGGCCTCCGATGTGGCATCGCAGTCGCAGAACTATGATCTGGTCATTTCCACGACCGTCCTGAGAGAAGAATGCAGATGTCCTCTGATCATTGGGACACAGTTTCTTCTGGGGCGGGGAATTGATGAGGTTGTCGATGAGATTGTGGCGGTCTTGACGAATAAATAGCAGAAAACAGGCAAAATTCCCCGCTAAAGGAGAGAGAATGAAAGTCAGAGAAAGTGATTTTATCAGGCAGAAAAAGCCGCTTTTACGAAAACTGTTAAAGACACTGGAGGAACAGTATCCGTATATATCCATACTGGCGATGGATTCCACCGCGAAAACCTACCGCGTTTCAAGAAAAAATACGGGAATTCATGAAGACAATATTTTGTCCGAACGCGGTTTTGTGATAAGAGTATCGGATGGGGCGCATTATGCGGAATATTCTTTTAACCGAATTTCCGAGGATCTTCTGGAAGAAATCTGCAGCGGGGTTGCAGAGGCTGCTGCCATGTCCCAGTATGCCGTTCCTCAAAAAATCGGGGAAAATACATATGCAGTTCCAGAAGAAGAAAAAACAAGCTTTGTCGGAAGTACAGATTATGAAACCGATCCGGAAGTGCTTGGTGACGGCGAAATAATAGCCCTGCTGTCTAACATCAAGGAAAAGGGGCTGGCTGTAAGCACCAAGATTCTGGACTGCGCTGTGATGTGCAACTATCAGAAATACTCCAAACTGTTTTTGTCCGGCAAGAAGGAGCTGGAACAGAATGTCATGTGGATGACCGGGGCCATTTCCCTGACGGCATCCCGAGGGGAGGAGATTAAGGATTCTTTCCGCAGTTTTTCGGGTCTGGGCGGCGCAGAGGTGTTGTCGCAGATGGAAGATGCTGTTGAGAATTGCGCAGCCGTCACGCTGGAATTGTTGAAGAGCGAACCTATGATTCCTGGCGAATATGAATGCGTCTGTACGCCGGAAGTTACAGGTATGATTGTCCATGAAGCTTTTGGACACGGCGTGGAGATGGATATGTTTGTAAAAAAACGAGCGCTGGCCGAACAGTATATCGGGCAGTATGTAGCCTCGGAGCTTGTGACCATGCATGACGGAGCGGCGGCGGCGTCCCAGACATCATCCTATTTCTTCGACGATGAGGGAACACTGGCAGGAGATACCACAATCATTGATAAGGGTATTTTAAAACAGGGAATCTGCGACCTTTTGGCGGCGCAGGCTCTTCGCGCAGAGCCCACCGGAAACGGCAGACGGCAGAGCTATCAGCGCAAAGCTTATACCCGAATGACCAACACTTTTTTTGAGGGAGGCCACAGCACCAAAGAGGAGATGATCGCCTCGATTTCTTATGGGTTTTTGCTGGAGGAGCCAGCCAGCGGTATGGAAGATCCGAAAAACTGGGGCATTCAGTGCATGGTCAATATCGCCCGAGAAATACGGGACGGCAGGCTGACCGGCCGCATCTTCTCGCCGATTGTTCTGACCGGATATGTGCCGGACTTATTAAAATCTATCTCCATGGTCTCCAAAAAAACCTCTTTAAGCGGCGGCGGTTTCTGCGGTAAAGGCTATAAAGAATGGGTGAAAGTGTCTGACGGCGGCCCTTACATTAAGGCCCGCATCCGTTTAGGATAACAGAGGGAGGAATCAATTTGATCGAAAAAATAAAAAGTATTTTGAAAAAGGCAGAAATCGCTGCTTACACTATCAATGAGACAAGAACCGAGTCAGCAGAATGTTTTTTTATCCGCAAAAATCTGGATATGAAGCGCCGGACGGATCTGGCGGAATACCAGGTGACAGTCTTTCATCCTTTTGTAAAAGATGAAAAGCCGATGATGGGTTCCTCATCGGCGCAGATTTATCCGGAGATGGATGCGGCAGAGATCGAATCTGTGCTTCGATCCGCTTACTATGCCGCGTCTTTTGTCGGGAATCCGGTTTATGAGCTGGTGACTGGGGAGGAGAGAGAACATATTCCATCGGACAGCACGCTGGCCGGCCGGGGGCTGTTTGATAATATGAAAGATATGGCGGAGGCATTGTTTGCCGCTGACACGGAGGAAGAAGTTTTTCTCAATTCTGCGGAACTGTTTGTCAGGAGGCTTCTCAAACGGATCGTGGGTTCCGGCGGCGTTGATGTCAGCTATGAGACATGCGAGGTGTCCGGCGAGTATGTTGTGCAGTGCATCTCTCCTCAGAATGTAGAAACGTATCATTCCTTTTCCTATCGAAATTTAGATACGGAGAATCTTCGCAGAGAAGTGAAGGAAGCTATGAAGATGACGATTGCGAGGGCGCAGGCAGTCCGTTCGCCGCAGGCCGGGGAATACCGTGTTCTTTTGTCCGGCGAGCAGATGCGGACCTTCCTTTCCTACTATCTGGAACGTTCTTCTTCCTCCATGATCTATCAGGAGTATTCCAGCTATCAAAGCAACATGCCGGTGCAGGGAGAATCGATCCGCGGCGATGCGCTGACGATATTGTTGAAAGCCAGAGAGCCTTACAGCCAGGAAGGCATTCCGATGAAAGACCGGGTTTTGTTGGAGAATGGCGTCCTAAGGACCATACATGGCAACAATCGTTTTGCCTGCTATCTGGGAATTGAGCCGACGGGCATCTATGACAGTATTTTGGTTCCGGTGGGAGAGACGCCTCTGTGTGAGATGAAAAAAGAACCTTATCTGCACATTGTCAGCTTTTCCGACTTTCAGATGGATTCGTTCAGCGGTTCTTTCGGCGGGGAAATTCGCCTGGCCTTTCTGTACGACGGAGAAACGGTGACGCCTGTGACCGGCGGTTCCATTAACGGAAACATTCTGAATGTGCAGGAACAGATGACTTTTTCAAAAGAACGGTATCAAAACGGGAGATATGAAGGACCATATGCGGTGAGTCTTAAGGGCGTGCAGGTGGCTGGAGAGTGATGAAAAAGAAATCACCGGAAAGGAGACAAAAGTCAGAAATGGACTGGAAACAGATACGGCAGTGGGCGGCGGTTATCGCCGGCGGTATCATCTTATATTGGGGACTGAATCACATGAACTTGATCGCCGGCGTCGCAGGTCATATCCTTGGAATTTTATCGCCGTTTGTGGTTGGCGCGTCCATCGCCTTTATTCTCCGGCGTCCGTTGGCCAGAATCGAAGCTTTTTTTCAGTGGATCGGCTCGTTTAAGGGAATGGGATTTTTCAAAAACGCCAGCCGGATTCTGGGGATATTGTGTACGTTTCTTTTGTTTGGGGCCGTGGTGGCAATGGTGCTGTTCATGGTAATTCCGGAGTTTGTCAAGGCGATTGGGATTCTGGCAAGCAGCGCCGAGAAATTTGTACGCAATCTGCAGATACAGAGCGAGAACGGCCGCTGGGATTTTCTGACGCCGGAGATGATCGATTGGATCGGCAGCCTGCAGTTGGACTGGACAAAGATGGGCAACGATCTAAAAAATTGGCTTGTCAGCGGAGCGGGAACGGTTCTGGGCAGCACGGTGGGGGCGGTGAGCGCGGTTGTAAGCGGCGTTGTCAACGGCTTTATGGCTGTGGTATTCAGCATCTATCTGCTGGCCCAGAAAGAAACGCTGGGACGGCAATGCACCAAGCTCATCTGCGCGGTTATGCCCGAAAAACAGGCGTCTTCCCTGCTGGAAATTCTCCGCATGGCCGGGGATACTTTCTCCAATTTTTTTACCGGACAGTTTACTGAGGCGGTGATTCTGGGCAGTATGTTTTTTGTCAGCATGACGCTGTTCCGTTTTCCATATGCGCTGGTAATCAGCATCCTGGTGGCAGTGATGGCGCTGATCCCCATATTCGGCGCGCTGATTGGCTCCCTGATCGGAACCTTCTTGATACTGGTCGTCAATCCGGTGCAGGCAGCCTGGTTTGTCGTCCTGTTTGTGCTGCTGCAGCAGATTGAGGGCAATCTGATCTACCCGAAAGTGGTGGGAAATTCAGTGGGACTGCCCTCCATCTGGGTGCTGGTGGCCGTCACGATCGGCGGCAGTGTGATGGGTGTGGCCGGCATGCTTCTATTCATTCCTCTGTTTTCCGTGTTTTACAATCTGCTGCGCCGCTGGACTAACGACCGCCTGAAACAAAAAACTCACAAGGGATAATATTCCGGCTTCCTGGCCCGGTAGGAGGCATAATAGCGAAAGCCAAGCGCTTTCAGCCTCTCGCCGGTCTCCGGGAAGCGATCCCCCAGATGTTCTGGCGAATGAGCGTCGGAGCCGAAGGTGATCCGTTCTCCTCCCAGCTCACGATAACGCTTCAGAAGATCGTCATGCGGATGCTGGCAGACAAGTCCTTTTTTCATTCCTCCGGTGTTGACATCCAGCCCCAATCCCTTATCCACGACAAGTTTTAAAATCTCATCCATCAGATCGGGCCATTCGCTCCAGGCGTTTGTGACAGCGCGGTCGCCGCAGCGGAACACATAATCCAGATGGCCCAGGACATCAAAGGCCGGCTCGAACGCCGCAAGGCATTTCCATGTGGCTTCAAAATACGCCAAATATGCCTGACGGCTGTCCCTCCCTTCAAAATAAGAATCCTGGTAGGGGTCCAGCCGGCCGGCCAGATGGATGGAACCGATGACAAAATCCCAATCCGACGACCGGATATAATCCGTAATCTGTTTTTGATAAGGAACTTCAAGGCCGATTTCCACACCGGCCCGCACGGCAATGCGCCCGTCGTACTCTTCCCGCAGTTTTTTCATGGCGGTCAGATACGGCTTTGGGTCCAGACAAAATTCTCCCTTTTTCTCGCCGGGATAATCAAAATCCATATGGTCCGTGAAGCAGAGAGCAGGCATTCCCAGCTTAAGCGCCCGCTCAATCTGCTGGTTTGGCGGCGTCTGGCTGTCCGAGGAAAAAAAGAATGTACATGGTGATCCGGATAATACATAGCAACCTCCTTTTTCCTGATTATACCGCCGAAACAAAGAGAAAGCAATATAAATAATCCGAAATTCTCCCGGTATTCCCCCTGTTTTGTCAATTTGTAAACACAAATAACGATTGAAAACCGTTCTGCCTCCTGTTATACTGATATCGATGCGGTTTTTTCCCGTACCGCCTCCCGGCTAAAGCGCCGGGAGAATCAAAAAGGAAGAGGAGATCCGGAGCGGTTCTTATGCAGGAATCCATTCTCCGGATAGGAGGTACAAATGAGTATATCCAATGTCATAGCTCTGCTCGGTGGACTGGGCGCGTTTCTGTTTGGAATGAAGTACATGGGAGAGGGGCTGGAGCAGGCGGCCGGTTCCCGCATGAAAGATCTGCTGGAGAAGCTGACCCGCAATCCGGTCCGCGGATTTCTGCTAGGAACGCTTGTGACGGTGGTCATTCAGTCGTCATCCGCCACCACCGTGATGGTGATGGGCTTTATCAATGCGGGCGTGATGGATCTGGCGCAGGCCACCGGTGTGATTTTCGGCGCCAACATCGGTACGACGATCACCAGTATTCTGATTGCGCTGGACGCTTCCGGAATATCGCCCTTCTGCATCTTTATCGGCGCGTTTCTGATGATGTACAGCAAAAAGAAAACCTACCGCCATGTGGGACAGGTTATTTTGGGCTTTGGCCTTCTGTTCCAGGGGCTTCACACGATGAGCGGCGCCATGTCTCCCTTGAAGGATGTACCCTGGTTCCAGAACTTTATCATGAATGCCAGAAATCCGTTTCTGGGTCTTTTTGTCGGTATCCTGATGTGCGCTCTGATTCAGAGCTCCTCCGCTGCAATCGGCGTACTGCAGGCGCTGGCCATGCAAGGGATGATGCCTCTGTACTTTGCTTCTTTTCTGGTCTGCGGAATCAATATTGGTTCCTCGGTTCCCACCATTCTGTCCTCTTTAAATGCCAGGAATAACGCTAAGCGGGCCGCCTGCATATATCTGATTTACAACATTGTCGGCGCAGTCGTTTTAGTGCCTGTGACGCTTTTGTTTCCCTACACTCAATGGCTGGGATCCGCGATACCGGAGCCGGTATTTCAGATTTCGGTCTGTCATATTTTGTTTAAGGTGGTATCCGCCGCCATTCTTCTGCCTTTGACCAACCAGGTTGTAAGGCTGACCTACCGCATTATTCCGAAGCAAAAGCATGAAGACGCGCTCCGTCTGGAATACATAGACGTCAACCTGATCGGCAACAGTCTTGTCACTATGCTGCAGATCCGCAGCGAAGTGGAGCGGATGGCCGGCCTGGTTCGGGCCAATCTGGTGATGGCGGCTGAGGGGATGCTTGGAAATGATCTGTCCCAGAGCCAGAAAATACGGGAGAACGAACAGGTGATCGATTATCTGGCCGGAGCAATCAGCGATTATCTGGTCAGTATCAATGTGATGGAATTGTCCGAGACGGAATCCAAATATATCACCAGAGTATATCAGGTGCTCAATGATCTGGAGAGAATCGGAGACTACGCGGAAATTCTGGTCGGGCTGACGGAAAAATGCGTGGACCAGAGTCTGGTTTATTCGGATCAAGCCAGGGAAGAACTGTCGGAAATATACCAGAACGATATGCGGCTTTACGATGCGGCGGTGGAGGATTTCCTGCATCAGAACATAGAGCCGGCCAAGATCGGACAGCTACTGAAACTGTACCGCTCCATTTCCAAGCTGACCAAACAATCGCAAGCCAATCATATGGACCGCATGCGCGGCAGCGAGTGTTCGGCGACACAGGGACTTGTGTTTGTGGAGGTTCTCAACAGCTTAGCGCGCGTGGGCGGCCATTCCATCAATGTCGCGCAGTCCTCTGTAGCCGAACAGTGAGATGGAAAAAACAGGATTTTTTGCGGACTGTTTCCGTTCCGAAACCGTTTTTTTGCGCTCCGGAAAAAAAGAAATATAAAATTCCTGAAAAAAGTTAAAAATAATACTTGCTATTTTTGTCCAAAATGGGTAGAATAGGATTGGATTTAATAGGTGTGAACAATCTATCAAATTATCACATTCAGGAGGAATTCATTATGGCAGTAAAAGTAGCAATCAATGGTTTTGGACGTATCGGCCGCCTGGCATTCCGTCAGATGTTCGGCGCAGAAGGGTATGAGATCGTTGCGATCAACGATCTGACCAGCCCCAAGATGCTGGCTCACCTGTTGAAGTACGATTCTTCTCAGGGTAAGTACGCTCTGGCTGACGCTGTATCCTACTCCGACAATTCCATCACCGTAGATGGCAAGGAGATCACGATTTATGCAGAGAAGAACGCGGCAGATCTGCCCTGGGGCAAGCTGGGCGTAGATGTTGTTCTGGAATGCACGGGCTTCTACACCTCGAAAGAGAAAGCTTCCGCTCATATCCAGGCCGGTGCAAAGAAGGTTGTTATTTCCGCTCCTGCCGGCAACGATCTTCCTACCATCGTATACAATGTAAACCACAATGTGCTGAAGGCTGAGGATACGGTTATCTCCGCCGCGAGCTGCACCACCAACTGCCTGGCTCCCATGGCTAAGGCTCTGAACGATTTGGCTGCGATCAAGACGGGTATTATGTGTACGATCCACGCTTACACCGGCGATCAGATGATCCTGGACGGCCCGCAGAGAAAGGGCGATCTGAGAAGATCCCGCGCAGGCGCTGTGAATATCGTTCCCAACTCCACGGGCGCAGCTAAGGCAATCGGCCTGGTTATCCCTGAGCTGAACGGCAAGCTGATCGGCGCGGCACAGCGTGTACCTACCCCCACCGGCTCCACCACGATTCTGACGGCTGTGGTAGAGGGCAATGTGACCAAAGAGCAGATCAATGACGCCATGAAGGCTGCCGCTACGGAGTCCTTCGGATACAATACCGACGAGATCGTTTCCAGCGATATCGTGGGCATGCGTTTTGGCTCCCTGTTCGATGCGACTCAGACCATGGTCCTGCCTCTGGACAACGGCACGACTCAGGTACAGGTTGTATCCTGGTATGACAACGAGAACTCCTATGTAAGCCAGATGGTCCGCACCATCAAGTATTTCGCTGAGCTTGCATAATTCAGCAACATGTATGGCGTAGCCGATGCCATGCAAGAGAAGCATTTTTGACCTAAACGGGTCCGGTCTTATGGGCCGGACCCGTTTCATCACATGAACAACAAGGAGAGTATTATGCTGAACAAGAAATCCGTAGATGATATCAACGTAAAAGGCCAGAGAGTTCTGGTCCGCTGCGATTTTAACGTGCCGCTTAAGGAAGGCAAGATCACCGATGAGAATCGCCTGGTGGCAGCTCTTCCCACAATCAAGAAGCTGATTGCCGACGGCGGCCGGATCATTCTCTGCTCCCATCTCGGCAAGCCCAAGGGAGAGCCGGTTCCGTCCATGTCCCTGGCTCCCGTAGCGGTGCGCCTGTCCGAACTTTTAGGCCAGGAAGTAAAATTTGCCGCAGATCCGGAAGTGGTAGGCCCCAACGCCAAAGCAGCCGTAGAGGCTATGAAGGACGGCGAGGTAGTGCTGCTGGAAAATACCCGCTACCGCAAGGAGGAGACAAAGAACGGGGAAGCTTTCAGCAAGGAGCTGGCTTCTCTGTGCGACGTCTTTGTAAACGACGCCTTCGGCACGGCTCACAGAGCTCACTGCTCCAACGTGGGAGTGACGCAGTTTGTCGGAACGTCTGCGGTAGGCTATCTGATGCAGAAAGAGATCGACTTCCTGGGCAATGCGGTAAACAACCCGGTTCGTCCTTTTGTGGCGATTTTGGGCGGCGCTAAGGTGGCCGATAAGCTGAATGTGATCTCCAATCTTCTGGAGAAATGCGACACGCTGATCATCGGCGGCGGTATGGCGTATACCTTCTTAAAAGCCAAAGGCTATGAGATCGGCGCTTCTTTGGTGGATATGGAGAAGGTCGATTACTGCAAAGAGATGATGGAGAAAGCGGAGAAGCTGGGTAAGAAGCTGCTTCTGCCTGTGGATACGACCATCACGAAGGAATTCCCGAATCCTATCGACGCTCCCATTGAGATTCAGAATGTGCCGGCCGATCAGATTCCGGCGGACAAGATGGGCATGGACATCGGTACGGAGACCGCGAAGCTGTATGCCGAGGCTGTAAAGAGCGCGAAGACCGTTGTCTGGAACGGACCGATGGGCGTATTTGAGAATCCGACGCTGGCGGCCGGCACAATCGCCGTAGCCAAAGCGCTGGCAGAGACGGATGCAACCACAATTATCGGCGGAGGCGATTCCGCGGCGGCTGTCAACCAGTTGGGATTTGGCGATAAGATGACACATATCTCTACCGGCGGCGGCGCTTCCCTGGAATTTTTGGAAGGCAAGGAGCTGCCCGGCGTTGTGGCAGCCAACGATAAATAAGCATAAGGACAGGAGGATTTTGTAAAATGGCAAGAAAAAAAATCATCGCCGGCAACTGGAAGATGAATATGACTCCCAGTGAGGCCGTTGCTCTGATTGAGACGTTAAAGCCCCTGGTGGCAACAGAGGATGCCGACGTGGTATTCTGTGTACCGGCTATCGATATTATTCCGGCCGTGGAAGCGGCAAAAGGCTCCAATATCTGCATCGGCGCAGAAAATATGTATTTTGAGGAAAAAGGCGCCTTTACCGGCGAGATTTCCCCGTCTATGCTGACGGATGCCGGTGTCAAATATGTGATCATCGGCCATTCCGAGCGCAGGCAGTATTTTGCGGAGACGGATGAGACGGTAAACAAGAAAGTGCTGAAGGCCTTTGAACACGGCATTACCCCGATCATCTGCTGCGGCGAGACGCTGACCCAGAGAGAGCAGGGCGTTACCATTGATTTCATCCGTCAGCAGGTGAAGATTGCTCTGCTGGGCGTAAGCGCCGAGCAGGCCGCGAAAGCTGTCATTGCCTATGAGCCCATCTGGGCGATCGGCACCGGCAAGGTAGCGACCACAGAGCAGGCTCAGGAAGTCTGTGCCGCTGTTCGCGCCTGTGTGGCTGAGATCTATGACCAGGCTACCGCGGATGCCATCCGGGTGCAGTACGGCGGAAGCGTATCGGCTTCCAGCGCGCCGGAACTGTTTGCACAGCCGGATATCGACGGCGGTCTGGTGGGCGGCGCTGCGTTAAAGCCTGACTTCGGCAAGATTGTAAATTATAAGTAAACTCACATGCGCCGACAGGCGTATAACCGGACGGGGGCAGGAGCGATCTGCCCTCGTTTCCGGTATATCCGGTAGAAAAAAGGAGACGACATATATGTGCAAAAAACCGACTGTACTGATGATTCTGGACGGCTATGGCCTAAATGACAAAACCGAGGGAAACGCAATTAAAAAAGCGGCGACGCCGGTGATGGATCGCCTGATGAAAGAATACCCTTTTGTCGAGGGAAATGCCAGCGGTATGGCAGTGGGACTGCCGGACGGACAAATGGGCAATTCTGAAGTGGGACACACCAATATGGGGGCGGGGCGCATCGTATACCAGGATCTGACCCGTATTACCAAAGAGATCGAGGACGGTGTGTTCTTTGAAAACGAAGCGCTTTTGGCGGCTGTGGAAAACTGCAAGAAGAACCATTCTTCTCTGCATCTGTATGGACTGGTGTCGGACGGCGGCGTTCACAGCCATAATACGCATATCTATGGACTGCTTGAGCTGGCAAAGCGTCATGGCCTGACCAAAGTGTTTGTGCATTGCTTTTTGGACGGCCGCGATACGCCTCCGTCCTCCGGCGCCGATTATGTGCAGGAGCTCTGCGATAAGATGAAAGAAATCGGAGTCGGCAGAGTGGGCGTGGTCAGCGGGCGCTATTATGCCATGGATCGTGATAACCGCTGGGATCGCGTGGAGAAAGCATTCCGTGCCCTGACTCTGGGAGAAGGCGTGGAAGCCTCCGATCCGGTGGAAGCGATCCGAGCCTCCTACAAGGAAGGGATAACCGACGAATTTGTTCTGCCTACCGTCATGATGGAAGACGGGAGGCCGGTAACAGTGATACAGGATAACGATTCCGTTATCTTCTTTAATTTCCGTCCGGATCGGGCCAGAGAGCTGACCCGTGCGTTCTGCGCGGACGAATTTGACGGATTTGACAGAGGAAATCGGAAAGAACTGACATACGTGTGCTTCTCGGAGTACGATGTAACGATTCCCAACAAATTGGTGGCGTTTCATAAGATTGAATTAAACACCACGTTCGGCCAGTTTTTGGCGGCTCATCACAAGACCCAGGCGCGCATTGCCGAGACCGAGAAATACGCGCATGTAACCTTCTTCTTCAACGGCGGCGTGGAAGAGCCGAACGAGGGAGAAGACCGCATTCTGGTTAAATCGCCCAAAGTGGCGACCTATGACCTGCAGCCGGAGATGAGCGCCCCTCTGGTCTGCGATAAACTGGTCGAGGCGATCCGCAGCGGAAAATACGATGTGATCATCGTCAATTTTGCCAATCCGGATATGGTGGGCCATACCGGCGTGGAAACGGCGGCGATCCAGGCGATTGAGACGGTGGACGCCTGCGTAGGCCGGGCTGTGGATGCGGTGATTCAGGCGGACGGCGTCATGTTCCTGTGCGCCGATCACGGCAACGCGGAGCAGTTGATCGACTATGAAACCGGAGCGCCCTTTACGGCTCATACCACCAACCCGGTTCCCTTTATCCTGATCAACGACAAGAAAGGCAGGAAACTGCGCGAGGGAGGCTGTCTGGCCGACATCGCTCCCACGCTGATTGAGCTGATGGAGATGGAGCAGCCGAAAGAGATGACAGCGAAGAGTCTTCTGTTATAAAAAATTTATAACCGCACAAGTGCGGTAACATGCCGTTTTGGGCAACGACAAAGGGAAGGATACAGAAAATGGAACAGACGCTGCCTCAACTGATGAATCTGTGTAAAAAATACTGCAACATGCTGGATCGGGCCGGGATCGGTTCCAGAGACAAATCTCTGACTATGTGGCAGATCTGCAAGATCGATCTGCTGCAGTTTCTGGCCCATATGGCTTCGGCAGACGGCGGCGTCTGCTTTCGGGAAACACTGTTTATCCGGGACCACCTGGGATTCCGTTTTACTCCGGATAAGCTGACCATGTTTAAATATGAGCGAAATCTGGACAGCGAAGCCTTCCGCAGCCGGATTCCCACTTCCATGACGTATTTTGCCAATGCCGACGTCAATGCGCCGGATAAACTGCCGGGCGTAAAGACGGCCGTCACCCGAACGCTGGCCGCGCTCTTTCGCCAGATGGGACAAGAATTTATCGCCTGCAACGACCTGGCCGGCGAGCGGGAGATGGAATATTTCACCCAGTATATGGCCCTGCTGGATAACTATATCAAAGTAAAAGGGATCCGGGATCACGAAGGAGACGAGCCGCAGAATACAAATCGCTCCGGCGCCGCCTCCTCCGGAAAAAATATTCCGGCAAAAGAGAATCCAAAAGACATCCCGCCATCCGTCCGGGAAGCGGAACCGGAAAAAACGGTAGAAGACTACCTGGCTCAGCTCGACGCTCTCACAGGATTGTATGCGGTGAAACAGGAAGTTAACACTCTGGTCAATCTGATCAAGGTGCGGAAAATGCGGGAGGAGATGGACTTAAAGCCGCCCTCCGTCTCGCTTCACCTGGTCTTTTCCGGAAACCCGGGTACTGGCAAAACCACGGTGGCGAGACTTTTATCCGGTATTTACCGCGCTCTCGGACTTCTCTCCCGCGGGCATCTGGTTGAGGTGGACCGCTCTGGCCTGGTCAGCGGTTACATAGGGCAGACGGCGGCAAAAGTGCAGGAGGTTGTGAATGAAGCCCTTGGCGGCGTATTGTTTATCGACGAAGCCTATGCGCTGACCGCGGGAAAAGGAGAGGGCGATTTTGGCCAGGAGGCGGTTGACACGCTGTTGAAGGCGATGGAAGATCACCGTGACAATCTCGTAGTGATCGTAGCCGGATATCCAGATTTGATGAACGATTTTTTAAATTCTAATCCGGGACTTCGTTCCCGCTTTAACAAATTTTTGTTTTTTGAAGACTACAAGGCAGATGAACTGACGGAGATTCTGGAAGGCATGTGTGCCGGTGCCGACTATCGGCTGACCCCGCAGGCCAAAGACTACGCCAAGACTTGGTTTGAAGAAAGGATCGCCTCGAAACCGTCCGGGTTCGCCAACGCCAGGGACGCCAGAAATTTTTTTGAACAGGCGGTAGCCCGCCAGGCAAGCCGGATTGTGACTCTTGAAAACGTTGACGAAACCGTTTTGCAGATTTTACAAATTGAAGATTTACAAAACGAAAAAGATTCAGTATAATAGAGAAGGCAGCGTGCGGCGGCTTTGTCTGCGGCAGCGCGAAATATTTATTCAGAAAAAGGAGAATGATTTCAAATGAAAAAGAAAATTGCACTTTTGTTGGCACTGGTTATGGCAATCGGGCTGTTAGGCGGCTGCGACGCGTTCTCGGCTTTCCAGAGCGGCAGCGATAAGTATGCTCCCTATGTACAGAGTCTTCTGGATATGGCTTATAAAAATAAGACCGATAAATATCTGGAACTGGTGGACGATACGAAACAGAGCGCGGACGAGTACTACGAGGAAGAGATGATGGCTTCCTGGGCTGACAGCTTGGCCAGCTACTTCCTGATCGAAAAAGAGATGCTCAATGACGACACCATCAACCAGAGACTTCTGGACGTTACCAAAGAAATTTTTGCCAAGGCAAAATATGAGGTGGCCGAGGCGGTGAAGACCGATGATTATTACACGGTAAAACTGACGATCGAGCCTATTGTATACTGCGAGCTGGCCTTGACAGAGGCGCAGAATTATTCCAACAGCATGGTTGAGAGGGCAAAATCCGGTGAGTTTGGCGAGGTGACGGTGAACGACGACGGAAGTCTGAGCGGTTTTGCGGATGACAACGAGTATGTTGAGTGGGAGAAGCAGTACGCTCTTGGTATGCTGGACGTTATGGAAAGTTTTGTCTCCAAAATTGAGTATGCCGATCCGGTTGAGAAGATTGTAAAAATCGAGGAGGACGACGAGGGATACGGCGTTGATGTCAATACTCTGAGAGAAATCGACAGCGCTATGTTTGTATGGCCGCAATAATAAAATTCCTAGAAATGAGAAGTTTTTATGACTTATGACGAATACATAAATGAGACAGCGTCATTTGGCTTTTTGCAGAAAGGGAAAACCGCCTACGGTGAGTACAACGGTTTTCCCCTGTACTGCGTCTTCGGCGGAAATGCCAGCGCCAAATGGGTGACGCTGTTCGTCAGTCTGAATAAGAACTGCGAAAATCCGTTTCTCCGGGCCTGGAATAAAGCGCTCAAAGGCGTCGGGACCGTATCCAGACAGAACGGCAACTTCACGGTAGCCATGGTAATGCTCAAGACAAAGGAAGGGTTTTCCGGCCCCTTTTTGCAGGCAATGGGAATCCTGAAAGAGATTGCCCCTGAATACGGAATGCGGGCGCCGTCCGTATGTCCGCTGTGTCATCAGGAATCTTGCGACGGAATCGCTCTGCTGAGAAGTGCCTACACGCCCGTACACCGAAGTTGTCTGGAGCGGGCTCATCAGGGTGTCCGCGAAAACGCCGAACAGAATTTGAAAAAGGGAAGTTATCTTTCCGGAATCTGCGGCGGGCTGGCCGGCGGAATTATTGCGACGATCCCTTCTATTTTAAGTATCTGGTTTGCCGAGAGAATCTTTGCCGTTCTGATGATGCTGATTCCTCTGGGGGCATCATTCGGCTATACAAAATGCAACGGCAAGCGAAGCCGGGCGGCCGGACCGATTCTGATCGTTCTGTCTCTGCTCAGTATGTATGTGATGGAATATGTGTTCTGGGTATTGTCCTTTGCTTCCGGCGGTTTCACTATGGGAGAAGCTCTGATTCAGACGCTTCCGTTTCTGCTCGATCCGTCCTTCTGGGTGGAAATGACAAAGAGCGCGGTACAGGAACTGATATTTTTAGCCGTTGCGATTGCCATATCTTGGAAGACAATCACGGCGACGGCATCCACAGAAGTAAATGCTATGAGTGACTGCCTGAACACCTATCAGCCGTTTGGCCGAAAGAATTCGTGAAAAAAATGCTGGACTATTTTGTCGATTTGTGAGAAAATAGGAGAGACAGGGAAATCCTTGTGATTTATCACTTAACGAAAGGAGTTTTATCATGATTTATTCACATGAGGTTGAGAAAATGTGCGCTGTGGCTCAGGGCGTAAACCATGGCGCCGCTCCCATTCCGGAAGAGGCGAAATGGGTGAAGGCCAAAGAGATCAAAGATATCTCCGGCCTGACCCATGGCATCGGTTGGTGCGCACCTCAGCAGGGCGCCTGCAAGCTGACCCTGAACGTGAAGGAAGGGATCATTCAAGAGGCTCTGGTGGAGACCATCGGATGCTCCGGTATGACCCATTCCGCCGCTATGGCATCTGAGATTCTGCCGGGCCGCACGCTTTTGGAGGCTCTGAATACCGACTTGGTATGCGATGCCATCAATACGGCTATGAGAGAACTGTTTTTACAGATTGTGTACGGTCGTACCCAGAGCGCTTTTTCGGAAGACGGTCTGCCTGTGGGCGCTGGCCTGGAGGATCTGGGCAAGGGTCTGCGCTCTCAGGTTGGTACGATGTACGGCACTCTGAAGAAAGGTCCCCGCTATCTGGAGATGGCTGAAGGCTATGTAACCGGTATCGCACTGGATGCAGACGACGAGATCATTGGCTATCAGTTTGTATCCCTGGGCAAGATGACCGACTTCATCAAGAAGGGCGACGATCCCAACACAGCCTGGGAGAAGGCTAAGGGTCAGTATGGCCGTGTAGCAGATGCTGTCAAGATCATCGATCCGCGGGTAGAATAAGGAGGACTAAGAAATGGCTTTATTTGAATCCTATGAGAGAAGAATTGATAAGATCAACGGCGTGCTGAACGGCTACGGCATCGCGTCCATCGAGGAAGCCGAGAAGATCACAAAAGATGCTGGTCTGGACGTCTATGAGCAGGTAAAGAAGATTCAGCCGATCTGCTTTGAAAATGCATGCTGGGCCTATATCGTAGGTGCTGCGATTGCGATCAAGAAGGGATGCCGCAAGGCTTCTGACGCCGCCGCCGCTATCGGAGAGGGCCTGCAGGCTTTCTGCATTCCCGGCTCCGTAGCCGATCAGAGAAAAGTAGGTCTGGGCCACGGCAATTTGGGAAAAATGCTGCTGGAGGAGGAGACCGAATGCTTCTGCTTCCTGGCTGGCCATGAATCTTTTGCCGCTGCGGAAGGTGCTATCGGCATCGCAGAGAAGGCGAATAAAGTCCGCCAGAAACCTCTGCGCGTTATCCTGAATGGCTTAGGGAAAGACGCCGCGCAGGTTATCTCCCGCATCAACGGCTTCACCTATGTGGAGACTGAGATGGATTACTACACCGGACAGGTGAAGGAAGTATTCCGTAAATCCTACTCGGAAGGTCTTCGCGCCAAGGTAAACTGCTACGGCGCAAATGATGTGACCGAGGGTGTTGCCATTCTGTGGAAGGAGAATGTGGACGTGTCTATCACCGGCAATTCCACCAATCCGACTCGTTTCCAGCATCCTGTTGCCGGTACATACAAGAAAGAGCGTGTGGAAGCCGGTAAAAAGTATTTCTCCGTTGCTTCCGGCGGCGGCACAGGCCGTACCCTGCATCCCGATAACATGGCGGCTGGTCCGGCTTCCTACGGCATGACGGATACCATGGGCCGTATGCACTCCGACGCGCAGTTTGCAGGCTCTTCCTCTGTCCCTGCTCATGTGGAGATGATGGGTCTGATCGGTATGGGCAACAACCCGATGGTCGGCGCTACCGTAGCTGTAGCTGTCTCCATCGAGGAAGCGGCAAAAGAAGGCAAGTTCTAAGAAAGGCCCGAATTTCGAGGGTTAATCAAGCCATGAAAAGGGGTTGGTTAGCCCTCTTTTTTTGCGGATCTCACATCATTTGAGAAAACAGAAAGGGATAGAGAATGAAATCCTGCTTTGACCGCTATTTTTTTGGTATTCTGATTGCAGTTGAACTTTTGATGTCGTTTACGTTTTTGGGCTATATTCATCTGCCTCCTATTTCTGTCACAATCGCCTATCTTCCGATCTTAGTAGCGGGATGTCTCTTTCATCCGGCGCAGTCTGCATGGATTGGATTAATTTTTGGAATTACCAGTATGTACAAGGCATCCGCTTCTTATGTTCTGCCGGCCGATGCTGTTTTTTCTCCGTTTTTCAGCGGATTTCCCATCGGCAGTCTTTTGCTGAGTATTGGTACCAGAGCTGTCTTTGGATTTTTTGTTGGAATCGCTTTCTTGTTTGCGAGAAAAAGAAAACATTATCGTTTATGGATAGGATGTATTTCTGCCATCGCGCCGAAAATTCATTCTCTGCTGGTGTATACCGCCATGGGAATTTTATTTCCGGAGCTTGGATATCATTATTACTCTGCGCTGAATTGGGATTTGGGAGATGCTGTATTTGCTCTGATCTGCGTAGCTGTCGTTACATTGGTTTGGGAAATATACAACAGCGATACGGTACAAAATATTAAACTGTGTATGGAGCAGTCATATAAAAACCCTTATGCGCCAAAAAAAATGAATCTGTATTTTTTTATTTTTGCGTTTTCCATGGTGTGTATGGCAATTTTTGCTTCCCTCTATTTTTCTGAACGAGAATCGTATATGCTGCAACGGCATGGTTTGCTGGTATCAGATGCCATTTCTTCCGATCTTTTGCTTCTGCAGATCCAATTTTTGATTGCCATGCTGTCATTAAATGTGATTTCTGTTATTTTGCTGATTTCTATCTATAAATATATGTCCTATAAAGAATACAAGGGTGAAATGGATGGCCTGACTGGCATAATGGGGAGAAGAATGTTCCTCAGCCACTGCGAAAAGGCACAGAAAGAACATGCCAAAGACGCTGAAAGAACCGGATGGTTTTTGTTTGTAGATGCAGACTATTTTAAGGAAATCAATGATAGTTTCGGGCATTCCGTTGGCGATCAGGTTTTGATGGAAATTGCAGGAAATCTACAGAAACTTTTTGGAGAAGAGGGAAGAGTAGGAAGGATCGGCGGTGACGAATTTGCTGTTATCGTTGAAAATACCTTGACCAAACAAGAACTGATGCAGCGGCTGGATCAATTTCTTCAGAATCTTTCCGGTGTTCTTTCTGACAAAAAAGTAAGCTGCAGTATAGGAGGATATCAATTTGTCTTTCCGCAGAATGTAAAACACTTATTAACGGAAACCGACGATATGCTGTATCAAGCCAAAGCAAACGGCCGTGCCTGCTATGCTTTGAAGGAAATTCAATAATATGGGAATCTTGAAATAAGGTTTTGGCATGTTATACTGATTGTGGTGGTATAGAGATCCGTTATAGAAGAGAAAAAAATATAACAAAAATAAGCTCAGGGATACATTTTCATAATGTTTTATGCCTGAATGAAGCGAAAGGAATGGGATATCATTATGAAAGTTGATCTGCATATTCATTCAATGTATTCTGATAGTTCCCGTTCGCCTGAAGAAATTGTAGCGCTTGCTAAAAAGAGAAATGTTGGTTTGCTTTCCATATGTGATCATGCAACCATCGGCGCGTATTCTGTTTTGCCTGAAATTTGCAGGGATAACGGGATGAAATATGTGCTGGGGGTGGAACTGGAGATCCTGTGGAAAGGGGAAAGCCTGCATATGCTCGCATACAGTTTCGATCCAAACGATGCAAAAATGAAAACATTTATGGATAAACAGTATAAGGCGATCGAGTGTGAATATATCGTTTTTAATATGATGCAGGATTATCCACAAATGTCTTTGGAAGAATATCGTCATTTTGCATATCCAAAAGAAAAGGGCGGATGGAAATATCTGTATTATGCGGTGGCCAAAGGCGCTGCAAAAACATATGAGGAAGCGAATGAAACCATTTACAGAAGGTATGGGATGCCGAATCATTTATCAGATTTTGGCGAATGCAATATGTCGGACTTCTGCGAAATGGTCAGACGAGCAGGCGGAGTTCCCGTTTTGGCACATCCGGGATATTTGTACGAACGAAATCCAGGCGGATTTGCATCCATGCTCAGAGAAATGAGGTTGTGTGGGTTAGGAGGAATTGAATGCTTTTACCCGTCACACACAAAAGACGCTGTGGATATCTGTGTCCACTTTTGCAAAAAAAACAATATGCGAATCACCGGCGGTTGTGATTGCCACGGAGAATTTAACAAAAGTGAAGGATTTTCGGTTGGCGCCTTGGAGATATCTCTGCCCATGCTTGACCTGAAAGGGATTTTGTGAGGAAGAATCATGATACCTCCATCATGATTCTTGGCTCTCTCTTTTGATAAATCTGCTTCATCTGCGCAGTCCCTTTATTCTTTCCAACAGATCTTTTGCAAAAAACGCCTGTACCATATGTCCCACAGAGGGCCGCGTCGCCCGGTAAAACAACGGTGCAATCATCGTTACGGCAATCTGTGTGACCAGAGTGGCTAAGGAAGCCCCGGCGGCTCCCATCCGGGGAATCAGCAGCGCATTTAAGCCCAGATTAACCAGAGCGCCCCAGATAGGAAACAATTCGGAATACCGGTTTAGCCCTTCGCAGACCAGCCAAGTGGATCGGGCTACTGCCAAATGGGAGAATAGAGTACTCCAGATCAGCAGATACAGACTGGGGACACTGGCCATATACTCGCTGCGGTAAAAAGTTTTAAAAAACCAGCCGCCAAACAGCATCACACCGATTCCCGCCGCAATACCGATCCAGATGATGATAGAATACAGTGTGCGCACCCGCTCTAGATAATTGGTGCCCGAAGCATGTCCTTCCATGATTGCTGGACGGTAGGAGGTCATGATCGCATTGGGAATAAATACCCAGACCATGGCAATGCCGTAAGCCGTCGTATATACTGCAATTTCCGTGTCGCTGCACAGATTCCCCAGCATGAGCCGATCCATCTCTGAATAGACCATTGTAATCATGGAGGCCAGAATAAAATGTTTGCTCTGATGCAGCATTCTGCGGCACCAGACAGCCGAAAAGCGAAGCCGTGGTCTTGCCTCCTTAAAATAGAGATATATAAGAATCAGGCAGATCACCATGGCATCCAGGGTATAAGAAAAAGCAAAATATGGTTCGGATTTAGCGGTTATAATGATATAGATTTTCCAGCAGGCTACGATGGCATACGTGATTCCTTTGGCAATCGACACATGCTTGCTCTCCAAGCGGGATTGAAAGTAGAAGTCAATCAGATCTGAAAGGCGGAACAGAAGCTGCAGAGAGATCAGCAGCGCAATAAACAGATCAAAGGAGCGAAAATCCCTGGTAAGACCCACCAAAAACAACATACAAAACACAGATAAAATCCCAGAAAGCAGCCGCATCAGCAAAGCGGAGCCCATAATTTCATCCTTCTCATTTGGATTGGCTGTCAATTCCTTGATAACCACGTACTCAAGTCCCAGAGCAGACAAAGATAAAAAGACGTTGACAAAAGCTGTACAGTAACTGATCACGCCCCAGGATTCTGGTTCCATATAATTGATCGTCGCAACCTGAATAAAAAAAGAGATAGCCGCCTGTATCAGTCTCTCGCTGATAATCCAGACGGAATTTTTAACTACCCGGTTGGTCATTCCTTTTTTTTCATTCTTCATAAAATCTTATCTCAACCTGACGCTTTCCATATTTTTCTTCCCTATTTTACAATAGAACCGGCAAAAGGAAAAGCCCTTCTGCGGTTAAAACGGTTTTTTAAGAATTTCGCAAGATTTTTCGGATTCGGTTGACTTTCATTTCCCCGTCCGATACAATGGAAAATGTTAAAATTCTGTAAAGAAAACGAAAAAATCATAAAGGAGTCGGAAATGCAGCCGTTTGAGGGAAGAAAGAGGAGATGGGGCGACCGCAATGACGGTTTTTTAGTCCGTAACATGGACCCTATGAGTAAGGTAATCCCATATATCATGACAACGATGGCAGACAGTTGGGTGTTATTTGAGGATAAGATTGATATCACACACACGCAGGAATTTATTCGTGATATGCGGGCCGGGCAGATACCCGGACTAACTTTGTACCAACTAATTTTTGCCGCTATGGTGCGGACCATCTCTCAAGTCCCGAAGATTAATCGTTTTGAACAAAACCGTCGTATTTATGCCAGAAATCACATTAAGATGGCAATGGTAGTCAAAAAAGGCATGAGCTTGGCCGGGGAACGCACCACGCTGATGCCGTTTTTTGATCCGGAAGATACCCTGCAAGATGTGGCAGATAAAATCAATGCGGAGATGGCAAAAATTGACCGCACGGTATCCTCTGTAAAGGAGGATGAAAACAAGACAAATTTTGATGCGCTGGAAGTTGCCCTTGGCAGCATACCAAATGTGTTGATGAAGCTGGTATTTTGGCTGCTAAAAAAGGGGGATAAGCTGGGACTATTGCCGAGGGCTCTGACAAATCTGAGTCCGTTTCACACTACGGCTTTTATCACCAATATGGGTTCTTTTGGTATGGACGCCGTATATCATCATATCTATGAGTTTGGCACACTGTCCATCTTCGGGGCCATCGGCAACAAGGAAGTGGTATACGAGACACAGAGGGACGGCAGCCTGAGACGGCGCGTCTATCTGCATATGAAATTTGTGGCCGATGAACGGATCACCGACGGTTACTCTTACGGAATGGCCTTTAAACATATCAAAGGCTATATCGGAAAGCCGGAAGCATTGTTGCTTCCTCCAGAAAAGGTTGTGGAAGATATTATTGATAAGCCTAAAAAAAAGAAGAGCGCCGTATAAAAACGGCGCTTTCCCTCTCTCTACGCATGACATTTTTCAAAGAGCAGCTTTTTTACCGGAGAAAGGGCAACAAGAAGTAAATTTCCCAGAAGACCAACAGCAATACATTCGCTCATTCCCACGGTAAACATCAGATAAGGAATCGCATCCGGTACGCCGTAGGCAAAGCGCAGAACCCAGGGAATTACAAGGGTATTGGCCAGGATCGGCGGCAGGCATACCAGAGCTTTTCGCCGGCGAAGCCGGTAGGAAATAAGAGCGCCGATCAGTGTGGCCAGAGAGCCGAAAACAATATCCAAAACCGGCGCGCCTCCCAGCAAATTCGCAAGAAAACAGCCGATGGTTATGCCCGGGATGGCCGCCGGCGTGAAATACGGCAGAATGGTCAGAGCCTCCGCAAAGCGGAACTGTATCGCTCCGAACGCAAACGAGGCGAACGGCAGGGTCAGTACCACATAGAGAGCGGCGATAACTGCCCCATAGGTTAGAAAAGTTACTTTGTTTTGACGTTCTTTCATGTTTTTTCTCCTTTAGTTTTGTTTTACGTGTGGAAGGTTGCGAACACACGGATTCAAAGTCCGGGAAAGCCTTGTTATAGGGGCGTTCCCGGACTTTTATTATAGAGGAAAATGGGAAAAAGTCAAGAGGCTGACTCAAGTTTTGACTCAACTTAGGGGGCCGATAGAGAAAAACAGAGGGAAGGAGAGAAAAGTCGGAAAAGAAGAGGGGTAGACTCTGGGCAAAGGAAAAGGAACGACATGTTGATCTGTTAAAAACCGGCAGATGCGCTAAAAAGCAGTAGAAAAGTCTGGCTATTCTGGCCACAGACAAACCCGCTTTGCGGCGTTATGATAGGGCTATCCAATGAAGGGAGGAAAACAGAATGGTGAAAATGAAAAACGAGGAAAACATGTTAGAAAGAAGCAAGGAAAGAAAAGAGCAGCCGCAGGACGAGTTTGGCTCGGCGAGTATGGAGGCCAAAAAGTGGATTCTGGAATGCTTGCAGGACGGGGAAGTCCATGAGCGCCGGGAGATTGCCTCTTACCTGAAAGAGCAGGATAAAGGCCGGGGACGGCTGAGGCCAGGAGTCATTGCCGGAGGATTTAAGATGCTGTTGGCATCGGGGGAAATTCAAACAGAAGGCCGCGGGATGTACCGGAAAGGGCCAGGGCGTGACATGGGTTCATTACGTGGACGGGTGCGGGCGGTATATGAGCGGTTTCAAAGAGAATTAGATCGTGCCTGTACGGGAAACATCCTGGGAACGACAGAAGAAGATTTCCGGTTTATCCAGGGGGCAAAAGAGGTAAACGCCCTGATTGAAGAAAAGCTGTGGGGCGTGACGGGAAGAGGGCCGGAGGCCGGGTCTTGGCAGGAAGAACCGGCAGGAGAGAGTCGGGAAGGGACCGAGCCAGGGAAAGCGATCGAATCGGAGCCGACCCAACCGGAGGCAAGAGAAAAGAAAACAAACGAAAGGCCTGGGAAAGAGGAAACAGACAAGACGGTAAAAAAGACAAAAGAAAAAAAGAGCCACCCGGAAATGGCAGTAGCCCATAAGGAAACATTACAAAACTTATGACTTACGCCAGGTAAACGGAAAAATAGAAAATGCTATGCAAAAGGTTCACTAATTGCATAGCATTTTTTATTGTGTGCCGAGCATGGCACTAACCTTACTGGTGAAAGTCCAGTCACGGGTATTTACCGCCAAGTGTAGCGAACCACAAGTCGGTATCAGTAATGGTATGGATGAAGGAAGTGGTGTAGCAAAGTTCTTGAGCCTACGAACAGAAACTTGATAAGGCGATCAGGTGGGTAAGGTTGCAATACAAACCGAAGCCCTAAGGGTAAACGTAAACCGAAATTGTAAATCAAGAGGTTGTGGAACGAAAGATTAGTGTCTTACCTCGGGAGACCCTACTCACATACCTAAGGGTATGGTCGAAAAAGGTTTGGAGAGGGAGTCAGATGATGTCATAGTAGGCGAAAGCTGAAGGACTGAAACGATTTATAGTACGAATCGTTATGTTCAAAATAATATATAAGCCAGAAATCGGGTGGGCAGGAAGGGTAGGAACGTAACCGAGAGGAACTGCTTATACCCAGAGGGGCGATATGTATGAATTTTGGGATAAGCCAGAGGAGTAACAACAATGGAATTGATTGAAGTGGTTTTATCAAAAGAAAATCTGAACAGAGCCTATAAAAAGGTAGTCGCCAACAGAGGTGCAGGCGGGGTGGATGGAGTTACAGTAGAAGAACTGGGAAGTTATATAAGAGAGAACAGGGAGAAAATAGTTACATCCCTTAGGAATAGAACTTATATACCGAAACCAGTCCGGAGGGTATATATTCCAAAAGATAATGGGAAACAGCGCCCTTTGGGAATCCCAACAGCACTTGACAGAACCATACAGCAGGCAATAGCACAGCCCATATCGGATATTTATGAAGAAATATTCAGTGACTACAGCTATGGTTTCAGACCAGGGAGGAGTTGTCATGATGCCATCAGACAGGCATTGGAATACTTAAATGATGGATATGAATGGGTGGTGGATATAGATATAGAACAGTTTTTCGATAAGGTAAATCACGACAGATTAATTCAGATACTAAGAGAACAGGTAAATGACAGTACCACATTAAATCTGATTCGGAAATATCTGAAAGCAGGCGTAATGGAAAACGGACTGGAAAAAGCGACTGTCACCGGAGTACCACAAGGCGGACCGCTTTCCGTCGTGTGCTCAAATATCTATCTGGATAAATTGGACAAAGAACTGGAAGGCAGAGGACTGCGTTTTACAAGATATGCGGATGATGTACTGATTTTCACAAGAAGTGAAAAGTCAGCTGAACGGGTAATGGAGTCTGTATGCAGCTGGTTGGAACGGAAATTATTCCTAAAAGTAAACGTAGCCAAAACAAAGGCAGTCAGACCAATGCGAAGCAAATATCTGGGATTCACATTTCTGAAAAACGGTGGTGAGTGGAAAGTAAAACCTACTACGGAAAAGAAAAAGAAGCTTAAGGGGAAGCTGAGTGAATACCTGAAAAGGGGAAAAGCGATAGCAAGACCACTGGTGGTTACAATCAAACGTGTAAATGAGATTGTAAGAGGATGGATAAACTACTTTCGCATCGGGCAGATGAAGCGGTTTATGGAAGAGTTAGGGCAATGGCTTAGACACAAGATAAGAGTGATAGTCATGAAGCAATGGAAGAAGCCGAAAACCATTTACAGAAACCTTTGTCACCTGAACAGGAAGAACCACAATGGATTTAGTCAAGAGGATATATATAAAGTTGCGAATTCAAGACTTGGGTGGTATAGAAGAAGTGGAATGAACATAGTGAATTTCATTATCAGTAAAGATTTACTTGAAAATAGGATAAAAGATGGAGCCGGATTGCTCAATCCCCTATCCTATTACTTAGTAAAAGTTGGAATATAAGTTGTAGAGCCGTATACGAGACCCGTACGTACGGTTCAATGGGAGGGGCGAGAAACTATTCTCCCTCTACCCTATTTTGCAAGATATTAGGTTTCCATCTTCAGCGTTCCAACGGAACGCGCAGCCATCACCGCAGGTGATGATCTCAGGGGTTTGGGGACATGTCACCAACAAGCATTTTGGCAGGAATCCGTTTCCGGTATTCCTGCCAAAATACGCAATCTTACGGAAGATTGCATTGCTTGCCTCATTTGTCCCGAATTCGGGACAATACTGGTTATACCGAAAGTCAGATTATCCCGAATACATCAAAGAAAGTCAGTAACAGCGGCATTTCTTTGAGAAATATTCGGGATAACTTTTTAGTCATTTACACGGCCAGCTTTCCTAAATCTCTCGCTTAGGGAGAATAATTCGGGATAATCTTAGGTTCATCATAGACCGTAAAGACGTTTGAGGATTTCCTCATCACTGACGGTATAATTAACAGGCTCCGCTTCAAGGAAAGGATCAGAAGCCATTCTGTATATGTGTCAAGGATTTCCTGTGTGGATATTCCGGCATTTGTGGATATA
>CAJUHP010000006.1 GCA_910586125.1 uncultured Lachnospiraceae bacterium | reverse complement strand
AGTCTGCCTCTGCACACGAAGCTGACGGAGGAGGACGTGGCCTATGTGATCGATACTTACCGGGATGTTCTGCGGGAGTATCTGTGAGACAGGCAAGACGGCGTGCGGGAACATCGGAAAGCGAGTGGTTAAGCAAGCGTGAGAGGGATTGAAAGGGATGATAAAGAAATGGGAGGAGCTGCCGGAGTGGATGCGTATCCCGGAGGTCAAGCCGTACTATGACGCGCTGGCGAAGAAAAAAGGAAGCCTCCGGATTAAGAGGGCGTTCGATGTGGCGGCGGCATCGTTTTTGCTGGTGGTGCTCAGCCCAGTGTTTGCCGGGATCGCGGTGGCGGTGGCAATGGATTCGTCCGGGGGTGTTTTTTACCGGCAGGAGCGGGTGACAGCCTGCGGAAAGCGTTTTCGGATCCATAAATTCCGGACGATGCAGGCGGGAGCAGAGCGGATGGGAGCGCAGGTGACA
Organism: uncultured Lachnospiraceae bacterium; assembly: GCA_910586125.1. Taxonomy (GTDB): domain Bacteria; phylum Bacillota; class Clostridia; order Lachnospirales; family Lachnospiraceae; genus RGIG7193. Next base: position 106,093 of record CAJUHP010000006.1, on the reverse strand, counting down.
ACCGCGCACGATGTTAGAATCACAAAAGTGGGGGCGGTTCTTCGCCGCTATCGTCTGGATGAGCTGCCGCAGCTTTTGGATGTACTGGCGGGAAATATGACATTTGTGGGAGCGCGTCCGGAGGTGCCCGCCTACGTGTCCCGTTACAGCAGGAAGATGCGGGCGACGCTGCTGCTGCCGGCGGGGATCACGTCGGAGGCGAGCATCCGGTACAAGGACGAGGCGAAGCTCTTGGCCGGGGCAGAGAGCGCCGCGCAGGCGGAGCGGATTTATGTGGAGCAGGTGCTGCCAAAGAAAATGCGGTATAACCTGCGTTCGCTGAAGCGATTCAGCGTGGGACAGGATGTGAGGGTGATGCTTTGGACGGTGGCGGCAGTCCTAGGAAAAGAGGACGCACCGGCCAGAGAACAGATTTTTCGGTGATGAAACTATTTCTTCTGAAATAAGGAAGAAAAGAGGCAGAGGAGGGCGCAGATGAAAAAAGTAACGGTGGTGACAGCGACCAGGGCGGAATACGGTTTGCTGAAACCAGTTTTTCAAAAACTGTGTGACAGCGGTGAGGTTCAGGCAGAGCTGGCTGTCACGGGCGCGCATCTGTCCCCGGCTTTTGGGGATACCTGGAAAGAGATTGAAAAGGATGGATTGAATATAGCCGCAAAGATTCCCATTCTCGATGCGTCGGATTCTCCGGCCGGCATCTCCCGCACAATGGGAAATGCTATGTCAGGATTCGGAGAATATTTTGAGCAGGCCAAACCGGATATGCTGGTTGTTCTGGGCGACCGGTACGAGACGCTGGCGGTCTGCTGTGCGGCTGTGAATGCCAGAATTCCCATCGCGCACCTTCACGGCGGGGAGACGACGGAAGGTGCGGTGGACGAAGCGTTCCGTCACGCGATTACGAAGATGAGTTATCTTCACTTCACCAGCACACAGGAGTACCGGAGACGGGTGATCCAGTTGGGGGAAGATCCGGAGAGAGTCTTTGCTGTGGGGGCGGTCGGAGTGGAAAACGCTATGAATGGCAGCCATATGGACAAGGAAGAGCTGGCATCTTGTCTGGGGATCTCCTCGGAACGGCCTTTTGCCGCCGTCACGTTTCATCCAGTCACACTGGAAGAAGATACGGCAGAAAGCCAGATGGAAGAATTGCTGTCTGCTTTGGATGCTTTTCCGGAAATGCAGTTCATATTTACCAAGTCCAACGCGGATACAAAGGGCAGGGCGCTGAATCGCCGCATTGACGAGTACGCGGCCGTTCGGCCGCATGTGAAGGCATATGATTCTCTGGGCCAGGTTCGCTATCTGAGTCTTTTAAAGTACGCAGAGATGGTGATCGGGAATTCTTCCAGCGGTCTTCTGGAAGCGCCCGCCTTTCATATTCCCACGGTCAATATCGGGGACAGGCAGCGGGGGAGAATTCAGGCAGACAGCGTCATTTCCTGCGGGCCGAGGAAGGATGAGATTGTAAAGGCCATACGGCTGGCGCAGACAACCAAGTGGCGGGAGAGAGCCAAAAAAATGGTGAATCCCTACGGCGGCGGCAATGCGTCGGGCCAGATTGCAAAGAGGATTCTTCAGGCGCTGAAAAATCCGATCTGTCTGAAGAAATCGTTTTATGATGTGGATTTTGTGATTCAGGGAATCTCCGATACGTTTTGAGAAGAGACAAGGAGAAAAAGGCGGAGGCAGAAATGAAGTGTTTGTATTTGATTCCGGCCCGCGGAGGCAGTAAAGGGATACCGCATAAAAATATCCGCAAATTAGGCGATAAACCTCTGATCGGTTACAGCGTTGACATAGCGCGGCAGATGGCGGTAGATGAGGATATCTGCGTGTCAACGGATGACAGGGAAATTTTAGATGCCGTCAAAAATATGGGGTTGGATGTGCCGTTTCTGAGGCCGGAGGCTCTGGCTACAGATACGGCATCGACAAGCGACGTCATTTGTCATGCGCTTGCTTTTTACGAAAACAGGGGGATTCACTATGACTGCACGGTACTGCTGCAGCCGACTTCGCCGTTTCGCAGAGCAAGCCATATTCAGGAGGCTATGGGAATGTACTGCGAGGATTTGGATATGGTGGTATCGGTAAAGCCGGCTCCGGTTTCGGTGAATTTGTTTTATGAGGATAAAGAGGGAGATCTGACTCCTGTATTTTCGCATGGGGGGGGGGTACGCCGTCAGGATGCCGCGCCATTTTATGAATACAATGGTTCTCTTTACATCATTAATAATGATTCTCTTGTAAAAAAAGGTTGGTCCGGTTTTACAAAGATCAGAAAATATGTAATGCCGGACATGTATTCTGTAGATATTGATACGGAGCTGGATTGGATGTTTGCCGAGTTTCTCATTGACAGAGAAGCAAGACGGGTAAAACGGGCGCTGTAGCTGTTTTTGCCTTCTGATCCCTGCTGTCGTACGGGAAAGGAAGGCATGAAAGCATTTGTCATTGGTTTGGGTTCCATGGGCTGCCGCCGGGTCCGGCTCTTAAAGGAGCTGGCCGGGATTCGTATTATTGGAATGGATAAGAATAAAGAGCGGCGGGAGGAAGCGGCAAGGAAACTGGAAATAGAGGTCTGCACAGATATGGAGGAAGTGGGAGAAGGGGTCTTAAACGACGATTGTGCTTTTATCTGCACCTCCCCCTTGTCCCATGAGAAGGTGATCAGGGGCTGCCTTCAGAAAAATTTGAATGTATTTACCGAAATCAATCTGACGGACGGGGGATATGCGGAAAACATTAGGCTGGCAAGAGAGAGAAAGCGGGTGCTGTTTCTCTCCTCCACTTTTTTGTACCGGCCGGAGACGGAATATATTATCGGAAGAGTCAGACAAAGCAGGAGGCCGGTCAGCTATATGTATCATGTGGGGCAGTATCTGCCGGACTGGCATCCTTGGGAGAGCTATCAGAATTTTTTTGCTGGAGACGCCAGAACGAACGGCTGCCGGGAAATTTTTGCCATCGAGCTGCCCTGGCTGGTGACTTGTTTTGGAGCAATAAAAACGCTGTCCGCGGTCGGAAGAAAAAACACCTCTCTTCAGGTAAAGTACAGAGACACATACCAGGTGCAGATATGTCATGAAAACGGAGCCATGGGAATGCTGGCCGTCGATGTGGTATCCCGCAGACCTGTCAGAAAATTTGAAGTGTACAGTGAAGATCTGTATCTGACCTGGGATGGAACACCGGATTCTATACAGGAATATGATATTCAAAAAAAGAGCGGCCGTCCGGTGGAAATGAAATCGGGTGAACATCGCGAGGGATATGCTGCTTTTATCACGGAAGACGCCTATCGAAAAGAAATCGACGCCTTTTTAAGCGCGGTTCATAACCGGCAGAAGGACTTCCGATGGGATTTTGAGCGGGATCAAGCCATTCTGCATGTGATCGATGAGATTGAAGGACAGAATGAAAAGGCAAAAACCGAATAGAGAAAGGGATGCAATGAAAATATGTTTGATCGGTTTGGGATCGATTGCCAGACGGCATATTGCTAATCTGAGAAAATTGTTGGGGAACCAGGTATCTATTACGGTTCTGCGAAGCGGGAAGGGAAGCGCGGCGGACGAGGAGACAGCGCGGCAGATCGATCGCGTGTGTCAGGAAGAATCACAGTTGGAGCAGCGCTATGACGCTATTTTTATAACAAATCCGACCAGTCTGCACTATGAAACTCTGCTGCGCGCCATAAAGCGCAGCTCGTTCTTTTTTATTGAAAAGCCGGTTTTTGTGACAGGGAGAGAAGAGCTCGCTCCATTTTTAAATCAGGGAAACACTTACTATGTGGCCTGCCCTCTGCGGTATTGCAATGTGATATTGTATCTGAAAAGCCATATAGATTTTTCCTCTGTGTACTCTATTCGCTGCACGGCGTCCAGCTATCTTCCCCACTGGCGTCCGGGGACAGACTACAGGCAGAGCTACAGCGCTCGCCGGGATATGGGGGGCGGTGTAGCCATTGATTTGATCCATGAATGGGATTATCTGTATGATCTGATCGGCAGTCCTTTGGAAGTGAAAAGCTTAATAAAGAAGAAATCGACGCTGGAACTGGACTCGGATGATATCGCCGTCTATATTGCGGATTATCCGGACAAGGTAGCAGAAATTCATCTGGATTATTTCGGAAGAAAAGAGATCCGCAGAATCGAACTTTTTGGCAGGGAGGATACCATAACAGCGGATCTGATCCGGCAGGAAATCTTCTGGGAAAAGGAAGGAAAGCGGATCGATCTTGCGCAGGAGAGAAATGAGTATCAGAAAAGGGAACTGAGTCACTTTTTAGATATTATGAGTGGAACGTGTCGTTCGGATAATGATTTGGAAGCGGCTTGCAGGGTGCTGCGAATCGCGGGAGGAAGCATATGAAGGTCTTGTTTACAATATGCGGGCGGGCGGGCTCGAAAGGCGTAAAAAATAAAAATCTGCTGGATTTTTGCGGCGTGCCGTTGGTCTATTATTCGTTGGCGGCCATCTGGTTATGGAGGGAGCGGTATGGAAAAACGAGAGAGATTCTGAGCGATGTGGTTCTGAATACAGACAGCAGAGAACTGATTTCGCTTGTGGAGCGGCAATCCTTGGTTTTGACGGATGTACTTGACCGGGAAGAAGATCTAGGAGGCGATGCGGTACCCAAAGCGGCGGTTATCCGGGACTGTCTTGTGCGGATGGAAAAAGGAAAGGGATATCCATATGATTTGGTGGTGGACTTGGATATCACGTCGCCGCTTCGCACCTGCGAGGATGTAAACCGGGTTATTGAGCGAAAACTTCAGAGATCGGATGTGGATGTCGTATATTCCGTGACGCCGTCCCGCCGCAATCCTTATTTTAATATGGTGAGAGAAGAAGGAGGATTCTTTGTCAAAGCAATCGCTTCTGCGTTTACGGCCAGGCAGCAGGCGCCAACATTCTATGACATGAATGCTTCGATTTACGCCTATTCGCAGGAAGCGCTCCGCCGCAAAGAGGTGAACACTTTTTTTAACAGTCAGGCCGACGCGGTAATCATGAGGGATACGGCGGTTCTTGATATTGACAGTGTGGAGGATTTTGAGCTGATGCAGGTGGTTGCTGCACATCTGTTTGCCAGAGACAAAAAGCTGAAAGAGGTTTATGAGGCAGCCAAGGGTATAAAGGACTCTCGTCCGAAAGGATTATCAGAATGAAAATTCGTATTTCGCTGGAAAAATTGCTGTTGGTGATTTTTTTTGTCTGTCTGTTTGGAATTCATGTTTGGAAAATTCCTCAGATTGCCGGAAACGCCGTGTTGGCCGTTTCCGGATCGCTGATTTATGTGTACTTATTTGTCAGGCGGGATAGAAAGGCTTCGGTGATTGCGCTATTGACGGTGCTGGCGGGATGTCTGATGCTTCTTTCGATGTTGTACAATGGGAATGCGAGCATATATGAACTGCTGTGGATTCCCTGCTATATGGGTCCGGCTTGGCTGCTGTATAGCAGGAATTTTGATTCCCGCCTGTTTGAGACCGTTTTTTACCTGACAGGCGGTTTTTTCCTTCTGTGCATGGGGCTTGGAATAGAGAGCTCAGATATTTTTTTGTATGGCAGCCGCAATGAAATCTCAAAGATGATGGTGTTTCACATGGCGCTCGTTTATATCAGCAGGCAGAAAAATGGGAAGAAGATCGTTTATCTGCCTGCGATTTTGAATGGGATTATCTCTCTTTGGGGGCAGGGCAGAACCGGCGTGTTCTGCGCTGTTTTTTTCCTTGCAGCCCTGATCTGTATTGATGTGCTATGCGGTTCGATAAGAAAATCTTCCGGTTTGATCAAAGCCTTTTTTGTGGCGGCGGCCGGACTGGCAGCGGTGTTTACCGTAGGCCAAAAATATATGAAACAATTTCTGGCGCGTATGAATCAACAGGGGCTTTTTACGTCAAGAAGCTATATTTGGGAGCAGTATTGGGAAAGTCTGAAAGCCTCCTGGGAGAATGTTGCTTTTGGAAATGCTTACAGCAGCGGATATTGGTTGAATTTTTATCAGAATCCGCACAATGCGTTTCTTAATCTGCATATGGAATTCGGCATAGTCGGACTCTGTGCCGTGACGTTTGGCTTGCTGTGCTATTTTTTTGGAAAACTCCGCAAAAAAGAGCTGCTGCTGTTAGCGGTTTTTATGACGGTGCTTTTGCGCAGCTTTTTTGACTGGGTTGCCTTTCCGGGCAGTTTTGATGTGCTGTACTGGTTTTTTTTGTTTGAAGTATTGTTTGGCAGCCGTTTTCCAGGGAGGGCAGCAGAGGGGAGAAATCGAGAAAAGAATGGATTGCGCGTTGTGAATGCGGGCCGGAATCAGGAAAGGAAGCAGATATGAAGAAGCGCAATAAGACAGCTTTTTTTGATTCGCAGGTAGATTCAGCGCTTGAGAGAGCAAAGCTGATCCTCTGTTTTGTAATGATATGGGGGATGCTTGCGCACGGGTTTATGCTGTTTAATAAATTTTCTTTTCATGATGATCCAACCATGCTGTTTGGCAGCGGATTTTTGGGTTTCCTGAATTTGGGACGTTGGATGACCGATTTTTTGGAGATAATTAATCAGTTTTTATTTCTATATGATTATAGCTTGCCAGTTATAAATGGAATCAGTTTTTTCTTGTGTGAAGCGGCAATTTTATGGATTATTTCTGAGATTTTTGAGATCAAAAACAAGGGGATTCTGATTGGACTGTCTGGGCTGATCGTAGCGCTTCCGACCGTTACTTGCCTGTTTGGATACATCCATTTTGCGGGACTCTATGGTTTCGGCCTTCTTTTATCCATTGGAGGCGCCTGCCTGATTTGCGTGGGGGGGGTATTTCTGCGATATTGGGTGTGATCTGTTTTGTCTGTGCGCTGGGAATATACCAGATATTCTTTTGTACAGGCATCTGTGTCTTTATCCTTTATATGATAAAAGAGACCTTGGAAGAAAAATATGACTGGAAGGGATTTTTTCGAGCCGGGCTGCGGCTGCTCTTTCTTGGTATAGCGGTACTTTTGCTCTATATGGGGATTTTAAAGGTTTGCCTGACGGTATTTCATGTGGAGTTAAGCAGCTATAAAAATCTGGACACGATGGGCGTCGTACCTCTGGGGGAATATATCCGGCGTTTGGGGAATGCTTACGGTGCGTTTTTTAATCCCAACGCATTTGTAGAAGATCGGCCGTATCCGGTTTCATCGGCTTGGCTGTATGGGTTGATTCTGTTTCTTTTGGCTGGATGCCTGGTGTTAGTCTTGTCTGATACAAGCAGAAGGAACAGGCGGGCGGCGGCTCAGTTTGTCCTGCTTATGATTTTATTTCCGGCAGCGGCCGAACTGGCTTTTGTCCTCAGCGGGGACTGTTATAGTCTGAATTTTTTTGGACATTATTTCATTTATGTGTTGTTAGCGATGCTGGCCGCAAGAATTTACCGGATGCGGGGATACCGGTGGGCTTTACAGGCGGCGGTTTGGACGGTTCTGTGTCTGAATGTGGTATTTGGAAAGTACAGCAATACCTGCTATTTAAAGGCGAATCTGCTCTGCGAGAATGCAAAGAGTTATTGTACCGTTTTAATCACAAGAATTCAGTCTGCCGACGGGTATGCGGCAGACTTGCCGGTTGTCTTCATCGAACCTCGAAGAAAGGCCGTGTTAAACGGTGTACCGGAAGCTTTTGCCAGCGTTGTGACAAAGCCTTATGGAACTTCCAGCATTATCAACGCTTATTCCTGGACTACGTTTATGATTCAGTGGTGCGGATATAATCCGACAGTCTTGCCGCAGGAAGATTACGTAGAGCGGGAAGAAGTGAAGAATATGCCGGTATATCCGGATGCCGGAAGTATCCAGATCGTTGACGGTGCGGTGGTGGTAAAATTTGCGGAACCAGAACATTAAAAATGTAGATAAAGAGGAAATGGGTATGCAAAAACAAAAACCGTTGATGTTTGGGGGGCTGATAGTATTGGGAGTCACCTGCTTTATGAGCTTTTTCTGCTATAAAAACCTGCCGATTGGCGATGATGTGCTTACCTATTTTGAAGGGGCGCTGACCGCTTACCTGGACGAGTTTACCTATACGCCGGGAGAGAGGATCACAAGCGTTTCCCAGGTGGTAAAAGAAGTAGGGTTTGCATATCGGTACTGGTCGGGCCGTATGCCGGGATATACGATCTTGTTTTTGGGAAAGCTTTTTCCCAAGTTGGTGCAAGCGGCAGCGACAGCTGTTTTGTATTCTGCGAATGTTTTTTTGGCGCTGCAGATTCTCTGCAAAGACGCAAAAAAAGCACTGTCTTCTTCGCTCTCCTTTCTCGTTTTATTTCTGGCTTTATATTGGTTTCGGCCGAGCCAGTTTTATACCTATATGTGGACGATGGTCAGTATTTATTCCAGCTCTGTCTTTTTGTGCCTTCTGTATTATAAGATTTCTGTTGTGGATGAAAAATCAGACATGACGCATAGGAGATGGATACAATACGGGATTGGATTTCTGGCAGGGTTTTCTCATGAGGTGATTTCGCTCTGTATGATCACGGCGGTTGGAATTCATTGGCTGGCGGCGACCATGCAGAAGAAGCAGAAATGGACTACACTTGTTCGCCATGCGGGGCTTTTTGCGGGGTATGTGTTCTGTTTTTTTGCGCCGGGAAATTTTTATCGTCTCGGACAATCCCATGATGTAATCGACACAAGCTTGGCAAAACGTTTGTCAGCCAGTGTAAACATACATATTAAAATTCTGACGGGAACCAGAGAAGCTGAGATTTTGTTTTTTGCGACACTGTTTCTTGCCTTTCTGGCGGCAGGGATATTGCTGGTGAAAAAAGACAGAGAGACGATAGCGAAAATTTGTCTGGACAATGCCGGATTTGCCGGGGGGGGGGTAATTTCTATTTTGGTATGGGCCCTGTTTTCCGGTGTGCCGGAGTATGGGCTGGATCTGTGGATTGTAATGGTTTATCTGATGCTTTTTTCTGTCATCCGAACAATACCAGAAAATATAAAATGGAGAAACAAGCCTGATTTACAGAGGAGCCTGTGTATGTTTGGCGCGGTGATTTTGCTGGGGCTGTTTGTCATGCGTTTTGGAAACGAGATTTTGTCTTATACCCGAATAGCCGGGGAGAGAAACCGTCTGGCAACGGCCGCGGCAGAGGCCGGCGAGAAGGAAGTTGTGGTTCCAAGGGTACCGGAAAATATTTCTAATCAGAGATATGCGCTTGGCTATCTAAACGGGCAGACATCCTATGATTCGATCTACTACTGCCGGTACTATGGAATTCGTATTGTGATTGAAGAGCAGTAAAAAGGCAGGGAGATGTGGTATGTGGAAAGATATAAGACGGCGGGATTGGATTTGGTTATCGGTAATCTATCTGCTGTCGCAGGGAATGCTGCTTATTGTGTCAGGCAGATGGTGGGATGATTGGTGTTTTTATCAGCAGCCTTCCTGGGCGCTGCATCGTATGGCTTTGGAGCTGGGCCGGCCTTCGGTGTATTGGATTGTAAGTTTTGCAAAAGCGCTTCCTGAGTCGGGCTATCGAATCCTTACTTTCTTTTTGTTCTATGGGTGCATGCTGTATTTGTATCGTATTTTGAAAACCTGGCTGTCATTGGACGCTTTTGGGTGCTTCTGGATATGCGCTCTCTATGCGGTGATACCAGTGAATGACGTCCGGATTGTGCTCGCAGTATTTCCCTATTCGGTCGGCCTGCTTTTCTTTATGGCAGGGTTGAGTGGTCTGGCCGGCCTGTTGTATGAAGGACGTATGAACCGCAGAAGAAGAGGTATTAATTTGCTTCTTTTTCTGTTTTCTTTTATCCTGCATTCCAATCTGTGTTTTTATGCCGTGGCTCTGTTGATGATTGGAATGAAGGAAAAAAAGGTAACGGCCATGCATGGCTATCTGGATTATCTGCTGCTTCCGGTTTTGTTCTTCGCTGTGAAGTCCCTTTTCTTTCCCGCGTATGGGGGGTATGAAAATTACAATGCCATCACAGGCGCAGGATTGATAAAAGCAGGATTTTATCTGCTGCCGGCTGTAATATATGTGATGCGGGCTTTGTTCGTCAATTTTTGCGGGATAGGAAAGAACGCTTTTTTTGTGATTGGAATCCTCCTACTAATTTCCTATTTAATTCAAAATATTAGAAAAATAATAGGGGGGGGGGGACAAAGATTCTTTCAAAAGAAGAAGGATCAAAGGAATCTGGAAGAGGAACCAGAGAGCACGAAGAATTCCGAGGACCGCAAATGCCTGCAGTTGTTGTGGATCGGGCTTTTTGTGCTGTCAGCCGGGCTGCTGGCCTACGTGGCGGTTCGCCAGTCATACCGCATCCGCACGGTGAATTTGGGAGGCCGGGATGCGATGCTGGCGGCATTTGGCGCGGCTGTGATTATCTACAGTCTGGCCAGACTGATTATCCGAAAAGAGGTTGTGGAATATTTTTTGTCGGGTATGGTATTGTGCGGAATCCTGTTTTTTAACCGGTATTATTGGTCGTACCAGCAAGATTATTATCGCCAGCTTGGATTTCAGTATCAGTTGGCGCAGCAAACAAATCTGGAAGACGCCTCCAATATCGTTTATTTGAATGCGGATGCAGATTTGATCAATATTCAGCATTTTTATAGTTTAAATGGAAATGCCAGGATGGTTTACGGCGATCAGAACAGACTGATTATGGGAGGATTTTCCGACACGGCATTCTTGCAGGATGAGAAGGCACTGGCCTATTTTATTGAAAGCGGGAATTACCATATGTCAGACTATGACAGGAGTCACAAGAGGGTGGACGCCGTGGTTTGTTATTCTTTTGATGTAAGCCTGAAGGAAGTTGTCCGTATGAAATTCAGTGAGTGGCTGGACGGCGGACATTTTTTGGAATGGCTTGAGGAGAACAGCCATATGACCGTGTATTTGGACGGGTCGGAAGGCTATGAAAGGATTCTGCGCGAAGCAGACTATGAAAATACAGAATAGAGGAAAGACAAAGGAGAAATCGCACTATGAAAGTTGTATTGTTGGCCGGAGGATTCGGCACTAGAATTGCGGAGGAATCCGAAAACAGGCCCAAACCGCTTGTGGAGATCGGCGGCAAACCAATCCTGTGGCATATTATGAAAGAGTACAGTTACTATGGACATAATGAGTTTATTATCTGCGCCGGTTACAAGCAGCATATGTTGAAAGAATGGTTTGCCGATTATTTTCTGTACAATTCAGACGTAACCTTTCACTATGAAAATGGAAAAAATGAAATGACAATCCGAAAGCAGCACTGCGAGCCCTGGAAAGTTACCGTGGTGGATACGGGACTGCACACAATGACGGGAGGCAGAATCCGGCGTGTCAAAGAGTATGTGAACGGCGAGACCTTTTTTATGACTTATGGGGACGGCGTCTGCGATGTGGATATGGAAAAGCTTTTGCATTTTCATAGAGAACATGGAAAGACAGCCACCTTGACAGCCGTCATGCAGGAGCAGCAGAAGGGAATTCTGGATATTGACGGTTCCAATGCGGTAAAGTCGTTCCGGGAAAAGAATGTGACAGACAGCGCGCCGATCAATGCCGGTTACATGGTGCTGAATCCGGAAATCTTTCAGTATATAGAAGGGGATAAAACAGTATTTGAGAGAGGACCGCTGGAGCGGCTGGCAGAGAAGGGGGAGCTGATGTCCTATCTTCACAAAGGATTCTGGCAATGTATGGACAATAAGCGCGAGATGGATATGTTAAATCATCTGATTGCAGCCGGCCGTGCGCCGTGGATCAAGTGGGAGGATTGTCATGAATAAAACAGAACGCTGCGAGGGCGCGGTTTTCATTGTTTGTTCTATGGCGGCCCTTGTCTTTTTTCATCTGGCCTATCTGTCAGGGTATAATGAGACAGGCGTGATCGGAGGAGCAAAGGGATATAATCTTTTCGTTTACGCAGGGGGAGTTCTGCTGTTTTTTCTATGTTATCTGACGGGAAGCTTTGGGGTTAGATACCTTCCGGATGGGGAGCGCCTGAAAAAGCTGTTTTCTTTTCTGTATCTGATTTTTGTAGCGGGAGCGCTGCTTTTTTTGTATTGGATATATGAAAAAGAAACGACATGGTTCGCGGGATATGCTCTGGGCAGAACGTTTATGAGAGAGCAGATCAAGCATGTGCCTTTTACCTGTCTGATGCTCTTTTTAATTTTTACGACATATTTCGGAATTAGGGGGGGGGGGAACTCCCGGCAAGAGATTCTGCATTGCAGTAGCTTGCCAGGTTGCCCTGGTCTGCGCGGTTCTCGCCTATGCTCCCAATATATTTCGCAACCAAGAATGGGGAATGCATCACATTCACGCTTATGAGAATTCAATCGTAAACGTAATGAACCATGCTCCGTACAGCAATATACAGTTCAGCATTTACGGTTTTTACGCAGTGGTTTACTATCCCTTTGTAAAATTGCTGGGGGACGATACGTTTGCCATCGCGCTTACGATTTCTTTTTTTGTGTTTGTCACGTACGTAATGTTTTTTTATGCCGCGAAAAGGATGGTGAAGAACCGTCTTCTTTTCGGAATTCTGGTGTTGGCTATCGGCGGAACCGCGGTGACTTTTTTCAGCAGAGGGCAATATTACCAGGTTCAGCCGCAGCGCTTTTTATTTCCGGCGCTGACGATGGCATTCTTAATATGGCAGGCGGGAGGAAACCGGAATCCGAACCAAAAACGGATAGCTGCCGCCGAATGGATTCTGGGAAGCGCAGGCGTTTTGTTCAACCTGGAATCCGGCCTTTTTTCATTGGTGACGATTTCTGCCTTCCATGTGTTTGAGAGAAGAAATCGGAGAGAGCAGCTTTGGGAGGCAGGAAAGCGGTTGGTATATGGGGCAGGATGTTTTTTGCTGGCGTATGGGATGGTGAACCTCTATAACTGGATGGTCGGCGGAGCAGGAATTGGACTCAAGCGGTTTATTTTTCCTTTCTTGTCGGCAGAGTATGATGTCAGCACGCTGCGCACGCCGTTGCCGGATGTTTTTGCCGGTTTTTTTGTTCACATTGTGGTGTTTAGCTATACGGCAATTCGGGCTATGGCTTATCTATGGAACACCAAAAATGCCGATGAGGAGAAGCGAAGACAGCGGCAGATACAATTGACGGTTGCTATTTCTGGCCTGTGCGCGCTTACATATTATATGAACCGTACGGCAGCGCAATGTATTATGATCTCGCATATTCCCTTTGTGCTTTTGCTGGGACATGATGCAGAAACCTTTTGGAATGCCAGAAAAGAAGATTTAGCAGGGATAGTCCGGCAGCCAGAACGGCTGTTTCGCCTGTCTTCTTCTTTCATCGCCTATCTTCTGGTAGCGTGGTTTGCGATAGAGGGAGTTCTCAGCGTGGGATGGTCGTTTCATAACAGGGCAACAACGGTATGGAATACCGATTCTCTGCATGAGAGTTTGGAGATATTTCAGCAGGAAATACCGAGAGATACGCTGGCATTTGGCACGGGGATGCCGGAATTATATTATTATCTGGGGTGGGACCCGCAGATTGCAATTGGGGACTGGTCCGATATGAACCATTATGGGGTGGAGGAAGTAGATCGAAAAGTATCGGAGGCGGAGTCATTTGTCATGATGGACGGAATCGGCTATCCGGTGCCGGAGGATTTTTTTGTTGTCAAGCAAGTGGCGACAGAAAATTTTTCCTGCACGTATTATATGCGAAAGTAGCGGCTGCAGGAGTGCAGTAAAATGCCCGGAGAAAATGGGTGCAAATAGAGAAAGGAACAGATAAAATGGCGAATTGGAACAATGAATCAGAGGCCAGAGAGCAGATCAAGGCTCTGGTGGCGGACTATTACCACGATTTCAAAGAGAAAAAGGAGCCGTTTCGGCCCGGAGACCGTATCGCCTATGCCTCCCGCGTCTATGACGAGAAGGAGATGCAGAACCTGACGGATGCGATGCTTGACTTTTGGCTGACGACGGGCCGTTTCAGCGAACAGTTTGAATCGGAGTTCGCGGCATGGATCGGCACAAAGTACGCCCATCTGGTCAACTCTGGCTCTTCGGCTAACCTGATCGCGTTCATGGCGCTGACGGCGCCGGAGCTGGGCGAGCGGCAGATTCGCCGGGGAGATGAGGTGATTACGGTGGCGTGCGGTTTCCCCACAACCATCGCCCCCATCCTGCAGTACGGGGCGGTTCCGGTCTTTGTGGATGTGACCGTACCGCAGTACAACATTGATGTGGATAAGCTGGAAGAAGCTTACAGCCCGAAGACAAAAGCGGTCATGATCGCACATACGCTGGGAAATCCCTTCGACTTGAAGACGATAAAAGAATTCTGTCGGCGCCGTCATCTGTGGCTGGTGGAAGATAACTGCGATGCGCTCGGCACCCAGTATACGATAGACAGCGTTACAAAATACACCGGAACATGGGGAGATATCGGCACCAGCTCTTTTTATCCGCCGCATCATATGACGATGGGAGAGGGGGGCTGCGTCTATACGGACAATCCGCTCTTACACCGTCTGATTTTGTCCTATCGTGACTGGGGAAGGGACTGCATCTGCCCGTCCGGACGGGATAATTTCTGCGGCCGCCGTTTTGAGGGGCAGTACGGGGAACTGCCGCAGGGCTACGACCACAAATATGTCTACAGCCATCTGGGCTACAATCTGAAGGTGACGGATCTGCAGGCGGCGATTGGCTGTGAACAATTGAATAAGTTTCCGTCCTTTATCAACCGCAGGCGCCATAACTGGGCGCGGCTGCGTGTGGCCTTGGAGTCAACAGAAAATAAACTGATTTTGCCGGAGGCCGCAGAAAACAGCCGTCCTTCCTGGTTTGGGTTCGTGATTTCCATCCGCCCAGACTGTGGTGTTAAGCGCCGGGAGGTGGTTCAGTATCTGGAGAATCACAATATACAGACCCGTCTTTTGTTCAGCGGAAATCTGGTCAAGCACCCCTGTTTTGATACGCTTCGGGGAAGCGATGCGTACCGGGTTGCAGGCGGGCTGAAGCAGACAGATTTTATTATGGAAAACACGTTCTGGGTCGGTGTGTACCCAGGAATGACGGATGAAATGATTGATTATATGGCACAGAAGATTCGAGAGGCAGTGGCGATTTGACTGCCGGGAAAGGTTTACAGGGAATGAAAGTTTCAGATTATATTGTGGATTTCCTGGCCGTACAGGGAGTAACGGACGTGTTTGGATATCCTAGCGGCATGGTGACGCATCTGATGGAGTCTTTTTCCGCACAAGAGGGACGGATTCGGGCGCATGTAAATTATCATGAACAGGCGGCGGCGTTTGCCGCCTGCGGCTATGCCCAGGCATCCGGGAAATTGGGGGTTGCCTATGCCACGTCTGGACCGGGAGCGACGAATCTGATCACAGGCATTGCCAATGCCTGGTTTGACTCAATACCGGTTCTTTTTCTCACGGGACAGGTCAATACCTTTGAAGCAAAAGGAGAACTTGCCGTCAGACAGCAGGGGTTTCAGGAGACGGATATTGTGTCTATGGTTCGGGGGATTACCAAGTATTGCACCTGTGTTACCAGGTGCGAGGATATCCGTTATGAGCTGGAAAAAGCATGGTATCAGGCGAACGAAGGGAGAAAAGGTCCGGTTCTTTTGGATATTCCGATGGATGTTCAGAGGGGCAATGTAGATCCCGAAGAACTTCGGTCGTTTTTGCCGGAGGAGCAAACTGCGGCAAGAGAACAGGAACTGGGACTTTCAAAGCTTCAGGAGTTGTTAGACCAGGCGAGAAAGCCGGTTCTTTTGCTCGGCGCCGGCGTAAAGCTGGCGCAGGCTGGGCAGGAGGTTCTCGATCTGATCCGTCTCTGGAATGTGCCGGTGATCAGCAGTATGCTTGCTTTTGATGTGATGGAGCGCGATGACTGCCGATATTTTGGCTTTATTGGCGCATACGGAGACCGGGCAGCAAATTTTATTGTGGCCAAAAGCGATTTGATCCTCTCGCTGGGATCTCGGTTGGATATCCGGCAGGTGGGAGCCAAACGGGAAGATTTTGCGCCGGAGGCGGCACTGGTTCGGGTGGAGATCGACGAAGGGGAACTGACTAGAAAAATAAAGGAAAAAGAATGGGATATCTGCTGCGATATCCGTTTTTTTCTGGAAAAAGTAAAAGAAAGTGGATGCAGGCCGCAGCGAAGTATGGAAGACTGGCTTTCGGTGTGCAGGATGATACGGGAAAAGCTGATCGGACTGGATGAAAGGAATCCCAATAGGTTGATTCGCCGCTGCAGCGAACACTTGCCGGGCCAGATAGGAATCACTGCGGATGTCGGCCAGAACCAGGTTTGGCTGGCGCAATCGTTTCGCACAAAGACCGGGCAGAATGTATTTTTTTCCGGCGGTCACGGAGCGATGGGATATTCGCTTCCGGCAGCGATCGGCGTGTTCTATGGAAGCCGCAGGCCGGTCGTCTCCTTTAACGGCGACGGCGGGATACAGATGAATCTGCAGGAACTGCAGTTTATTGTGCGGGAGAGGCTTCCGATTCTGATTGTGATCGTAAACAATGCTTCCCTGGGAATGATACGACATTTTCAGGAGATGTATTTTGATGCGAATTATTATCAGACGAAGGCGTGCGGCGGATATACGGTGCCGGATTTTGGGAAACTGGCCACAGCATATGGAATTGCCTATTGCCGTGTGGATTCAGAGGAAGCCTGGGACGGCTGGGAATGGAACGGGAAAGAGCCTCAGGTGATCGAAATCTGCCTGGAAGACACGACCTATGTATATCCCAAGCTGGAATATGGCAGGCCGAACCAGGACCAGGAACCGCTTTTGGATAGGACACTGTATCAAGACTTAATGGAGTTGGATATGTTAGATAAGAAAAAATTAGTGGGGGGGGGGTAAATACCCGAAAATAAAAGGGATTTCCCCTGTAAAAAGACAGAAAAGCGCTTTTCCTTACATTTGCAGTGCCGCTTGTTTTTTCTGGTGGATGACCATGGAATCGGTCCGGGACTTTCACAAAAGGAGGTCTGGACATGCATAAGAATACCGTTTGGGAGCTGGAAAAAGCGGCGCTGGAAATCCGAAAAAATCTTTTGGAACTCTGTTCCAGGGAAGTGATCCATATAGGGGGCGATTTGTCTGTAGCAGACATTATGACTGTGCTGTGGCAGTATCAGATCCATTATGACCCGAAAAACTGCCGGGATGAGAACCGCGACCGCTTTGTGCTTTCCAAAGGACACGCCTCCGCAGTCGTTTCTTTTAATCAGGCGGCAGCCGGCTGTTTTGATAAAAAAGATGTGTTCAGGGAATATGCCAGAGACAACGGCCGTTTTTCCATGCACTCCTGTAATCTGGTGAATCCTTATATAGAAGTGTCAACCGGCAGCTTGGGACATGGATTTCCTGTTGCCTGCGGGATCGCGCAGGCTCTTAAAATGAAGGAAAACCGGCAGAGCCGCGTGTATGTCGTGATGGGAGACGGAGAGCAGTCGGAAGGCTCCATCTGGGAGGCGGCTTTGAACAGCGTACATTTTAAACTGGGAAATCTTGTGGCCATCATAGATGCAAATGGATTGGAAGCAGACGGCAGGATTGAAGATTTGACGGCTCTGGGAGATCTCGCTGAAAAATACCGGTGCTTTGGCTGGAGAGTCCGAGAATTGGACGGTCACGATATGGCGGCATTAGTGCGTGAATTTGACGCATTGCCGGGGGCGGATTCGGAGATCCCGACGGTGTTTGTATGCCATACCATAAAAGGAAAAGGTGTGCCGTTTATGGAAAATCAATCGCAGTGGCATACCGGAAAGATTACAAAAAAACAGAAAGAGACGGCGTTTTGTGAACTGAACGCGGCATTTCGCAGAAAGTGGGGGCCGGTATGATAAAAACGGAAACTCCAAAGGATATGCTGCGGGACATTGTGGGAAATGAGATGCTTGCCCTGGGGCAAAAAGATGAGAGGGTTGTAGTGGTCAATGCCGATTTGATGAAGACCAGCCGGAATCAGACTTTTGTGAAAACATATCCCAACCGTTCGTTTAATGTGGGGATTGCCGAGGCTTTTATGGTCAGCTATGCGGCCGGATTGGCTCACGAAGGTTTTATCCCTTATGTTTTTTCTATGGCGCCGTTTCTCAGCATGAGAGCCTGCGAACAGTGCCGCACCGATGTGGCGTATGGAAATCTTGATGTGAGACTGATTGGAACATATGCTGGCGTTTCCGGCGGAATTTCGGGGGCGACGCATTGGGGCATAGAGGATGTCGGTATTATGCGTTCCATACCTGGTATGACAGTAATAGAACCATCTGATGCAAGGCAGGCATCGGGTCTGCTGACGGCGACCCTTTCCTATAAAGGCCCTGTTTACATGAGAATTTCTGTGGAGCCGGCGGCAAGATTATATCAAAAGAATGAATCTTTTGAGATCGGGAAAGCGATGGTATTAAAAGAGGGGGAGGACGGGGCATATATCTGTTCGGGCGCCGTTGTCTGGCATGCGGTGGAAGCGGCCGTCAGAATAAAAGAAAGATATGGCTATGATGTGCGTGTTGTGGATATGCACACAATCAAACCGATTGACCGAGAGGCTGTTATTGCGGCGGCGGGGACGGGAGCCGTCGTGGCCGCGCAGGATCACAATGTGGAGGGCGGACTGGGAAATGCGGTAGCCGAAATCATAGCAGAAGAGGGAATATCGTGCCGGTTTGATAACGCGGGAATATCGGATTGCTTTGAGGCAATGGCGCATCCCGGTTTTTTGTTTCATCGGTTTGGTTATGACACAGAGGGGCTGGAAAAAAGGATGCTGGCCAGGCTGATGGCCCCTGCGAGTGCAGAGTAGGAGGATATATGAAAAGGGCTGCAGTAACCGGCGCCACCAGTATGATCGGCGCCGCTCTGATCCGGGAATGCGTAAAACAGAACATCGAGGTACTCGCGATTGTACGAAAAAATTCTGTTCGTCGAAAGCGGCTGCCGGATTGTGCGCTGGTTCGGATTATAGAATGTGAATTGGATGAACTGGACACCATCACAGGGCAGGGAGAGCCCTGTGATGTCTTTTACCATTTGGCTTGGGAAGCCACCGCAAAGGGGCAGCGGGACGATCCGGTCTTGCAGGAAAGGAATATCAAAACTACGCTGGACGCCGTAAATCTGGCAAAGCGGCTTGGATGCCGCAAATTTGTAGGTGCGGGTTCCCAGGCGGAATACGGAAGAAACCGCCATGTGATAGCGCCGGATACGCCCGTTTTTCCCTGTACTGCTTATGGGATGGCAAAATATGCGGCGGGCCGGCTCAGCGAGGCGCTTTGCCAGAAATACGGCATCATACATATATGGGGGCGGATTTTCAGCGTGTACGGCCGCTATGACAATGCGGGGACCATGCTGGACTACGCCATTGGGCAGTTGATGCAAAAAGAGCCGGCGTATTTTTCACCGGCAACTCAAATGTGGGATTATCTGCATGAAACGGATGCGGGGAGAATCTTTTATCTGTTGGGAGAGAAGGCAGAAAATTCGGCGGTGTATTGCGTGGCAAGCGGAGAAGCCAGACCCCTGAAGGAATATATTTTTCAGTTGGCAGAGAACTTTGGTCCGGAGGCAGAATGTATCTTTGCCTCCGAGACCGATCCGGGGGAGATCTTCGGTCTGCAGGCGGATACACAGGCTCTCCGGCGTGATCTCGGTTTTGTTCCGGAGATACCTTTTCAGGAAGGAATTGCCGATATGATAGCGTATCAAAGGCAGAAACAAAAGGAAGTGCAAGACAGAGGATGAAAGCGGAAAGGAAAACCGGTTTGAAAACAGTAAGCATATTGATTCCTACTTATAACGAAGAGGAGAATGTCATTCCTCTTTCCGAGGAGATACAGAAAGAATTTCATACAAAGCTTTCCGGGTATGATTATGAAATTGTTTTTATTGACAATGATTCCCGCGATTCTACGAGGGAAAAACTCAGAGAGATCTGCAAAGAGAACAAGAGAATCCGGGCGATCTTCAACGCAAAAAATTTTGGACAGTTTAATTCTCCCTATTATGGTCTTCAGCAGACACAGGGGGATTGTACGATCCTGATGTGCGCAGATTTTCAGGACCCGGTTGACATGATTTCCCGCTTTGTCGAAGAGTGGGAAAAGGGATACAAGATCGTCGTGGCCCAGAAAACCTCCAGCAAAGAAAACCGGGTGATGTATTTTCTGCGCTCTTGTTACTATAAGATCATCAAACGTTTTTCGGACGTGGAGCAAATTGAGCATTTTACCGGCTTCGGCCTATACGACCGGGATTTTATAGAGGTGCTTAGGAATCTCAAAGATCCGACGCCTTTTCTGCGCGGTATTGTGGCGGAGCTTGGTTTTCGCAGGACAAGTGTAACCTATGAACAGCAGAAAAGACGGGCCGGGAAAACGAGCAATAATTTCATGCGCCTGTACGACGCTGCCATGCTCAGTGTAACCTCATATACTAAAATCGGCCTGCGGCTGGCAACCTTTGTCGGCTTTGCCATTTCGATGGGAAGCGTGGCGATTGCCTTGGTTTATCTGGTGTTAAAACTTCTGTACTGGGATTCTTTTGTGGCGGGCACAGCACCGATTCTGGTCGGCA
The DNA here is from genome assembly GCA_910586125.1 of uncultured Lachnospiraceae bacterium. Taxonomy (GTDB): domain Bacteria; phylum Bacillota; class Clostridia; order Lachnospirales; family Lachnospiraceae; genus RGIG7193. The sequence continues at coordinate 85,471 of CAJUHP010000006.1, read as the reverse complement.
TGTTTTTTCTGGGTGCGGTACAGTTGATCTTTATGGGTATCATGGGAGAATATATCCTCAGTATCAACCAGAGGGTAATGAACCGGCCTCTTGTGATCGAGGAGGAGCGGCTTAATTTTCCCGATGAAAAAGAGAGGGAAAGGCAATGAAACAGTTTATCCGGTTTGGGATGGTCGGCGTGTCGAACACCCTGATTTCCTATTCGATTTACAGGGGGTGTCTCTGGCTGTTTGGGCGCCTAGGCTGGTTTTCCCGATATGATTATCTGGTCAGTTCTCTAGTCGGGTTTGTGCTGAGCGTATTGTGGTCGTTTTACTGGAACCGGCGCTTTACCTTTCAGGAAAAGAGAAAGGAAGACCGGCCTGTATGGAAAGAAATTGTAAAAACCTATATCAGTTATTCGTTCACCGGCGTATTTCTTCAGAATGTTCTGCTGTATCTGTGGATTGACCGGTTTGCTGTCTCAAAGGAAATCGCTCCGGTTTTCAGCCTGCTGATTACAATACCCATCAATTTTCTACTGAATAAGCTGTGGGTTTTTCGATAGGAGGTTATAAATGGATAGAAGAGAAACAGAATTCCGTTCTTTTTACAAGGATAAGCGGGTCTTGATTACCGGCCACACCGGATTTAAAGGAACGTGGTTGACCAAAGTACTGCTTGGTCTCGGCGCACAGGTGACGGGGTATGCGCTAAAACCAAGTACGCAGCCGAATCTATTTGCGCTGTCCGGCGTAAAAAACAGCGGGAATTTTCATCACATTACAGGGGATATCAGAGATTTGCCGGGGTTGAAGGAAACCTTTCAGAAATACCGGCCGGAAATCGTTTTTCACCTGGCGGCACAGCCCATTGTACGGGATTCTTACAAAGACCCGGTCTTTACTTATTCCACAAATGTGATGGGAACGGTGCATGTTCTGGAATGTGTCCGCACAGTTGACGGCGTTCGCTCCGTGGTGAATGTCACGACAGATAAAGTATATAAAAATATGGAATGGGAATATGGCTATCGGGAAAATGAGCCTTTGGACGGTTTTGACCCCTACAGCAACAGCAAGTCTTGCAGCGAGTTGGTGACACACAGCTACAAGGCTTCTTTTTTTGACGCAAACGAGGTGAGAATCAGCACGGCCAGAGCAGGCAATGTAATCGGAGGCGGAGATTTTGCCAATGACCGCATCATACCGGACGCGGTTCGTGCCGTGGAGATGGCATATCGCTTGAATAGGGAGAAAGCGCAGATTCCGGTCCGCAATCCGCATTCGACGCGGCCTTACCAGCATGTGCTGGAACCGCTGCATATGTATCTGCTCATAGCGATGAAACAGTATCAGGAGGCGAAATATGCTGGTTATTACAATGTCGGGCCCGATGATTGTGACTGTGTGACGACAGGGAGGCTGGCAGATTTATTCTGCCAGAAATGGAATGCCGGCGGTGAAACAGCCTTGTCGTGGCCGGCGGCAGAATGGATAAACCAGGCAGAGCCAGGCGCGCCCCACGAAGCGAATTTTCTCAAACTGGACTGCAGTAAAATCAAGAACTTATTTGTCTGGCATCCTGTGTGGCATATGGATCGATGTATGGAAGAAACGGTAAGATTTACAAAGGTGTGGCTGTCGGGCGGGGATCTGGAGGCTGAAATGGAGCGGGAGATCCGAGCATTTTTCCTCGATATCGACGGTTGAGCAGCACAAAGCAGTATCAGGCACGAGAAAGGGGAAATCAATCAATGAACATAACAATCGCAGGCACCGGCTATGTCGGCCTGTCCATCGCCGTGCTTCTGGCGCAGCATCACAGCGTAACGGCGGTGGACGTCGTTCCGGAAAAAATAGAACAGATCAATCGCCGGTGTTCTCCGATCCGGGATGAATATATCGAAAGATATCTGAGGGAAAAGGATTTAAACCTGACTGCCACGCTGGACGGGGAGGCGGCGTACAAGCGTGCGGATTTTGTCGTCATAGCCACTCCCACCAACTACGACAGCCAGAAAAATTTCTTTGATACCAGCGCGGTGGAAGAGGTGATACAGCAGGTGTCCGCCTGTAATCCGGACGCGGTAATGGTGATCAAGTCTACGATCCCGGTGGGATTTACATCGGGTGCCCGGAAAAAATTCGGAACAAAGAACCTCCTGTTCAGCCCGGAATTTCTGCGCGAGTCGAAAGCGCTCTATGACAATTTGTACCCCAGCCGGATCATCGTCGGGACAGATCGGGAAGACGAACGGCTTTGGGAGGCGGCGCATACCTTTGCCGGGCTTTTACAGGAAGGAGCGGTCAAAGAAAATATAGATACATTATATATGGGATTTACGGAGGCCGAGGCGGTGAAGCTGTTTGCCAATACCTATCTGGCCCTGCGCGTCTCGTATTTTAATGAACTGGACACCTATGCGGAGATGAAAGGGCTGAACAGCCGGCAGATAATCGACGGCGTATGTCTGGACCCCAGGATTGGCTCTCACTACAATAACCCGTCCTTTGGTTATGGCGGCTACTGTCTGCCAAAAGATACCAAGCAGCTTCTGGCAAATTATGCGGATGTACCGGAAAATCTGATCGAAGCCATTGTGGAGAGCAACCGGACCCGGAAAGATTTTATCGCGGAGCGGGTGCTGGCGCTGGCCGGCTATTACGACGAGTTTAACCGGGGAGATTTCCGTGCGGGACAGGAGCGGCAGTGCATTGTCGGCGTGTATCGTCTGACCATGAAAAGCAACTCCGATAATTTCCGCCAGAGCTCCATTCAGGGAGTGATGAAGCGGATCAAGGCCAAAGGGGCCACGGTGGTGATCTATGAGCCGTCTCTGGAAGACGGAAGTACATTTTTTGGAAGCAAAGTAACCCATAATCTGACCGAATTTAAGCGAGTGTCGCAGGCGATTCTGGCAAATCGATATGACACCTGCCTGGCGGATGTGATAGAGAAAGTATATACGAGAGATCTGTATCAGAGAGATTAGCGTATACGGGCTGTGCGAAAGCGTGCTGCCCATTGCCGGAAAAAAATAATCCGTTGCTTTGGAAAGGCTTTTCAGATATAATAGATCAAAAGCTTGGATAACGCAGACGAAAGAGCAAAACGAGAACGGGTCGCTCTGTCATCGGAATCGGCGTTCTAAAAAGAGCCGCATCGGAAAGGAATGGAACATCATGTACAGTGGAAGCCGCAGAATCGAGAAGGACGCGATGGCATTCGGGCAGCAAGAAGGCCCAAAGGACAGGGCAACGATTCTTTTTCGTGCGGACGGCAATCCCAAGATCGGTTCCGGCCATATCATGCGCTGCCTCTCCATCGCGGACGCGGCCAGAAAGCAGGGGCAGCGCTGCCTGTTTGTCATGGCGGACGGGAATTTTGCCCAGACAGTGGAGAAAAACGGGCATGAAGTCCTGGTGCTGCAGACGGACTATACGGACATGTTCTCCGAATCCGACAGAATGCAGAAGCTGATACGCCGCCGGCCGGCGGCTCTGGTTGTGGATTCCTATCAGGTAACGCCGGCCTATCTCGCCGCTTTACAGGAATCCTGTCAGGCGGAGAACAGCGTCTTGGTCTATATCGACGATGTCATGGCGTTTCCCTACCCCTGCGGTCTCCTTCTGAATTATAATATCTATGGCCCGGCTCAGGAGTCCCGCTACAGAGCGTTATATCAGACGGCAGAGATCGCGCCGCCCCGCTTTTTGCTGGGGACGGCTTATGCGCCTCTGCGCGCTGAATTTCAGAACCTGCCCGACAGGAGGGTGAGGAGACAGGCGCAGAACATTCTGATTTCCACCGGAGGTTCCGATCCGGAACATGTCTCTTTGAAGCTGGCGCGCTGTATCATCCAAAAACAGGAGAGCTTTCAGGCATTTGCGTTTCATTTTGTGATCGGGGCTATGAACCCCGACAGAGAAGAGCTGGAGGGGCTTGCTGCCTCTCATCCGTTTCTGATCCTCCACAGCAATGTCTCTCATATGCAGCCGTTAATGAGCGCCTGCGATGTGGCGGTTTCGGCGGCAGGTTCAACCCTCTACGAATTATGTGCGACACAGACGCCGGCTGTGACCTATATTCTGGCCGATAATCAGATACCGGGGGCGGACGGATTTGCCGGGCAGCAGCTTTTACGCTGTGCAGGGGATATTCGGGTCCTGGGGGAAGATCTGGCCGGGATTGTACTGAAGGAGGCAGTAAACCTGGCCGGCGATTATGACAAGCGTGTTCAGACGGCAGAGAGACAGAAAGCCGTTGTCGATGGCGCAGGAGCCTTCAGAGTTGTCGAGAGCATTCTCTCTTTGTACTGTATTTGAAAATTATTCCTGCATCCTGCATAATTCCCCAAAATACTGAAACACAGCCATTCCGTCCACCGTATCCTTCCGCCGGTGTCTTCTGCACATCCGTTCCGGATGCCATTGCAGGGACAGGATGGGAAGATCCGGATGGGAGAGCGCTTCGATCACGCCGTCATCCGACTTCTGAATCACGAAAAGTCCGTCTCCCGGCCGGTCAACGGACTGATGGTGGGCGCTGTTCACGGAAAAATCCGTTCCATACAATCCGGCCAGCCAGCAGTCCGCCGTCACATGCGTCAGGTGTACCTGGTCATCCGGTTCGGCACGGTGCCGTTCTTTGTTCTTCATGTCCTGAATCAGACTGCCGCCAAAATGTACATTTATGATCTGGTGTCCCTTGCAGATTCCCAGTATCGGTTTTCTCATCTGCAGAAAACACGCCAGAGCGGCAAACTGCGCCTGATCCAGCTCGGGATCGATGCCGCGGGAACCGCATAATGCCTGCCCGTAACGGGCCGGATCGATATCTGCTCCGCCGGGCAGAATCAGTCCATTCATCCGGCCGGCTTCTTTCAGGTCCAGTCCGACCACCGCTTCCATTCCTGTGGCGTGCAGCGCCTCCACATAATTTTTTGTCTTTTCTGGCAGTCCTGCCACCAAGATCCGCATTCTTTTTCACTCCTTTTTCGAGTCTGTTTTTTCTATATTATACACAGCCATTTCCCAAAATACAACAGAAAGAACCCGTTGACAATCCCCTGATTCTAAAGTATGATTATATAAATAATTGTTTCACAAGAAAGGGGTGCTTTCATGTTAAAAGGCAAAACAGCAGTTGTTACCGGCGGAACCAGAGGCATCGGCTATGCCATCGTCAAGACGTTTCTGGACAACGGCGCCAAAGTAGCGCTTTTTGGCTCGCGCCAGGGAACCGCAGAGAAGGCGGTAGCCTCTCTGAAGGAAGAGAATCCGGACTATCCGGTCATAGGGCTTTGGCCCGATTTGACTGACGCGCAGGCGGTAGCCCAGGCGTTTGACCAGGTAAAAGCGGCGTTTGGAAGCCTGGATATCCTGGTAAACAACGCGGGCGTATCCTCCAGAACGAGTATCTATGAATATCAGCCCGGCGAATTTGAGGATATCATGGATCTGAATGTCAATGCGGTTTTTGTCTGCGCGCAGGCGGCGGCCCGTATCATGAGGGAGCAGGGCGGAGGTTCCATCATCAATACCAGCTCCATGGTCAGCCTGTACGGTCAGCCCTCCGGCAGCGGTTATCCGACGTCCAAATTTGCGGTCAACGGTCTGACGCGATCCCTGGCCCGTGAGCTGGGCAAAGACCATATTCGCGTCAATGCGGTTGCCCCCGGTATCACAAAGACCGATATGGTGGCGGCGCTGCCCGATGAAATGATACAGCCCATGATCGCGCGGATTCCCCTGGGCCGGATTGGCGAACCGGAGGATATTGCCAATGCGTTCCTGTTTTTGGCCAGCGATATGGCCAGTTACGTTACGGGAAATATTCTGTCGGTAGACGGCGCCATGATGACGTGATCCGAGAGGTCTTTTCTGAGAGTTTTTGTTTGGACGCCCTGCATAAAAGCGGCAGGGCGTCTATTTCCTGCCGCGATCCCTTCTAAGATCGTATGAATTTCACCAAATCTCCATGAATATCTACTGTTATTTTCCATGATTTTGTATTATAATGTTATCCAAAGGCTGAGAACGGGGAGTCTCTCCGTCCGAAACAAAGGTGAGGAGGATCGATGGAGGAGGAATTAGAGAAGAAGCCGGAGAAGAAGGAGATGCTGGAACCGGAACGGGACTCGAGGAGAACTGCCAAGAGTATTTACCGCAGAGGGATGCTGGCTGGAATTGGCTGTACCCTTTTGATTTTTGCCGCCATAGCCGGAACTGTATTATGGGTCCGGCATGATATTACAAGGAGAAAAGGGGATTACAGGCCGGGCGCAGGGGTTCTGTCGGAAGATTTTATGGATGAGGTATGCAGGATCTATGCCCAGATTGATCAGACGTTTCTATATGATTATGATATCAAGAAGATGCAGGACGGGATGCTGGCGGGGATGCTGAATGCGCTGGATGATCCGTACTCCGTGTATTATAATGAAAGCGCTCTGGAATCTTTTACGACGCAGACCGAGGGAGAGTATTACGGAATCGGCTGTGTGGTATCCCAGGATAAGCGGACCGGCGTCATTACGATTGTGAAGCCGTATACAGGATCTCCAGCCATCGAGGCGGGACTTTTGCCGGGTGATATTCTCTGTGCGGTGAACGACATGGATATCACAAAGATGGAGCTGGAGCAGATTGTGGCAATGATCAAGGGAGCTGAGGGCACTACCGTGCGGCTGTCTGTGGAAAGGGAGGGCACACAGGGCCTTCTGCATTTTGATGTGGAACGGCGTCAGGTGGAAGTGAATACTGTCGAGCATCAAATGCTGGAGGGAGAGATCGGCTATATTGCGGTGGCTTCCTTTGACGCGGTGACGCCGGCTCAGTTTAAGGCGGCGTTTGAGGAGCTGAAGCAGCAGGGAATGAAGGGACTTGTCATTGATATGCGCTCCAACGGCGGCGGGCTGCTGTCCGCGGTGGAGGAGATGCTTGACTATATGCTGCCGGAAGGTATCATTTTCTACGCGAAGGATAAGAAGGGAAACCGGTATCTGGAATACACTTCGGATGCCAGCGCCGCGCTGGATGTGCCGTTAGCGGTTCTGGTCAATGGCAACACGGCCAGCGCCGCCGAGGTATTCAGCGGAAATGTGCAGGACTTCGGCGTGGGAATTCTCGTGGGAACAACGACCTTCGGCAAGGGGATCATGCAGAATACCTACACATCCAACCGGGATGGAACCAGAGCCGTCAAGCTGACGGTGGCAGATTACTATATCCACTCCGGACGCAATATCCATGGAACCGGGCTGAATCCGGACGTGGAGGTGAAGCTGGACGAAGCACTCAGAGAGAAAGCCGTGGTGGAATTAGAGGAGGATAATCAACTGCAGGAAGCGATTCGTGCAGTGCGGGAGCAGATTCCGCAGTAGTTAGGCAGGCGGCCAGGAAAGAGAGGAAAAAGAAATGGAAACACGGGAAATCTTTCATATACTGCAGATGGAGGAAACCAAAGATCCGGACGCCATCAAGGCGGCGTACCGGAGGCTTTTGGTGCATGTCAATCCGGAGGACGATCCGCAGGGGTTTCAGCGTCTGCGCCAGGCGTATGAGGAGGCCATGCAATATGCCGCCGAGGAGGAGACAGAGGAATCGGAAGAAAGGGATACTTCACCGATTGGGCTGTGGCTGGAGCGGGTGACAGAAGTCTACAATTCCCTGGAAAAGCGTACATCGCGAAATGAGTGGCAGGAGCTTCTGCAGGATGATCTGTGTCAGGCTCTGGATACGGCGGACGAGGTGCGGGAGCGCTTTTTGGTTTTTCTGATGGCGCATTTCCGTCTGCCGCAGGAGATCTGGAAGCTGTTTGACAAGGAGTTTTTGATTCGGGAACAGAAACAGCAGCTTTTGGAGAAGTTTCCGAGAGACTTTATCAATTTTATCTGTTTTGAGATTGAGAATGGAGGATTTATTGACTTCCGGCTGTTTGACGGAGCGGATGACGGCCCTTACGACCAGTTTATCAATGCCTATCTGCAGTTAAAGAGGCTGACGGACGGCTGTATGTCCGCGGCCGATGAGGACAGCAGGGAGGAAGAGACTTTGTCCGACGGGGAGAAAGCACAGTCCGATACAGAGGGACAGAAAGAAACGGAGTCGGAGGAGGATACGGAAGAAGCCGGGGAAAAGACCCTTTCTCAGATGCTTTCGCAGGCGGAGGATCTGCTGAAGCAGTTGGAGGAGATGGGAATCTATCATCCCTTTATGGATGTGGAGCGCCTGCGTCTGGCAAGACGTCGGCGCAACCGGGAGGAGACGGAGGACTGGCTGGCGCAGCTTTCGCTTCAGGATATCGAGAATCCGTATGTCATGCTGCAGTGCGGCGCGGCCGAAGAGTTTCTGGACCGGTTTGACGAAGCCCGCGCCATCTACGCGCATCTTCTGGAAATGCAGCCGGATAATTACCCCGCCGGCGTCGGCATGATGCGCTGTGAGATGCAGGCCGGCGAGTGGACCGCGGCCAAGGAGCGCATCATGGATCTGCTGGATGTCAGCAAGAACGACCCGCAGCTTTTGGACGCCATGCGTCAGACCAACAGCCATCTGATTCCGGAGATGGAGGAGCGCCTGAAAGAGAATCCGGAGGACTGGAATGAGCGGGTGGAGCTGGGATGGTGTTATTTCCAGGAGGAGTGCGCCGAGGAGTGTATCCGCCTTCTGAATGAGCGTCCCCTGCCGGAAGAACATCGCCTGGATTACTGCAATATGCTGAGCCGCACCTATCTGATGCTGAAGGATTATGAGAAATCTCTGCCGCTTCTTATGGAATGGCAGAAGCGGATGATGGAGATGCCGGACAGCGACGATCCGGAGCTGAAGAGAAAGAAACGCCGGATCGGCTACACATATTATGCGATCGGCTTCTGCTACCAGGAGACGAATCGCAGGGAAGAGGCATTGACTCAGTACGAGGAATCCATCGCCAGAGAACAGGATGAGGATATGCTGCAGTCCTACATGATGGCCAAGGCACAGCTTCTGTGCCAGATGGAGCGGTACGAGGAGAGCGCCGACGCCTGCGACCGGCTGATTGATCGCAATGAACAGTATATGCCGGCCTATGTGTGCCGGGAGGAATGCAGCTACCGGATGCACCGGGCGCAGGCGGTGGTGGACGATTACCACCGCGCCGTGGAGATTTATGCCGCGTATCTGCCGCCCTATCTGATGGCGGCCAAGGTCTTTTACTATTACAGACAGTATAAGAATTCGATGGAAGTGATCGAGGCGGCCAGAAAGCAGGGGCTGGGAAGTGCGGAGCTGGATTATTATGAGGCCAGAAATCTGCGGTATCTGGCGGAGGACAGCGAAGAACTGCAGCGTCCCAAGGAGCTGTGCCGCGGCGTGATCGACTGGATTCAGAACGCCGATCCGCAGAGAGAGCCAGAGACCGGAGAGGATCCTCTGGAGGAGGCGGACGTCTGGAAAGAGCTGGTCTTCTGCTATATGGATGAGAAAAACTGGCAGGAGGCGATGAGCATCGTCAGCGAAGCGCTGCGCCGTTTTCCCGGCGAGGACGGACTGCGCTATGCCAAGGCCGGTATCCTGAAGGGCCTGCAAAATTACAAGGAATCGGAGGATATTTACCGGCAGCTTCTGACGAATCAGCCCGACAATACGGTGATCATGGGTCAGTTGGCGGACTGCCTGGAAAAGAGCGGAAAGAAGGAGGGGCTGGAGGATCTCTATAAGAAGATCTTAGCCGAGGACAGCGACGACATCCGCGCCTTGTCCCGCCTGATGCATATCTATCAGGATCGTATGAACGACGAGCGGGATATCGCCTGGTACGGACCGGCGAGAGAGCTGGCGGATCACCTTCTGAAGCTTCGTCCTACGGCGTATTACCATATCGAGAGAGGACTGCTGTTAAGCGATATTTATTCGCTGGAGGAGGCCATTGAGGATTATAAGAAAGCCATGGAGCTGGAGCCGGATAATCTGTACGCGCAGAATAACGCCGGTGTGAACTGCCAGCATCTGGATCGTTTTGAGGAGGCCGAGCAGTATTACCGCAAGGCCATCGAGCTGCTTTCCGAGGAGGATAAGAGCATTCTTCCCTGGAAAAACCTGGCGGTTCTTTATCTGGTGCTGGGCCGTTTTCCGGAAGCGCTCAAATGTATGGGAGAAAATGAAAAGATCTTTCCGGGGCGCGCCTCCTTCTATATGGATCGGGCGGAGATCTATGAGCGGATGGGCCGCTATCGGGACGCGATACAGGAATATGAGAAATATCTGCAGGATAAGGATTCCCGCTCCAAGAAGGCGATGGTGGAGATTGCGGACGATTACGCCTGCCTGGGCGATATGCGGGAAGCACAGAAGCGCTATAAGAAACTGTTAAAGAAATACCCGGGCGACCGGTGGATTGAGAAAAAGTATGCGGATCATCTGGTCGGCGTGGCCAGAGATTATAAGACGGCCTTCGGCATTCTGCAGAATCACCTGGCCAACGAGCAGGAGGATGGCAAGGAAACTCTCTCCACGCTGATTTTGATGGTGGAAACCTGTTATCATCTGAAGAAAAAGAAGGAGAGAGACAGCTATTTCCAGAGGGCGCAGAAGGTTCTGGAATCGCTGCCCCAGGGCGAGGAGAGTTATATCGGTCTGAAAGCCTCTGCACCGTCCTATCTGTACAACCTGGGCGAGCTGTATCTGTACGGCGGCGATCCAGACCGGGCCGAGCAGTATTTTGAGCGAATGATAAAATGCCATCGCTGTGATTTCTGTCATTACGGCGGCTGCTTTGAGGCATATTTGGGATTGGGACTGGTGAGGATTCATCAGAAACGGTTTGAAGAGGCGGAGCGCTTTTTGCGCCGCTGTCTGGAGATCAAGCCGAACAGCATTGTCTGCAAGTATTATTTAGAGAACAGAAGGAAATGGTAAGGAATGATTATTGGAATTGATTTGGGAACGACCAACAGTTTGGCGGCTTATTTTACGCCGGAAGGGGCAAAGCTGATCCCCAACCGGCTGGGCAAAAATCTGACGCCTTCGGTGGTCAGCATCGACGAGGAAGGGCAGATTTATGTGGGAGAGACGGCGCAGGAGCGAATGCGCCTCTATCCCCTGACCGCGGCCTCCGTGTTCAAGAGAAGTATGGGGAGCGACAAGGAATTCTCCCTGAGCGGCAAAACATACCGCGCGGAGGAGTTGTCTTCCTTTGTGCTGCGCTCCTTAAAGGAGGACGCCGAGGCGTTTCTGGGCGAGGAGGTGACGGAGGCGGTGATCAGCGTTCCGGCCTACTTTAACGACGCCAGGCGCAGGGCGACAAAGCGGGCCGGCGAGCTGGCGGGACTGAAGGTGGAGCGGATTATCAGTGAGCCTACGGCGGCGGCCATCGCCTATGGTCTGTATCAGGAAAATAAAAATACACGTTTTTTGGTCTTTGACTTAGGCGGCGGCACATTTGACGTGTCGATTCTGGAATTGTATGAAAATATTCTGGAGGTCCGCGCGGTGGCCGGGGACAATTTCCTGGGCGGCGAGGACTTTACTGATGTGCTGATCAAACTATTCTGCGACACGCAGGGACTCAATCCCATGGAGTTGGATCTGAAGTCCTTGGAGAGTCTGTATTATCGGGCGGAAGAGTGCAAGAAGGCATTCAGCCAGTCCAACGTCTGCACATTCTCCTTTCGCTATGGGGAGAAGACCTATGAGCAGACCATCAGCGCGCCGGAATATGAGGCAGCCTGCAGCGAGCTTCTGGATCGGATTCGCCAGCCGATCAAGAGAAGCTTAAGCGACGCCGGCGTGAGACTCAATCAGATTGATAAGGTGGTTCTGGTCGGCGGAGCCACCAAAATGCCGATGATCCGTCATTTTGTGGCAAAGCTGTTCCGCCGTCTGCCGGATGCGTCGGTGAATCCCGACGAGGCGGTGGCTTTGGGCGCGGCGATCCAGGCAGCCATGAAGGAGCGCAACGACGCCATTCGAGAGGTGATTCTCACCGATGTCTGCCCGTTCACTCTGGGGACGGAGGTAGTGCGTGAGGTGGAGGAAGGCCGCTATGAGGGAGGCCATTACTGTCCGATTATCGAGCGCAACACGGTGATTCCGGCGAGCCGCACCGAGCGGATGTACACGATCCGAGATAACCAGACGCGCATTACCGTACAGATTCTGCAGGGGGAGAGCCGGTTTGCCCGCAACAATTTGAGTCTGGGCCAACTGGAGATTGAGATCCCGAAGGCGAAAGCAGGGGAAGAGCCGGTGGATGTGACCTACACCTATGACATTAACTCGATTCTGGAGGTTGTGGTCAAGGTGGTATCCACAGGGAAAACCGTGCGGCAGGTCATCAAGAGCCAGTTCACGCAGATGAGCGACGAGGAGATCGAGAAACGCCTGGCGGATCTGTCCTATCTGAAGATCCACCCCAGAGACCAGGAGGAGAACAAGCTGCTTCTGCTCAAGGGGGAGCGGCTTTATGAAGAAAACATCGGCAATAAGAGACTTATAATCGAGCAGGAGCTGAATCTGTTTGAGAAAGCGCTGGACAGCCAGGAAGCAGCGCAGATTGCACAGGCCAGAAGCCGGCTGCAGAATTTTCTGGAGAAGATGGACAGGCAATGAGACGGATCTTCGGTTATCTGAAGCCGTACCGGCTGCGCATGGCCCTGGGCCTGGCGATCAAATTTACAGGTACCATTGTGGAGCTGGCGATTCCATGGATTCTCTCCTATATGATCGATCATGTGATCCCCCTGCGCGATGCCGGGCGGATATACCTTTGGGGCGGCGTCATGTTTCTCTGCGCGGTCGTAGCCCTGCTTTTCAATATCACAGCCAACCGTATGGCTTCCTTGGTATCACGCAACGCTACCGAACAGATCCGCAATGATCTGTTCGGTCGTGTTTTGTATCTGTCCAATCGCCAGATCGACGGTTTTACGCTGCCGTCACTGATCTCACGCCTCACCACCGACACCTATAACGTTCATCAGATGCTGGGAATGATGCAGCGTCTGGGCGTCCGTGCGCCGATCATGTTTCTGGGAGGAATTCTGATCACGCTGACTCTGGACCCGGTGCTGACGCTGGTGATGCTGGCTGTGATGCCGGTGATCGTGGGAATTTTGTACTTTGTGAGCCGGATCGGGGTGCCCATGTTTACCAGCTTGCAGCACAAGATCGATCAGTATGTGCGGGTCGTCCGGGAGGATGTGTCCGGCATACGCATTATCAAGGCGCTGTCCAAGGAGGATTACGAGAGAAACAAGTTCTGTGCGCAGAACCGGGATGCCGCCGCGCAGGAAGAGAAGGCCGGCATGGTGATGAGCCTGTTAAGTCCCGGCGTCAATATGTGTCTGAATACCGGAACGGTGCTGGTCATCCTGGCCGGTGCGGTCCGGGTGAACAAAGGGCTCGTACAGCCCGGCGTACTGATTGCGTTTCTCAGCTATGTGACGCTGATCCTCAACGCCATTATCTTTGTATCGCGTATGCTGTCCGTCTATTCCCGCGCCAGCGCATCGGCCAGAAGGATCACGCAGGTGCTGGACAGCCCGATGGATCTGGAACCGGTCGCTTTGGAGGAGGCGGTCCGTCTGTGGCCGGAGAACGGCTCAAAAAGCGCCGATAGGCCGGGCGGGGAAGCGTCCCCCTACATAGAATTTGACCATGTTACCTTCTCCTACCACAAAAAAGAACCGAACCTGCGCGACGTATCCTTTGCCGTGGGCCGGGGGGAGACGTTGGGAATTCTGGGGGCCACCGGCTCCGGGAAATCTACGGTCATACAGCTTTTGCAGCGCTTCTACGATGTGGACGACGGGGCGGTGCGCATCGGCGGACGGGATGTGCGGACCTATCCGGCGGGAGAGCTGCACCGTCTGTTCGGCGTGGTGTTTCAGAATGATTTTATTACCAGGGATACCATCCGTGAAAATATCCGCTTTGGGCGGGAGCTGACAGAGGAGCAGATACGGGAAGCGGCGGCCTGCGCACAGGCCGAACCCTTTATCCGGGAAAAAGCCGAAGGGTTTGATACGGTGGTGGCGGTGAAGGGCGCGGACTTAAGCGGCGGGCAGAAGCAGAGGCTTCTGATCAGCCGGGCGTTGGCCGCGCATCCGTCCATATTGATTCTGGACGATTCCATGAGCGCGCTGGACTATCGGACCGACGCGGCTCTGCGGGGGCAGTTGAGAGAACATTTCAGCGATACCACGTCGGTGATTGTGGCGCAGCGGATCAGCTCCGTCCTTCATGCGGACCGGATTTTAGTGCTGGAGGAGGGCGGCGTGGCTGGATACGGCACCCATGAAGAGCTGATGCAGAGCTGTGAAATCTACCAGGATATCTGGCAGATTCAGACCGGCGTGACGAAAGGGCAGGAGGTGATGTGAGATGGCAGGCACAAAACCTAACATGGGGCCGGGCCTAGGGATGGCCGGAAAACCCGGAGCGGGGAAAGCAGGCGGCGAAAGTCTGACGCCGGAGAAAAGGCGTCATACGCTGCGCCGTCTTCTGCGTTTTCTGATGGAATACCGCCTGGGGTTTGCCGTGGCGCTGGTTTTGTCGGTGGGCGGCAACCTGTTTGCCCTGATCGGTCCGCAGTTGTCCGGGCAGGCGATCGACGTGATTGAGAAAGGGCTGACCGGGGGCGGTGTGGATCTGGGACAGGTGGGCCGCATCTGCGTGCAGATGCTTTTGTTCTATCTGTTTTCCTCGGTTCTGACCTATATCCTGTCGGTGTGGATGATACAGGTCAGCAAGAGGATTTCGATACGGCTCAGGGAGGATGTGTTCAACCGCCTTTTGTCGCTGCCGGTCAGTTATTTTGACCGGCATGCCACCGGCGATATCATCAGTAAAATTTCCTATGATATCGACACGCTCAACTCTGGTATCTCGCAGGATCTGGTGGCGATCTTTTCCAGCGTTATCACGGTGGGCGGTTCCCTTGTCTCCATGATTTTGATTTCTCCTAAACTGGTGCTGATCTTTGCCGTGACGGTTCCCATGTCCATGATTCTGACAAAGAAAATCACGGGGATGACCCGGCCGCTGTTTCGCCGCCGCTCCAAAAAGCTTGGCGAGCTGAACGCGCTGTCAGAAGAACTGATCACCGGGCAGAAGACGCTGAAAGCCTATCATCAGGAGGAGAATACAAAAGCGCGGTACGGGCAGATGAACGAAGAGGCCGTGGAAGCCTATTATCAGGCGGATTATTACGGGGCCATGGTCGGTCCCTTCGTCAACTTTATGAATAACCTGTCCATGACATTAGTCAGTATGCTGGGAGCGCTGATGTACCTGCACGCAGAGATTTCCCTGGGACAGATCTCTGCCTTTGTGCTGTATTCCCGAAAATTCTCCGGTCCGATTAACGAGGTGGCCAATATCATGGGTGAGCTGCAGTCGTCGCTGGCGGCCGCGGAGCGGATCTTTCAGCTTCTGGACGAAGAGCCGGAAAAAGCGGATGACCCGCAGGCCCTGGCGCTTTTGGAGGCGGACGGGCGGGTCAGCCTGAAGGATGTGTCTTTTGGCTATGATCCGGAAAAACAAATTCTGCATGATCTGAATCTGGATGTGAAACCGGGCAGCCAGATTGCCATCGTGGGGCCCACCGGAGCCGGCAAGACGACCCTGATCAACCTTCTGATGCGGTTTTACGATGCGGATGCGGGAACCATACAGGTGGACGGGCGCGATATCCGGGAGATCACGCGCGAAAGCCTGCGGCGGCAGTACGCCATGGTATTACAGGATACCTGGCTGTTTGAGGGAACCATCTATGAAAATATCGCTTACGGCAAAGCCGGGGCCACGAGGGAGGATGTGGAGCAGGCGGCCCGCATGGCCGGAATCCATTCTTATATCATGCAGCTTCCCCAGGGCTACGATACGATTTTGACCGACGAAGGAACCAACATTTCCAAAGGGCAGAAACAGCTTCTGACCATTGCCAGGGCGATTCTTCTGAATGCCAGAATGCTGATTCTGGACGAGGCAACTTCCAACGTGGACACGCGGACCGAGCAGCGGATTCAGAAAGCCATGACCACGCTGATGAAGGGCAAAACCTGCTTTATCATCGCGCACCGCCTCTCGACGATTGTCCACGCCGACCAGATTCTGGTGGTAAAGGACGGCAATATTGTGGAGACGGGAACCCACGAGGAACTGTTGGCGATGAATGGATTTTATCACCAGTTATATCACGCGCAATACACCTGAAAGATTTGCCGGCATGCCGATGTCGCTCTGCATCAAAGGCAGAGAAGCGGCGGCGCCGGCTTATTTTTTTTGAGGAAAACCGGTTGACGAAACCGGTTTTTTGTTGTAATATATGTGAAAGCTTGTGAATGATTGGAAATAATTGTTTTTATTTGCATATATTTGCAGATGAACAGGGAGAAGAGAGATGTTTGCGGATGAGCGGAGAGCAAAGATTGCAGAAATGATAGGCCGAAACCATTCGGTAACGACAGGCGAGCTGACAGCGCTTTTTCAGGTATCCCTGGAAACCGTACGAAAAGATCTGGAAAGTATGGAAAAACAGGGGCTGCTGAAGCGGGTCCACGGCGGCGCCGTCACGGTCCGGCAGATGCAGAGCTACCGGAATCTGGCGGTGCGAAGCGGGGCGCGCCAGCCGGAAAAACATGCCGTTGCTCTGGCGGCCTGTTCCCATATCTGCGAGGGAGATTTTATCGCACTGGACACCGGTTCCACTGCGATTGAGCTGGCGAAAATTCTCGCTGGACGGTTTGACAGCCTGACGGTGCTGACCAACTCGCTGGAAATCTTTCATATTTTTTCCGAAACAAAGACAAACCGGATCATTCTGACCGGAGGCTGTTTTCAGCCGGAAGAAAAGAGTTTTTACAGCCATCTGACCGTGGATATGATCCGCCAGTTTCATGTCAAAAAATATTTTCTCACGCCCTCCGGTATTTCCCTGGATTTTGGGATCAGCGACCATGTCTGCGAGCTGATCGAAGTCCAGCGGGCAATGCTTGGGATCAGCGAGGAGGTCTATGTGCTGGCGGACAGCAGTAAGTTCGAGTCGCATGCGCCCCTGAAAATCTGCGCGGCAGAACCGGCTTACCGCTATCTGACCGATTCCGGTCTGCCGGAAGAGATTTTCCGGGCGTACCAGAAAGCTTCCCTCCTGATTGAAAATACGGCTGGGGGAGCCCTGCCGGCGATAGACAAGAGATAGTTTCAAGCCAAACGGCCTCCGACTTTTTTGCCGAAGCCGAAAAAAAGAAAGGAAAAAGATATGAACCAGAAAGTACTGCTTATTTTATGCGACGGCTTAAGACCCGATGCCATAACCGCCTGCGGCAACCCGTACGGCAGCGTTCTGCTTGGCCTGGGAAGCCATACGCTGACAGCGCAGACCGTATATCCTTCGGTTACGCTTCCCTGCCACGTCTCGCTGTTTCACAGCGTTGTGCCAAAGAGGCATGGAATTCTGACCAATACCTATGTTCCCATGAGCCGCCCGGTGAGCGGACTCTGCGAACAACTGAGCGCCAACGGCAGAACCTGTGCCTTTTTTTACAACTGGGAAGAACTGAGAGATCTGTCCCGCCCCTCCTCCTTGTGCTACAGTTTTTTTGCCTCGGGCGATTTTCTGGGTTCAGAGAAGGCAAATGAGATGGTGACGGAGAATGCGCTCTCCTATATCGCGCAGGAAAAACCGGATTTTGCCTTTGTCTATCTGGGCGATACGGATCACGCGGGACACGAGAGCGGCTGGATGAGCGAAGCGTATCTTCGCTCCTGCGCGCGGTCTCTGGATGAAATACACCGACTGATCGACGCCTTTTGTGAGGAGTACACGATTTTTGTGACGGCCGATCACGGCGGACACGAGTACATGCACGGAACCAGAGAGCCGGAAGATATGCGGATTCCCCTGATCTGCATCGGGGAGGACTTCCCTGCAAACCAGGCGCTTCCCGAAGTCAATATCTGCGATATTGCTCCCACCATAACAAAATTAGAAGGCGTTCCCGCGCCGAAAGACTGGAAAGGGAAAAGTCTGCTGTGAAAAAGAAAAGCATCTCCAAACCGAATATGGGATTTTTGAGCTTTCTGTGCTGTATGTCCTATTTTGTGAGTTATCTGACCCGGCTGAACTATGCGGCCTGTCTGGTCGAGCTGCAGAACGCCTTACAGATCAGCAAAAGTCTGGCCGGGCTGCCGGTGACGGGAAGCTTTCTGACCTATGGGGCCGGGCAGTTGGTCTGCGGCCTGCTAGGCGACCGGCTCGCCCCCCAGAAAGTCATTTTCACCGGCCTGCTGGGAACTGCCCTGTGCAATATTTTGGTAGCGGTTTTCCCGCAGATGAACGTGATTCTGCCGGTGTGGTGCGTAAACGGTCTGTTTCAGTCCATGATGTGGCCGCCCTTAGTCCGGCTCATGGCGGAACAGTTGGACGAGGTTTGGTTTCAAAAATGCAGTGTACTGGTCTCGCTGGCTTCCTCGGTCGGGGCCATAGCCATCTATGTGTTTGTACCGCTCTGCCTTTTGATCTGGGGCTGGCAGGCCGCCTTCTTTCTGCCCGCGGTCATCGCGGCGGGAACCGCCTGTTTTTGGTACTTCCATACCAGAGATCTGCCGGACCGAGCGCCTGCGTCAGCCTCCAAAAGATCCTTTGACTTTGCAAGCCTGTTTACCGTCATACCGCTCATTCCTGTTCTGCTCGCCATCGTTTTGATGGGGGTTCTGCGGGACGGCATCACAACGTGGATGCCGGCTTATCTGATGGAAGGATTCGGCGTCAACACATCGGCGTCGGTGCTGATGACGGCCGTCATACCGCTGTTCAGTATATTCAGCACGCTGTTTGCGTCGGCTCTGTACAGGAAACTGAAAGATGAGCTTCTGACCGGAGGCATCCTGTTTGCGGCAGGGCTGGGCTGCTGTGTCCTGATGCTGTTTGCGCATGGCCGCTGTTTCTGGTGCTGTATCCTGCTGATGATGCTGATCACCGGCTGTACATACGGCGTAAATCTGATGCTGATCAGCCGCCTTCCCAAATATTTTGCAGGTCTGGGGATGGTATCTACTGTTTCCGGACTTCTGAATGCCTTTACCTATGTGGGCAGCGCCGTATCCACCTACGCTTTCGGCGCCGTGGCCGAGAGCAGCGGCTGGCTGCAGGTCATCCTTTTATGGCTTTTTGTCGCGGGCAGCGCAAGCGTGACGCTGTTTGCGGCCCAAAGAAGGTGGAGACAAAGCGAATACCGGTGCAAATAGCGGGGCAGACTGTCGGAAAGGCCAGGCAATACGGCACGCGGCGACGAGAGAGGTTTGGCCGCAATAGGAGGAAAAAGCGATGCAGGGGAGCCGGTTGTTTCAGATCGTGTACTATCTGCTGGATAAAGGAGAAGCTACTGCGCCGGAATTGGCGGAAAAGTTTGAGGTATCCGTCCGAACGATTTACAGAGATATAGACGCCTTAAGCGGAGCCGGCATTCCTGTTTACGCGGAAGCCGGCAGAAACGGCGGGATTCATCTGATGAATGACTTTGTACTGGATCAAGCGGTGCTGTCCGAGGCGGAAAAGCAGGAGATTCTCACGGCCTTACAGAGTATCAGCGCAGCGCAGAATACAGGCGGCAGCCAGACGTTACAGAAGCTTTCTGCCATATTTCATCTGCACTGCGAAAATTGGCTGGAGGTGGATTTTTCCAGATGGGGAAACGAAGCCTTTGACAATGAAAAATTTGAACGGCTGAAATCAGCGATCCTTGGCGGCAGGCAGGTGAAAATCCGCTATGCGGGCTGCTGCGGGGAGATTGGCGAAAGAATTGTACAGCCATGGAAGCTGTCCTACAAAGCAAGAGCATGGTATTTGAAAGCGTTTTGCATGGAGAGACAGAATGTGCGGACATTTAAATTGAATCGGATTCTGGATTTGGAAATTTTGAATCAAACGTTTTCGCGCCGCCTTTGGAGAGAGCAGGAGAATACATCCAAGGAAGAAAAGGAGGGAGGTTCGTATGCGTATCGTGTAATTTCGCTTCGCTTTCCCAGGGAAATGGCTTACCGTGTTTACGATGAGTTTGATAAAACGCAGGTGCAGCAGCAGGCGAACGGTGATTTGATCGTCTCGGCAAAAATGCCGGAAGACGCGTGGCTGATCGGTTTTCTGCTGTCGTTTGGAACGCAGGTAGAGATTCTTTCCCCTGCCGGTCTGAAGGAAATTGTGGCAAATCAGGCAAAATTAATATATGAAAAAAACAAACCCTGACAGGAGATGTCAGGGTTTGTTTGATAATATGGTAGGCACAAGCAGAACAGAAAAAGTGAAGATGGAAAGGAAAAGAATGATGAGCAGACCAACATCAAAGGAAGATTTATTGACTGCAGCAGCCGCAAATTATAAAAAGCTGGAGGAGCTGATTGCGGGTCTGACAGAGCGGGAGCTGTCTGTGCCTTTTGATTTTTCTGGTGACGGGAAAAAGAAAGAGGCCCACTGGAAACGAGATAAAAACCTTCGGGATGTACTCATCCATCTGTACGAATGGCATCATCTGCTGCTTCATTGGGTGCAGGACAATCAAAACGGCGGCCGCAAACCATTTCTTCCAGAGCCTTATAACTGGAGAACTTATGGGGAGATGAACCTGGAGTTTTGGAAAAAACATCAAGAAACATCGCTGGACGATGCGAGAGCGATGCTTCAAAAATCCCATGATGAAATTATGAAGCTGGCGGAAACCTTTTCTAATGAAGAGCTGTTCTCAAAAGGAGTTTATCCATGGACAGGCGGGAACGCTTTGGGCTCCTACTTTGTCAGCACGACGTCAAGCCATTATGACTGGGCTATGAAGAAATTGAAAGTACACAAGAAAATACATGTGGTGCCGAGAGGATAGCGCCAAAGAATACAGCGTTTGATGAATGGATCGGCTATGAAGTTTATCTCAAGCAGGGGGAGAAATATTTTGTGCGGTATACCATCGAAGAATTTACGCCGGAGCAAATCCGAATAGCGGATCTGGAATTTGTGCGGTAGCATCGTAACAATGGCAGTCGGAGGATAAGGATTTCATATCCTATCCTCCCATTTGATATCAAAGAGGCCGTTCGGCGCTGTATTTTGCCTTATGACGAATGACATACTCACTGATTTTTTCATCATATGGCGGGTACAGATAACCTAGACGCTGTGCGGCTTGCGCCGAGACTTCCCGGAACAATGCCATGCACTGTTCCAAAGAGTCCCACATTTGTTGATAGGAATCCATTCGGTAAGTGGCCATAAGCCGGTTCCACAATTCCTCGGGAAGATACCGGTTCAAAAATTTATAATTTTTGCCCAAACTGAAATGAAATCCCCGTTCTATGCCGACCAGCCATGAAATCATGCGGAGCAATTCCTTTCGTACGATATCATTCATATGGTCAATAGCAAACAGAATTTCTTTGCGGCACAGCCCTTTTACGACATAGGGCACAGTATTCCAAAATTCATTGCAGCAATCGTCAAACATTCGTTCGGTTGGACGCTGTAAATGGTAGTCAATGTCCGTTGGCACCGGAGATAGAGCGATACGGTTATCTTTGTCCAGCAGAAGTTTTACCAGCTTATCCCATGTAAAATATTCGTCGATCAAGTCCAGCGGAAGTAAAGTCAGATCTATTTTAACATCATCCCAAAACAGCATCAGATAAGAAAACCCCTTTTCTTCGGCGGGAAATAACTCCATATCTTCTGGCTTTTGCATGATTAATCTCTCACCAAACACATTCAGCCATTCATCATCTGCTGTAAAACTCTGTATATCTGTAACAAAAAAAGTTATATCAAAATCCTGAAAATCATCAGGCGCTATATTTATATTGGTTCGGGAACCCTCCAGCGTAACCATACGAATCCGGTCGTCCGCGTCAGCGAAATTCAAAATGGTATCAAAAATCTGTTTTTCTGACCTCATGTTTGTTTCTCCTATCTTATATAGCGGTCTCGTTATACCACAGTGTTGACCGCGTAGAAACAGCCGGTTTTTCCGCTGTTTTTGTAAGTGCTACATATCTTCAATCAGGATAAAGCCTCCATCTTTCGTGCCATTAAGAAATGTAAACATGGTAGGTTCACATCCGCCGTTTATATAAAATGGCAGCCTATTTGTATGTAGCTGTAATAATAGCATATCATCCGATTCCACTTTACTATTTTGAAAAAAAGCAGGAATCCCGCAAACTTCTGTTATTATAGGGCGAAACCAAAAAGGATGCAACACTTTCCAAAAAAGTTTGGGGTGAAATGCGGTGTGAATATGGTATAATCAGAGTGTCTGCCAGAGAGGGCATCCAGAAGGGAATCGTATGATTATTCTTGGGGATGCCGGCTCTTGTTGTGGACAGAGCTTATCGTATAGAATTTAAGAAAGGACGCCCCCCATATGATCCGATACGCAGAAAAAAACGATTTGCCGATATTGCAGAAGCATGACAGACATATCAGCGAAATGGAATTGAAAAATTCTATAGAAGCAGGGCGTGTTTTAATCCTGACCCATACAGAACACTTGATCGGATGGCTGCGTTATAATTTGTTTTGGGATAATATTCCATTTATGAATATGCTCTATGTTTTGGAGGGTTATCGGGGAAACGGATACGGCAGGCAGCTTGTTGATTTCTGGGAAAAAGAGATGTTAAAAAAGCGATACAAGCAGGTCCTGACCTCCACGCTTTCAAATGAGAGGGCACAGTTCTTTTATCGGAAAAACGGTTATGTAGACTGCGGCTCTCTGCTGCTGCCTGGGGAACCTCTGGAGATCATTCTATTAAAGCATTTAGACAGCGAAGAAAGCGAAAATGAGAACGCATTTCCCGTCTCCCATTGACCTCCTTCCCGCTTCGTGATATGATAGAGTTCGGAATCCAACAGCAATCAACAACAATTTAAGAACGCAAAAGGGGTGCTTGCTAAAAGCAGGCTGAGAGTAAGCTGTATCGCTTTAACCCATAACCTGATTTGGATAATGCCAACGTAGGGAACCTGCTGATTATTCGGCCAAAGACCGGCGCGGTGTGCTTATTCTGCACACCGCTTTTTGATCCCGTTTGCGCAGGGTGTGTCTACCAAAAAAACCAGAAGAATCCAAAAGGACCAAAAAGAATCTAAAAGAATCTAAAAGAATCGGAAAGGAAGAGAACAGAATGGAACATTACACAACACAGATGGATGCGGCCCGCCGGGGAATTGTTACCCCGCAGATGGAGATCGTGGCAGAAAAAGAGGGGTGGAACCCGGAGGATCTGCGCGGGCAGATCGCCGCAGGTCAGGTCATTATCCCGGCCAACAAGCGCCATACCAGCTTGAATCCCAGCGGGATCGGCGCCGGACTGCGTACGAAAATCAACGTCAATCTGGGGGTATCCCGCGACTGGAAGGATGTGGACATGGAATATGAAAAGGTCCAGGAGGCTGTCAGCATGGGCGCGGAAGCCATCATGGACCTGAGTTCGTACGGCGATACCCGTTCGTTTCGCCGGAAACTGACGGCAGAATGCCCGGCCATGATCGGCACGGTGCCGATTTATGACGCCGTGGTTTATTACCATAAGCCGCTGGGGGAGATTACGTCCGAGGAATGGCTCGATATTGTGCGGATGCACGCGGAGGACGGCGTGGATTTTATGACGATCCACTGCGGTATGAACCAGGCGACAGCAGCCCGCTTCAAACAGAATAAGCGGCTGATGAATATCGTATCAAGAGGCGGATCGATTATGTTTGCCTGGATGGAGATGAGCGGGCAGGAGAACCCTTTCTATGAGCATTATGACGAGATTCTGGATATCTGCCGGGAGTACGACATTACCATGAGCCTAGGGGACGCCTGCCGTCCGGGCTGTCTGGCCGACGCGACGGATACGGCGCAGATTGAGGAATTGATCACGCTGGGAGAGCTGACAAAGCGGGCCTGGGAGAAGGATGTGCAGGTCATGATCGAGGGGCCGGGCCATATGCCTATGAACCAGATTGCGGCCAATATGGAGATTCAGAAGACGTTGTGTCACGGCGCGCCCTTCTATGTGCTGGGGCCGCTGGTGACGGATGTGGCGCCCGGCTACGATCATATCACAGCGGCCATCGGCGGAGCCATCGCGGCGGCGGCCGGGGCGGCGTTTCTGTGCTATGTGACGCCGGCAGAGCATCTTCGTCTGCCCAATGCGGCCGATGTGAAGGAGGGGATCGTCGCGGCAAAGATTGCAGCCCATGCAGCCGACATCGCCAAGGGAATTCCCGGCGCCAGCGTCTGGGACAAACAGATGAGCGAGGCCAGAAAGCGGCTGGACTGGGAAGCGATGTTCGCTCTGAGCATGGACCCGGAGAAAGCCCGCCGCTACCGGGCGGAGGCAAAGCCGGAGAAGGAAGATACCTGCAGCATGTGCGGGAATTTCTGCGCCGTAAAGAATACAAATCGAATTCTGGATGGGGAGATCGTGAGTATTTTTGATGAATGACAAAAAAATCGCTTGCAATTTTATCGCGGAAACGATAAACTGTTGCTAGAGCAGAGAAAATTTGTTCTCTGAATGGGAAGAAGCAGGCAAGGCCGCCGAAAGGATTCGATATGGAGTGGAGAGAGATCAATGAGGAATTGTGTGAGTGCAGGACCGATCGCCAGGCGGCCTATTATCGAAAGGTAGTTCCGGACAGTAAACCGGCTCTGGGAGTCTGCGTTCCCATACTGCGGGCAATGGCAAAAAAGATTGCCAGGGAAGATTACCGTTATTTCATGGAGCAGTACGGACCCTGCGAATATCTGGAGCAGGATCTGCTGAAGGCTTTTGTCATCGGCTACGCCAAGGATGAGATCGGCGCGCTTCTTCAGACGGCGGACGGCTTTCTTCCCCAGATTCACGACTGGATGGTAAGCGATGCATTCTGCCAAAATTTCTCCACAGCAAGAAAAAATCGGAAAGAAGTATTTTCCTGGCTGCAGCGCTGTATCGAGTCGGATCAGGAGTTTTTTCAGCGCGTGGCGGCGGTGATGCTGATGAGCCATTTTCTGGTTGACGAGTATTGTGAGCAGGTATTTTCGGTTATGGGACGGCTGAAGCATCCGGGCTATTATGCCAGAATGGGCGTGGCCTGGTGCGCGGCGACGGCTCTGGCGGTATACCCGCAGGAGGGGATGGCGTATCTGCGGGGAGAGGCGCTGGAGGAGGAGACTTGGCACAGGGCGGTTCAGAAGGCTCTGGAGTCGTACCGTGTCTGTGAGGAGAACAAGGCGGTTTTGCGCGCGATGAAGAGAGAACGCCCCCTAATGGCCGCAAGAAGGGAACCGCGCACATAAGTACGGCCAGGGGACAAAAGAGCGGCAGATCAAGAACGGCACATAGGAAAACAGCCGGAATACCAAAAGAGCCGGGAGAGCATCGCCGGAAATCACAATCAGGAACAGAGAGATGGATAAATATCAGGTTTTAAAACAGTATTTTGGATATGACAGGTTTCGGGAAGGGCAGGAATGTCTGATTGACAGCCTGCTGTCCGGCCGGGACACGCTGGGGATTATGCCAACCGGGGCCGGGAAATCCCTATGCTTTCAGATCCCGGCTCTGCTTATGGACGGAGTGACGCTGGTGATCTCTCCTCTGATCTCGCTGATGAAGGATCAGGTCAAGGCGCTGAACGAGGCGGGTGTACACGCGGCGTTTCTGAACAGCTCTCTGACGGCAGGGCAATATTATAAGGCGCTTAGCTACGCGGCCCAGGGGCGCTACACAATTATCTATGTGGCGCCGGAGAGGCTTTTGACGGAAGAGTTTCAGAGATTTGCCTTTCACACAAAAATCGCCATGGTGGCGGTGGACGAAGCGCATTGCGTCTCCCAGTGGGGACAGGATTTTCGCCCCAGTTATCTGAAGATTGTGGAATTTATCCGCCAGCTTCCTGTCCGCCCGGTGATCGGCGCGTTTACAGCCACGGCTACCAGGGAGGTGAGAGATGACATCATAGATATTCTGATGCTGCAGGAGCCCACGGTTCTGACCACCGGCTTTGACCGTCCAAATCTGTATTTCAGTGTGCAGTCGCCAAAAAATCCCTATGCCACGATGAAAAATTTTATAGAGACGCATCCGAAAGACAGCGGTATCGTCTATTGCCTGACCCGCAAAACCGTGGAGGAGATCTGCAGCCGGCTTCACGGAGACGGATTTTCTGTGACCCGATATCACGCGGGGTTAAGCGATGTGGAGCGGCGCGAGAATCAGGACGAGTTTATCTATGACCAGGCGCAGATCATGGTTGCGACCAATGCGTTTGGGATGGGCATTGACAAATCCAACGTCCGCTATGTCATCCACTATAACATGCCGAAAAATATGGAGAGCTATTATCAGGAGGCGGGCCGGGCCGGCCGGGATGGAGAAGCGGCAGACTGCCTGCTTTTTTATCAGGGAAAGGACGTCGTCACCAACCAATATTTTATTGACAACAACCAGGACAATGAGGAGCTGGACCCGGTGACGCAGCGCATTGTGACGGAGCGCGACCGGGAGCGCCTCAAAAAAATGACCTGGTACTGCTTTACCAACGAGTGCCTGCGCAGCTATATTCTGCGCTATTTTGGGGAATACGGTTCCAATTACTGCGGAAACTGCAGCAACTGCCTGACGCAGTTTGAGACGGTGGATGTGACCGAAGCAGCCAGAGCTTTGATTGGCACGGCGGTCTGGTGCGGCGGGCGTTACGGCACGACAGTGCTTTTGGAGACGGTGCGCGGCGCGGATACGGTGAAGATCCGCCGCTACGGAATGGAAAAAAGCCCTTATTACGGAAAGCTGCCGCACATGCCGGTGCCTAAGCTCCGTCAAATTTTGACGCATCTGGTTCTGGAAGAGTACTTGTATGTCACCAACGATGAATATGCGCTGGTGAGGGCGACAGAGAAATCGAAGGACATTTTAAACGGGATCGGTACGGTCGTCATGAAGATGGCGAGAGAGCAGGAGCGTCCGGTCAAGGAGAAAAACAGCAGTGCGGCGAAGGGGAGCCGTGCGATGGGAGTGGCGTTTACAGAGGCCGAGGAGAGGCTGTTTGAGAAGCTTCGCCAGGTCCGCACGGAGATCGCCAGACAGGAGAAGGTTCCGCCGTATATTGTCTTTTCCGATAAAACGCTGATCCATATGTGCGTTGTAAAGCCCAGAGATCGGGCGCAGATGCTTTCCGTCAGCGGCGTGGGAGAGCATAAGTATCAAAAATATGGGAAGGTATTTTTGGAGTGTATTCAGAGAGAAGAGGGACAGTTCTAAAAACGGAAAGCAGGTCTTGGCCAGGCCGCCGGCTTTTCGCAAACCTTTCATAACATCCCGGCCGCATCTCATGACATACCTCTTGTAAGAAACCGGGCAGATGATACAATGGAATCGGAACGGTAGTTTTCGGATATGGGTACAAAAAAGGAGGATGTCAGAGATGGAAGTACAAACCATTCAGAGAAGGGCATGGCAGGATGAGAGAGAGCTGAACGGGATTGGAAGCAGGGACGAGGGGGAGAGAGAAGAGAAAGAGGCCGGCGCAAAAGCTGTGGAAGGAAGAAAATGGGAGCCTGACTTCGACCGATACGAGCCACAAGCTAAGGCGCTGGAAGAAGGCGCGCAGCCGCTGAAAGAAAAAGCTTTGGAGGAGGATCCGGAGAACAAGAGCGATCCGAGTGAGAAACCAGAGAAGGAAAAGGCCGAAAAATGCACAGCCAACACAGACAAGGTAGACCGCGAGATCGAGAAGCTGAAAAAGAAAAAGGAACAGTTGGAGCAGAAGATCGTCTCAGAAAAGGACGAGAAGAAACGGGAGAAGCTGGAAAACGAGCTGGCACAGGTGGAAACGGAGCTGTCGCAGAAGGATAACGAGGGATACCGCCGCCGCCACACGCATTTTTCTTAAAAAACCCCTTGCATTTTCCGCCGGGATCTCCTATAGTAAAGCTGAGACGTGCGACTGGCGGATCGTGGAGTTTACCACAGGAAGCACGTACTGTTAAAGCCGGCCGCCTGGGCACCCTGTTTTTGTGGTGCCCAGGCGTTTTTGCGCAGAGAGAACCGGCAAAAGGCAGGTGCTGAAATTCCTGCTATTTCCTAGGGGAATACGGGGCAGCGGCCTGATACCACAGCACGGAAGGAGAAAAACAATGGAATTGCAGGCATTGAAGCAGGAACTATCCACCAACTCATATCCCGGAAGGGGAATTGTCATCGGGCGTTCGGCGGACGGCGCTTATGCGGTGACAGCCTATTTTATCATGGGACGCAGCGAGAACAGCCGGAACCGTATTTTTGTGGAGGACGGCCAGGGAATCCGGACACAGGCGTTTGACCCGGCAAAATTGTCCGATCCCAGTCTGATTATCTATGCGCCGGTGCGGGTGCTGGGCAATAAGACCATCGTGACCAACGGCGATCAGACCGATACGATTTATGACGGCATGGATCATCAGATGACCTTTGAACAGAGTTTGAGAAGCCGGGAGTTTGAGCCGGACGCACCTAACTATACACCTCGTATTTCTGGTATTCTGCACATTGAGAGCGGTCGTTTTAATTATGCGATGTCAATTTTAAAGAGCGACCACGGCAGCCCGGACTCCTGCCTGCGCTATACGTTTGCCTATGAAAATCCGGCGGCCGGAAAAGGACGTCTGATTCATACCTATATGCACGACGGGAATCCGCTGCCCAGCTTTGAGGGAGAGCCGAAACCGGTGGAGATCGCGGGTGACATTGATGCGTTTACCCAGATGATTTGGGAGAGTCTGGACGAGGACAATAAAGTGTCGCTTTTTGTCCGCTATATCCGCATTGCCGACGGCGGATATGAGACTCGTATTGTCAACAAGCATACCGGCGCCTGAAAGCGCCTTACCAGTAAACCCAAGGAGGAGAGAATCCATGAATGAAATCGAACTGAAATACGGCTGCAACCCGAATCAGAAGCCTTCCCGCATTTTCAGAAAAGACGGGAAAGAGCTGCCGGTAAACGTGCTGTCCGGCCGTCCCGGCTACATCAATTTTCTGGACGCCTTCAATGGCTGGCAGCTTGTGCGGGAATTAAAAAAGGCCACCGGTCTGCCCGCCGCCACGTCCTTCAAACATGTATCGCCGGCCGGAGCTGCGGTGGGGCTTCCTTTGAGCGACACGCTGAAAAAGATCTACTGGGTGGACGATCTGGGAGAACTGTCGCCGTTGGCCTGCGCTTATGCCAGAGCCAGAGGAGCGGACCGCATGTCGTCCTTCGGAGATTTTATCGCGCTCTCCGATATCTGCGATGCGGACACAGCCCGCATGATTAAGAGAGAAGTGTCTGACGGTGTGATCGCGCCCGGTTATGAACCGGAGGCGCTGAAGATTCTGCAGTCGAAAAAGAACGGAAATTACAACGTGATTCAGATCGATCCTTCCTATGAGCCGGAAGCGGTGGAGCGCAAGGAAGTGTTCGGCATTGTTTTCGAGCAGGGGCGCAATGAGCTGGATATCAACGACGCTCTCTTGTCCAATATTGTGACAGCCAACCGGGAGATGCCGGATTTTGCGAGAAGAGATCTGCTGATTGCCCTGATTACATTAAAATATACCCAGTCAAATTCCGTGTGCTATGTGAAGGATGGTCAGGCAATCGGCATCGGCGCCGGCCAGCAGTCCCGCGTTCACTGCACAAGACTGGCGGGCAGCAAGGCGGACAACTGGTTTTTGCGCCAGGCTCCCCAGGTATTGTCTCTGCCCTTTAAAGAGGGCATCAAGCGGGCTGATCGGGATAACGCTATTGACGTCTATATCGGGGACAACCCGGAGGATGTGCTGGCCGACGGGTGCTGGGAGCTGGTTTTCTCCGAGAAGCCTGCCGTATTTACAAGGGAGGAAAAGCGGGCATGGCTTGACAAAATGCAGGATGTGGCCCTGGGATCGGACGCCTTTTTCCCGTTCGGTGACAACATCGACCGGGCGGCCAAGAGCGGCGTCAAATATATTGCGGAGCCGGGCGGCTCTGTGCGGGACGACAATGTGATCGCGGCCTGCGACAAGTACGGCATGGCGATGGCCTTCACCGGCATCCGCCTGTTCCATCATTGAGGAGTGAAATTCTATGAAGGGGAAACCGATCAAAACGCCGATTCAGCCTGTGCGCCTGAATCCGCCCGTGAAATCGTCTCAGACGGCATCGTTAAAGCCGATTCCAGGGCAGAAAACGCAGAAGCCCTCAGAGGTTACGGCAGAGGATACGGCGCAGAGAAACGAATAGAAGATATCTCTGCCATACGGCAATGAAAACAGAGGGTAAAGAACAGAAAGACAGGCCGGGAACTGCAAAAAGGTTCCCGGCCTGTCTCTGTGTTGACTTATCTTATTTTCTGTCTTATCTAAAAACCCATTCAGCGCGTCAGGAGGTCTTACTTTCCTCCGCGCTTGACTCTCTCCAGATAATTGTTATTCACTGTGTCAGCCACCTTCTTAACCATATCCGAGGTAAAAGGATTGCTCAGGCCCGCTTCCTTCAGCGGTTCCAGATAACCGCTGTTCACGGTGTTTTGTGTGATGCTGCGGTAGGCTGTCAGAGCCGCTTCCCGGTCATTCTGCGCCAGTTCCCAGATCTCGAAAGCGGAGGCGGCGCTGGTTGCATAGCTGATATAGTAAAAAGGCGTTTCAAAGTGATGGTGGATATCGATCCACTCATAGTAGAGGGGATAGCCCATATACTCCTGATAGAGCTCGCCGTGGAGCTGATTCATCTCGTCAATCGTCATATCCGGATTTTCAAAGACTCTCTGCTGAAATTCATCCTCACAGCATCCCATCCGTATGCTGTCTAAGAGGGAGGAGATGACGGAAGCCTGCATAGCCTGCGCGTCCTCCCCGTATATCTCGGTATAGTAATCAAACATGAGAAGTTCCAGGCCCTGGGAGTGGACTTCGGCCAAATCCAGGTTGTTGGAGTCGTTCCAGGTGGTCTTCCCCATCAGGTAAAAGTTGTAGTAATGGCCGAACTCGTGGAACAAAGTTCCCGGATCGGTGTAGGAGGACGTATTGATAAATAAAAACGGCGCGGAGTAATCATTGATCAGAGTGGTAAAGCCGGCGGGCATCATATTGGGATCATCGTCAAAAATATACAGGCCCCGGTCCAGCATATACTGAAGCGCCTCCGACATGGCGGCGGGAAATTCCTTTTCCAGAGCGGACTTCAAAAACGGCAGACCGTCCTCCAGCGAGACGGAATGATTGGCCTGCGCCGCCGCGATCTTTGCGTCATAGCGGCTGGACATGGAGTCAGCGACCGGAACAATATACTCTTTTACCATCTCGCAGAACTTGGCGGCCTCCTCCTTGGAAAAGTCCCGTCCCAGATAGTCATAGGCATAATCGATATAGCTGTCATACCCCAGAGTGTCTGCAATCTGCGTGCGGATTTTCACCAACTGAAGATAAATGTCGGCGCACGCAGCATTTTTCTGCATGTAAATTTCAAAGTAAGGTGTGATCACATTGGGATCGTTAAAATCCAGATCGTTGATTGTGACCTCCTCGCCGTTGTAGACGGTGGTATACTCCTTTGCCAGCAGTTTTTTGTACTCTGTCACCAGAGCGTTCTCCTGCTCGGACAGCGATTCGATTTCGCGGGAGTTGAGCTTGCTGTAATATTCATAGCGCTCAATGAAATCCTCGCCCATCCGTTTGGTAAAAGCGTCCTTGTAGGAGGAGTTAAGAATCGCTTCCGTGACCTCGTTCATGCTGTTGTCCAGTTTGGTCAGTTCGTTGTCCAGGAGATTCATCTCCTCTTCATAGTAGGTGTTGGACAAGTCGATCTCATTTTGCAGCGTGGCCAGTGTGTCCATGGTGGAAATCTGGGAGATCTGTTCCAGCAGTGTATCGTATGTCTCAAAGAGCTGCTCCTGTGCATTGTCCTGACCGGCCAGGCTCAGAGCCAGCTCAAAATTGGCGTTGACCGCGTCCAGATCCGGGCGGGTGTACGTCATGTCGGCATAGTTCAGCTCGGCATGTTCCGGTATGACTTCGTCAGGGACCTTGGAGGAGGCAAGTCCATTGCAGGCGCCCCCGCCGAAAACCAGCAGGACGCAGAGCAGAAGACACAGAAACGATTTTGTTTGTTTCGATGGATTGCAATGCATAGATTCTTTTCCTTTCCTTCTTTCTATTTTTTTATGAAATTCATCCATAACAGTTTTGCGGGAAAGCCATCCGTCGCTTACGGACGAGTTCCTTTCATAACGGCGTCGATAGCCTGCAGGCAGGCGGCGCGCAGGCCCGCTTTTTCCAGCGCGTCCACGCCCAAAATGGTGGTCCCGCCGGGGGAACAGACTTCGTCCTTGAGCTGGCCGGGATGTTTGCCGGTACTCATCTGCAGTTTGGCGCTTCCGGCGATCATCTGGGAAACCAGCTCGTAGGCGAGAGGCCGGGAAATGCCGTATTTGACAGCGGCATCGGCAAACGCCTCGCTGATCAGATAGAGAAAAGCCGGTCCGCAGCCGGTGACGGCGGCCCCGACTCCCATCAAAGAAGAGGGGAGTTCCCGCACCATGCCGAGACAGCCAAACAACTCCATAATTTCCTGGCGTTCCTCGGCCTTAAGGGAATGCTTGGCTTCAAACAGCAGAACCCCCTCCCCTGTCATAGCCGGTGTGTTGGGCATGATGTACTGGAAACGGGTGTCCGGAAGAAGAAGCGGGGAGAATCGTTCATAGTCCCAGCCGACCGCCACAGAAAGAAGAAGCTTTCCTTTTAAGAGCGGGGAGATCTCCCGCAGGACCGATTCGATCTGCTGCGGCTTGCAGCACAGAATGCAGATGTCGCTGGCTGTGACCGCATCCGCCAGAGTTTCACAGGGGGAAAACCCCAGTGAGGCGGCACTTAGCTGCAGCTTATCCTGGCTGGGGGCATAGGCAAAGATCTGCTGTGGCTTCAGAGCGCCGGCCTTTAAAAAGCCTTGAACCATTGCCCCAGCCATGTTGCCCATGCCGATAAATCCAATATTTTTTTTCATGTGCGACTCCTGTTGCCTGTTAAAAGGTTTCTCTGCATAGTATAGCACAAAATGCTGTAAACTACTACCATTTTATTCTCCGGTAATCAGAGAGGCTGAAAAAATTCTGCGGATTTTCAGCGAGAGAGGGCAGGACAGGAAAATGCGGTCAGAATCATTGCGATTCAGGAACCGGCAATCCGACCGGCAGGAACCAAAAAGGTACCGATTAGCCTCTATCATAATAAAACTTAGCATATCCCGCCGCGCAGCTCACTGCAATAATGAGAAGAGCGGAAAGTCCATCAATGTTCATCGATCCACTTTTTGCAGGTTTCCCAGTCTTTTTTAGTAAGACAGATTTCAGAATAATAATAATCTTTATTGATGATGATGCACCAGATTTTCTTGAGCTTTTTCCAGAAGGAACCCTGTTCCTTATACCAGTTTGCACTGAGATAGGTTTGATAACAATAAATCCCTTTCTCATCATCGGTATCGACATCAATATTTATGCGTAATCCTTCGTCACATCCGCAGGAACAGGAAAGAATCAATTCATTATTATCAGTCGTCGGTGGAATCCACATCTGGAAACGCTGCAGAAGAGCAGGCCAGGATGGAGATCGAAGTAAAAGCGGCGATTAGAGCCAGCGCAGTGTTTTTTTGTAATTTTCTCATGAGACCCCCCTGTTTTGGTATCACATTAAAAGCATACATTCTTTTTTGTTAAAATATTTGGCGGCGCTGTCCGAGAGAAGTTTTTCGTCGTCCGGGATTAAACAATCGTATCGCACACGCCCCCTGGGTGTACCTCTGTTTATTATAGCGGGCAGCGGGTGCTCTTGTCAAATTTCTTTTCGTTATATCTTGCAAATATCGCGGGATTCCTGTATGATAATCTGATATAGATATCCGGGAAGGCGGTTCGGCCAAAAACCGGGTAAAGCCAGCGCGTTTCGGGCGTGCGGGAAGGCGAGAGAGGAGAGAAAAAGCATGGCGTTTAATAAGAAGCCGGTGACAGGCATGCGGGATATTCTGCCTGCGGAGATGCAGGTGCGGGATTATGTGTGGAATCTGATTACGGATACCTATTCCCGTTTCGGCTTTTTTCATATGGAAACCCCCTGCATGGAAAATATTGGAAATCTGACCGGGAAGCAGGGCGGAGAGAATGAAAAGCTGATTTTCAAGGTGTTAAAAAGAGGGGAAAAGCTGAAGATCGCGGAGGCGGCCGCGGAGGAGGACGTGGTGGATTTCGGGATGCGCTATGATCTGACGGTGCCGCTGTCGCGCTATTATGCGGCTCACGGTGCGGAGCTGCCCTCCCCGTTTAAAGCGCTGCAGATGGGGCCGGTCTGGCGGGCGGAGCGGCCGCAGAAGGGACGCTTCCGTCAGTTTATGCAGTGCGATATCGACATTCTGGGAGAGCCGACCGCTCTGGCGGAGATCGAGCTGATGCAAGCTACCACGACGCTTCTGGGAAAGCTGGGCTTTACCGGCTTTCAAGTGTGCTTTAACGACCGCCGTATGCTGAGGGCCATGGCCGCATACAGCGGTTTTGAGGAAAAAGATTTTGATTCGGTGTTTATTATACTGGATAAGATGGATAAAATCGGGAAAGACGGTGTGTCCGCAGAATTGATTGAGTCCGGTTTTTCGGAGGAAGTGGTCGGACGGTATCTGGATCTTTTTGCAGAACGAAAGACAGGGGAGGACGGGCTCTCCTCCCTAAAAGAAAAGCTGGGAGACGCGCTTGCAGAAGGGGTGGCTGAAAATATGGCTCTGATTCTGGACAGCGTGCGGGCTTCGGCCTCTGTTCATTTTGATCTGGTATTTGACCCGACGCTGGTGCGGGGGATGTCCTATTACACCGGTTCCATCTTTGAGGTGAAAATGCCGGAGTTAAGCGGTTCGGTAGCCGGCGGCGGCCGCTACGATGAGATGATCGGCAAATTTACGGGACAGGCGACGCCCGCCTGCGGCTTTTCTATCGGTTTTGAACGGATCGTCACAATTTTGATGGATCAGGGCTTTGTCGTTCCCACGGCATCAAAGAAGAAAGCCTTTTTGATCGAGAAAGGCATGAGCGGGGAGGAACTGATCCCGATTCTGAGAGAAGCCAGCGAGGAGAGAAAACAGGGGGCGCAGGTTTTTGTGGTCCGGATGAATAAGAACAAGAAATTTCAGAAGGAGCAGCTAGAAAAAGAAGGATATACAGAATTTAAGGAATTCTGGAAACAGAGAGGCGAATAACCGGCGATACCAGCCGAATACAGAGAGATACGGCAAAATGCCGTGTCCCCCTATAAAGAGAAACGGATAGAAGAAAGAAGGTGCCAAAATGGCGGAATCCATGAGAGGGCTTCACAGAAGCCACAGATGTACGGAAGTGACAAGAGAAAACCTCGGACAGACGGTCACAGTCATGGGATGGGTGCAGAAAAGCCGGAATAAGGGCGGTATTATTTTTACTGATCTGCGGGATCGGAGCGGGATTTTACAGATTATTTTTGAGGAGTGCGACTGCGGAGCAGAGGTTTTTGAGAAAGCAGGCGGCCTGCACAGCGAGTTTGTCATCGCGGTGCAGGGGGAAGTGACGTTGCGACAGGGGGCGGTCAATGAAAATCTGAAGACAGGGGACATTGAGATCCGGGCGAAGAGCCTGCGCATCCTTTCGGAATCCGAGACGCCGCCGTTCCCGATTGAGGCAGGCAGCCGGACCAAGGAAGAGCTTCGCCTGAAATACCGCTATCTGGACCTTCGCCGTCCGGATCTGCAGCGGAATCTGGCGCTGCGCAGCCGGGTTGCCATGGCGACACGTGAATTTCTGACCAAAGAAGGCTTCTTGGAGATTGAGACGCCCACGATGATCAAGAGTACGCCGGAGGGCGCCAGGGATTATCTGGTTCCCAGCCGGGTGCATCCCGGCAGCTTCTACGCGCTGCCCCAGTCGCCCCAGTTGTTTAAACAGCTTTTGATGTGTTCCGGCTATGACCGGTATTTTCAGCTTGCCCGCTGCTACCGCGACGAGGACCTGCGGGCGGATCGCCAGCCGGAATTTACCCAGATTGATATGGAACTGTCGTTTGTGGATGTGGACGATGTGCTGGAAGTCAACGAGCGCCTGGTCAAAAAACTGTTTGAGGAAATCTGCGGCATTGAGGTCTCGCTTCCTCTGCTTCGTCTGACCTGGCAGGAGGCGATGGACCGTTTTGGTTCCGACAAACCGGACATGCGTTTCGGCATGGAATTGAAGGATGTGTCCGATGTGGTGAAAGACTGCGGCTTTGCTGTCTTTCAGAACGCTTTGGCCGCAGGCGGTTCCGTGCGCGGCATCAACGCCGCCGGCCAGGCAGGAATGCCCCGCAAGAAGATTGACGCGCTGGTGGAGTTTGCCAAGGGATTCGGTGCCAAAGGGCTGGCATACCTGGCAATCCAGGAGGACGGAAGCTTTAAGTCTTCCTTTGCCAAGTTTATGAAGCCGGAGGAGCTGCAGGAGCTGGCTGCCGCTATGGAGGGAAAGCCCGGCGATCTGCTGTTTTTTGCCGCGGATCGCAATCCGGTTGTCTGGGATGTGCTGGGCAATCTGCGCTTGGAGCTGGGAAGGCAGCTTGGCCTCATGAAAAAAGAAGACTTCCGCTTTTTGTGGGTGACAGACTTCCCGCTGCTTGAGTACTCCGAGGAGGAGGGCCGCTTTATGGCGAAGCATCATCCCTTTACGATGCCCATGGAAGAGGACTGGCCGCGGATTGACAACGATCCCGGCGCAGTCCGGGCCAAAGCTTATGATATCGTGTTGAACGGCACGGAGCTGGGCGGCGGCAGCGTCCGGATTCATCAGGCGGATATCCAGGAGAAAATGCTGCAGGTGCTGGGCTTTACACAGGAGTCCGCCCATGAGCAGTTCGGCTTTCTTTTGGATGCTTTCCGCTATGGCGTACCGCCTCACGCCGGGCTGGCGTTTGGTCTGGACCGCGTGGTGATGCTGATGACCGGCGCTGACAGTATCCGGGATGTCATCGCGTTCCCGAAGGTAAAAGACGCTTCCTGCCTGATGTGCGAGGCCCCTGCCGGCGTGGACGCCAAGCAACTGGAAGAATTGGGCATCACTGTCAGTCAGCCAGAGACGGCTGCACAGGAAGAATAGGAGATCAGCGGAGAGCTGGTCGAAGCAATCGAGGAGGTAGCGGATGAATTTGGAAGAATTGCGGGCGATATCGGATGAGACGGAGCAGATAAAGCGGATATATGAGATATTTAATGAAGATACTCGTCTGAATCGCAGCAAAGCGGCTCGCGTCGAATTCCTCACCACAGTAAAATATATTGAGAAATACGCGGTTCCGGGCATGAAGCTTTTGGACATCGGCGCGGGCGCGGGCGAATACAGCCTATACTTTGCAGAAAAAGGATATGAAGTCAGCGCACTGGAGCTTTCGGACAGCAATATCCGGGCCTTTCGCAGAAAATTGTCCGGCGGTCTGCCGGTTGATCTTCGCCAGGGCAACGCGATAAATTTGTCCGCCTATGCTGACGAGAGCTTTGACATCGTACTGCTCTTCGGGCCGCTGTACCATCTGCACAGCGAAGAGGATCGCCGGCGCTGCATCGAAGAGGCGAAGCGCGTGTGCAAAAAGGATGGAACCCTGTTTTTTTCCTTCATCAACCACGACATGGTATTTCTGACAGAGCTGCGCCGTGACGGCTCCTATTTTGAAACCGGCGACTATGACCATGAAACGCTGCGGCTGCATGATTTTCCGTTTGTCTTTGTCACGGCGGCGCAGGCCCGCGGGATGCTGCGAGAAAACGGCGTCTCGCTGCTTCATGAAGTAGCCTCCGACGGCGCCAGTGAGCTGATGGAAGAGGAGATCAACGCGATGAGCAAGGAGAGCTACCGCCAATATCTGCGCTATCACTTCTACGCCTGTGAAAAGCCGGAGCTTTTGG
The DNA here is from genome assembly GCA_910586125.1 of uncultured Lachnospiraceae bacterium. Taxonomy (GTDB): domain Bacteria; phylum Bacillota; class Clostridia; order Lachnospirales; family Lachnospiraceae; genus RGIG7193. The sequence continues at coordinate 47,560 of CAJUHP010000006.1, read as the reverse complement.
GGATGAGCAATCATCTGCTCTTTGTCGGCCGAAAAGAGGCTTGAAAGCGGTTCCAAAGGGCTTGCTATTTGTTTTTTGTGACGGAGCAAATCGCAAGGCGGGCCAGATCCGAAAAGGGGACCTCGCATCCCGCTACCTGAAGAATACGCCTCTCACAGTCTATTTTGGAAACCAGTCCATATAATTTCACATACTCGTCCCGGCTGTAATAGATCACCGTTACCAGATCGCCGGGGCGGGTTTCTTTTATTTTCCGGTCCAGCTCTTCCTGGGCATCGACAGAGAGTTCGCTCCGGGGGACGGCAATGCGTTCCCGCTCGGCCAGCGCCTCCCGAAATCCAGGCAGCGCGTCAAAAGGCATAAAAATCTTGGCCCGGTTATTCTCCACTTCTGTGTCCTCCAATCTGTTCGTTCCGCTGCCGGGTAGTTGCCGCGCTCAGCAGATCCATTCCGCGCAAAACCGCGTTTTTTCCGAATTTCTTTTTGATCTCCAGTACAGCGGTTTGAAGCTTCCTGTCTCGTTCCAGTATGGCCGGATCGTTGAAAAGGTCATATTGCTCCAGCCCGCGCTCTCTCACATGATGAAACGAGATGGAAATCCGGCGCACCGGCCGCAGGCGGTCTGTATATTTAGAGTACAGCCCGGTTAAATATCCGGTGATAACACGGCTGGAATCGGTGGCCGTCGTCATAGCGGCGCTTTTGTGAACGGAACCCGGACAGCGGCCGGAATAGCTTACATTTAGGGACAGAGAATCTGTGATTAGGCGGCGTTCGGTCAGTTCCAGGCAGAGCAGGTCCGCCATCTCTTTGAGAATCAAAAGTCCCTCTTCGTAGCTGTAATCCCGCATCAGAACTTGTCCGCTGGAAAGAGAGCGGTTTAACGGCTGGTAGGCACGGATCTGGGCGATGGTGACAGGTTCGCGTCCCCAGGCATGATCGATCAGGTATTCCGCGTCCACGCCAAAGAGACGGTACAGAAGCGCTTCGCTGGTGTGAGCGGCCTGTCCCATAGTATAAATGCCGTAGGATGCCAGCCGCTTTGCCGTGCCGGGGCCGATGCGCCAGAAATCGGTGATGGGGCGGTGTTCCCACAGGCTTTGGCGGTACAGACCTTCGTCCAGGCTGGCGATTCTGTCCGGCATATGTTTGGCGCAGAGATCCAGAGCTACTTTGGCCAGATACAGATTGGTGCCGGCTCCGCAGGCGGCCGCGATGCCCAATGAAGAGACGATATCCTCCATAATCCGGCGGGCCAGTTCCCTGGGAGAAAGTCCGTATGCGTTTAGATAATCCGTAATATCCAAAAATGCTTCGTCGATGGAATAGACGTGAATATCTTCCTTTGCCACGTATTTCAGATAGATTGAGTAAACGTCCGCGGAGTATCGGATATACAACTGCATACGGGGCGGCGCCTGGATATAGGACAGATGGGGCGGGATTTCAAAGACGCGGCAGCGGTTTTTCACGCCCAGTTTACGCAGCGAGGGCGATACGGCCAGGCAGATGGTGCCGGACTTGCGTTCTGGGTCGGCTACCACCAGATTTGTGGTCATGGGATCAAGTCCCCGCTCTACGCATTCCACGGAGGCGTAGAAGGATTTCAGATCAATGCAGAGATAACGTCTTTTTGTGGAGGAGATTTGTTTATGAATACTCATGCAGGCTCCTGCAAACTTTTTTCTGAAGCCTATTGTCTCCCGGTGCCTTTTGTTTTAATCTTACAATCGTGTTCTTTTATCTTTTTTCTGAAAATAGGATGTACGGTCTAAAATAGAATAGGACGCGAAAGGGAAAGGCAATTCGCATGGCTGCCTGCAATTTCTTCTTGACATTTCCCCTGCCAGGATATTACAATAATCTGTAGTAAGGATACACTAACCAAGAAAATGTTTCGGACCGCATGCGGAGTCCGGATCGGGGCAGGTTTGAACATGCAGACACACCCAAGGGAGGGAGAGAGAATGAAATTGAGCGAGGGAGAAATCGGTCGGATCTACGAGGTGAAAACGATCGACATTATGGATGCGGTGACGCGCCGGCTGGAAGCGCTGGGGCTGACCGGACAGACGAAGATCACCGTGCTGAACAGAAAAAGAGGCGGCTGTATGATCATCAAAGTGAGGGGAACACGTCTGGCCGTCGGCCGCCGGATTGCGGAGGGGATTCAGGTGAAGGAGGCGGCTGTATGAAAACATCCAGCAAACAGACATTGACGGTGGGCTTTGTGGGCAATCCCAACTGCGGCAAGACTACACTGTTTAACGCATTTACCGGCGCGAGCCTGAAGGTAGCCAACTGGCCTGGCGTTACGGTGGAGCGGGTGGAGGGGGAGGCGGAATACAAGGGGCAGAAGCTGCGTCTGATTGATCTGCCGGGAATCTACAGCTTGACCTGTTATTCCATAGAGGAACGGGTCTCCCGCAAATGTATTTTGGAGGAGGGGATCGACGTCATCGTCAACGTGGTGGACGCCTCCTCCCTGGAGAGAAACCTCTATCTGACCATGCAGCTTTTGGAGCTGCAAAAACCGGTGGTTCTGGCTCTGAATATGATGGATATCGTGGAGGAGCGGGGGATGGAGATCGACATGCACCGTCTGCCGGAGATGCTGGGAGAGATCCCGGTGGTGCCGGTGTCGGCCAGGCGGAGAACGGGTCTGGACGTACTTTTGCACGCGGTAGTTCATCACTATGAGGAAGGCCCCAATGAAAAGGTTGTCACCTATAAAAGAGGTCTGGAGGCCAAGATCACAAAGCTGCAGCAGATGCTGCGGGAACAATGCAAAAGCGTTGGTTCCCGCATGGAAAATGACCGCTGGCTGGCGATCAAATTGCTGGAAGACGACGAGGAGATCCGCAGACATTGGCCGGTGCAGGCGCCGGAGATTCTGGACCGCTCCTACGAAAATGATATCATAAACGGAAAATATGACTACATAGAAGAGCTGGTGGAGGAATGTCTGTTCCACAAAGAGGAAAAAGCGGCGTTTACCGAAAAGATTGATGCGGTTCTGACTCACAGAGTCTGGGGGATTCCTCTGTTTTTGCTGATTATGGCGGCTGTCTTCGGCCTTACCTTTACGGTGGGAGACTTCTTGAAGGGCTATTTTGAGACGGGGCTGGATTATTTTTCCTCTTCCGTCGGGTCGTTTTTATCGGCGGTCAAAACGGCGGATTGGCTCGTGTCCCTGGTTGTGGACGGGATCATCGCCGGGGTCGGCGGAATTCTGACTTTTCTGCCGAATATCTTTATTCTGTTTCTGGCGCTGGCCTTTTTGGAGGATTCGGGCTATATGGCCCGCGTGGCCTATGTGATGGACTCGGTCATGGGAATGGTGGGGCTGTCCGGAAAAGCGTTTCTGCCGATGGTTCTTGGGTTCGGCTGTACGGTCCCGGCTGTGATGGCAACCCGCGCTCTTGAGAGCGAGCGGGACCGGCGCAGAACCATCCTGATCACGCCGTTTATGTCCTGTTCCGCCAGACTGCCGATCTATGTCCTGTTTGCGGGGATGTTCTTTCCGGATTGTGCGATGCTGACGGCATATTCGCTGTATCTGCTGGGCGTTGTTGTGGCGATTGGCGTAGCTTTGGCGGGAAACAGGCTGTTTCCTTCGAGAGAAGAACATGCGCTTTTGATCGAACTGCCTGAATATAAGACGCCCAACGCCCGAACCATTGCCATCTATGTGTGGGAGAAGGTGAAAGACTATCTGACGAAAGCCGGAACCACCATTTTTATAGCCTCGATTCTCCTCTGGTTTCTGCTCAATTACGGTCCGGGCGGAATCGTTTCGGATATCGCGGACAGCTTCGGCGCCGGAGTCGGACGCTTTTTGGTTCCGTTTCTGATTCCTGCCGGTCTGGGGATGTGGCAGATCGCGGTGGCGTTAATCAGCGGTTTGTCCGCCAAGGAAGTGGTGGTCTCCAGCTTCTCCGTGCTCTTTGCCGTCGGCAATATCAATTCGGAGGCAGGCATGCGCCAGTTGTCCGAAATATTGGCCGCCAATGGTTTTGGCCCGGTCAACGCCTATGCGCTGATGGTCTTTTGCCTGCTGTACAGTCCTTGTATGGCGGCGGTGGCAGCGATACGCAGGGAGACGCATTCCTGGAGATGGACGCTTGAGATGGTGGCATTTCAGGTGGCGCTGGCCTGGGCGGCGGCGGCGATTGTCTTTCAGGTGGGAAGCCGGATTTTCTGAGCCGTGGATCATTCTTATGATGCCTCAGCCATCCGATAGACGCCGCTGCAAGAGCAGCCGCCTGTCCAACCCAAGGGCGTGCGTATTCTGCCCGGCAAAAAGCGCTTGACAAATTCTTTCCTTGTGCCTATAATCCTATTAAACCGATGAGGAAGTGTAAGTAATTTCTGACGATCTCATGTCACAGAGAGCCGCAGGCGCTGAGATGCGGTACAGGGAACAGAGATGAATGGGCTTCTGAGGGCAAGCCGAAAGACAGTAGGCAAGCCGGAGAGGATCCTCCGTTACCAAAGATCGGCATATGCTGGTATGCGCTGAGAGGGTGTGGCATCACACCAAGCCGGGTGGCACCGCAGGAGTTTTTGACAGCTCTTGTCCCTGCAGATATTTGCTGGGACAGGGGCTTTTTTTGTTGAGACGTCGATGGAGACGGATAGACATCGCCGCTCAAAAGTCCCTTTTCCCAGAACGCCGAGAGAAAAATTTATGTCGAATGGAAAGGAGAACGCGAACATGAACAAACAGGCCATTCCCTACAAAATTTATCTGAAAGAGAACGAGATGCCCAAGCAGTGGTACAACGTGCGGGCCGATATGAAGGAGAAGCCGGCCCCTCTTTTGAATCCTGTCACACATCAGCCGATGTCAGCAGAAGAGTTGAGCGTTGTTTTTTGCGAGGAACTGGTGAGGCAGGAGTTAAACGACGAAGACCGCTATATTGATATTCCGCAGGAAATTCAGGATTTTTACAAGATGTATCGCCCCTCCCCTCTGGTGCGGGCATACTGCCTGGAAAAGCAGTTGGACACACCGGCAAAAATCTATTACAAATTTGAGGGAAATAATACCAGCGGAAGCCATAAGCTCAACTCAGCCATCGCGCAGGCTTACTATGCAAAGAAGCAGGGACTCAAGGGCGTGACGACAGAGACGGGGGCCGGTCAGTGGGGGACGGCGCTGTCCATGGCCTGCGCTTATCTGGGGCTGGACTGCCAGGTGTATATGGTGAAGGTTTCTTATGAGCAGAAGCCGTTCCGCCGGGAAGTCATGCGCACCTACGGCGCCTCGGTGACGCCGTCGCCGTCTGTTACCACCGAGGCGGGAAGACGAATCCTAAAGGCGCATCCGGGAACCGGCGGCAGCCTAGGGTGCGCGATCTCCGAGGCGGTGGAGGCCGCCACCAGCCAGGACGGCTACCGCTATGTGCTGGGCAGTGTGTTAAACCAGGTGCTGCTGCATCAGTCCGTGATCGGCGTGGAGACAAAAGCGGCGCTGGATCAGTATGGGATTGTTCCGGATATTATCATCGGCTGCGCGGGCGGCGGCTCCAACCTGGGCGGGCTGATCTCGCCGTTTATGGGAGAGAAGCTGCGGGGTGAGAGAGATTACCGTTTTATCGCGGTGGAGCCTGCTTCCTGTCCCAGCCTGACACGCGGAAAGTTTGTCTATGACTTCTGCGATACGGGAATGATCTGCCCGCTGGCCAAGATGCACACGCTGGGCAGCAATTTCATTCCGTCCTCCAGTCATGCCGGCGGCCTGCGCTATCACGGCATGAATTCGGTTTTGTCGCAGTTGTATCATGAAGGATATATGGAAGCTGTGGCGGTGGAGCAGAGTTTGGTATTTGAGGCAGCGGTGCAGTTTGCCAGAATCGAAGGCATTCTGCCGGCTCCGGAGAGCAGCCACGCGATCCGCGTAGCCATCGACGAGGCCCTGCGCTGCAAAGAGACGGGGGAGGAGAAGACGATTGTATTCGGGCTGACGGGAACGGGATATTTTGATATGTTTGCCTACGAGAAATATAATAACGGAGAGATGAAAGATTATATTCCTACCGATGAGGAACTTAGAAGAGGGCTTGAAAAGCTTCCGCAGTTGAGGTAGCGGGGGAGAGTTTTAGATGGCCGCGGCAGAGATGAATTCTGCCGCGGCCATCTTGTCACTGCGAAACAGGGGTATATGCCATCAGTTGGCCATGCGGCTCAACATTTCGACCCAGCCGTTAATGTGGACGGTAGCGCTGGCCAGAACATCGGCATCGGTTGCTTTTCCGTCAGCCATTTCCATACCGGCGACTTCCGCCACCGTTTTGCCTGTACACCAGGCAGCGAAACCGGCCGCCTGTTCCCACCATTCTTTGCCGATGGAAGAAGCTTTTTTCATGCCGTAAGTATCACCCAGCTCATTCTTGGTTAAAACTTCGGCGGTCAGATCACTGGTGATGATTCCGGAAGCATCAAAGGTCACGGTGGCCTGCGTGGAGTCAATGCAGCAGCCGGTAATCACACCGTCCGGGTTTACGGCCGCAGCGATATATGTATTGTATGCCTGACACTGGCCTTCGGATTCATTGGAAGCATCTTTGGAGGCAGATACATCCGTGGCGGTTTCAAGTTTCAACACGGCATTTTCAGAGGCCTGTGCAGGCAGAGCCAGCACAGAGGCTTTTTCGATTGCGCGTATAAAATCATTTACTTTAATGGTTACGGAAGATATAATATCGGCATCCATGATTTTATTTTCAGTCAGTTCCAATCCAATCACTTGTTCTACCGTTTTGCCGGTGCAGTACTGGGCAAAAGCGGCCGCCTGTTCATTCCACTCCTTGCCGATGCTGGAGGCATTGTGCATGCCGTATTCGTCACCCAACTGATTTTTTGTCGGATATACAGCGCCCAGATCAGCGGTAACTTTGCCTTCGCTGCTGAAGCCCAGCGTTGTCTGGGCAGCGTCGATTACGCAGTTGCGGATTACGCCGGTTTCATCGAAAAGAACGGCGGCCATAATGGAATAACACTGAGCGGAGCCGTCCCCTTCGCCGGCGTCTTTGGAACCGGAGGTGCTGGTGACGATGCCGATTCCGATTTTCCAGTCCATTCCCGCCTGGGCAGGCTCTGTTTCCTGAACGGAAGTTTGGTCTTGCGCGGCGGATTGAGACGAGGTCTCCTGCGCGGCGGCCTGCGTTGACGGATTGGCTTCGTCAGAGCCTTCGTTGTTGGAAGCAGGCGATTTTGTGCAGCCATTGAGCATTCCTGCCAGGACCAACGCAGAGAGCAGAACACCGACGGCTTTTTTTGCTGCTGTTTTCATTTTGATTCCTCCCAAAATAGTATCTTGCGGATCTTCCGCTTGTGTTCTATACTATCCGGAATGAATTGTTTTTTCTGTGATGCCTGTCACAAAGAAGATAGAAATTGAAATATTTATGTGGATTTTAAAATTCCTTTAACATATCTTCCTCCAAAATCAGAATCTGTCCCCGGCGCAGACATAAAATACCCTGTGCTTCCCATTCCTTCAGCAGCCGGGAGATGGTTTCCCGGCTGACTCCCAGGTCTTTTGCCAGCATTTCATGAGTAAGCGGAAGGCAGCGGCTATGGAGAAGCTCCTGATACATGGAAAGTTTGCAGGCCAAACGTTTGGGAAGGGGCATAAAGGCAGTCTGGCTTAAAGAGATAATCATTTCCAGAAGACGCTTTTCCAGAATCTGCTGGTTCATCTTGGCAACGGCAAGGTTCTCCTGACTGAGCTGCTGATAGTATTCGGCGGGCAGATAATAGGTCAGAGAATCCGAAAGAAACTCCAGGTTAAAGGTATAGGGGAGCTTCTGTATGCTGCATATGGCGCTGATCAGGCAGAGCTGGCTGTCTACAATATGAAATAAAGTAATTTCCCGGCCCTCGTCGGCCGTGATAAAAAGCCGTGCAATCCCTCCGGTCAGGATTTTAGGTCCCCGCAACTGATAGCCGATATCATAGAAAATCCTTCCTTTTTTGTCGGATAAAATCTAAAAATGGTCAAGCAGCATGCTTCTCTGAGCTTCTGTTAAGTCATGCCAGAAAGGGAGGCTTTGTTCCAAAACTTTTTTTTGCGGTTTCAGATGCTGCCTTTCTTGTTTGGCAATAGAGGGGGAAGTCATAGGAGCCTTTCTCCTTTTTTCATTGGATTTTGGTAAAAATAAAAAATTTAACCGAATATAAAAAAACGAATGAAAATTGGTGATTATTTTTTGATTTGATTATAGTATAGATGAATCAGAAAGTCTATAGCAGAATGGATTGAAATGGGAAAAAAAGATATAAAAGTAACAGCAAGAGCTATGACGGGCAGCAGAGTGGCGGAGTCCATGCGTTGGTCAAACAGGGAACCATTCTCCATTTCCTATTCATGTTCCTGGATCATACAGACGGAAGATGGCCATCATGGCAAAAGCATCTTCGCCAAACCAAGTTTCCTTTTCGTGAAGATCAAGGACCCTTACTACAAGTCTGACGCAGACACACAAGGCAAATTGGGATAACAAAAATAAGCGGGAAAGCTTTCTGTCATCCGCTTTCCCGCTTATGGAGCATAGGGGATTCGAACCCCTGACCTCCACACTGCCAGTGTGGCGCGCTCCCAACTGCGCTAATGCCCCGAACAGACATTATCATAGCACATTTAACGGAGTTTGGCAAGCACTTTTTAAAAAAATTTCTCTCCTTTTGTATTATTGTGGGGAGTCGTTTTGGATGGCACTGTTTTTTTTAAGAATAAAGTTTAAAAATATTAAGAAATTGCCTTTAAACTGATGCTACGGCGACTTGCCGGGGATGAAAGATCAAGAGAAAGATAATGTTTAGAAGCCTAGAATTTAAGCAGAAAGGAATATTCCGTTATGAAAGGTAAATTTTATTTTATCTGCGTTTTTGCCGCGGCTGTTTCTTTGACAGCAGGCTGCAGCAGCGCGGAACCTTCGGTTTCATCGGAAAATTTGCTGGAAACGCCGGCAGTCTCACAAAGTGCAGAGGAGGACGCGCAGACGCCTTCGGATGGTACGCAGCAGACATCGGGAGATTGGCAGGGAGTGCCGGAGCTGCCGGCAGAAGGACCTGTTTTCCAGGCAGGGACATGGCTGGCTACAGAAACCGGCGCAGTGACCTACTATTTTTTTGATGCGGATGGTACTTCCGGCCGAACAGCCTCTCAGGAAAATGGAATGGGGATCGGCTTTACATATTCGGTAGAAGGTTCACAGGCTGTCTTTTATATGGGAAGTGCGGACACTCCGGCGAAAGGCGTACTGGAGAGAACGGATGCCGGGCAGGTAACGATCCGATGGGAGGATGGCCGGGAGGAATTGCTGATTTTCCTTTCCGCGGAAGGGTCTGATTCGTTCCGCTTTTACTCCAACGATGCTCTGTGCGATTTGGCGGTGAATTTTTATTCTCATACGGCGGGAGAGAACGAAACGATTTCCGCCGCCGCCGTCACCAATGAGGACGGCTCTGTGACCATTCAGGTCTATGAGAATCTGGGCGATCATAATTCGACCTGCGCTTGGTACAATGTAGACCGTTATACCGCAAAAGGGACGGATCTAAATACGGGAGAAGCGGTGGATTTCAACGTATCCGGGCAGGAATAGAGAAGCCGATAGGAGGATGGAAGGATGGATCCGAAGACCAGACAGTGGCTTGACCGAGAGATGAAAGATTTTGCCGCGGTCATTCGGGAGTTTCATGAAAAAGTAAATCGAATGATGTATCTGTGGATGGCTGCCAGCGTGATTGGTTTAACGGCATTAGGCTTCTATGTGAGCGGAGATTTTCATACGGTTCTCACCATTCATCTTCCGATTGGCTGCGGCTTTGCGCTGTTTATCTGGTTGTGCTTTCTGATTCAGAATAAGACGTCTTCCGGGAAAAAAATCCGAGCTGCCTATGAAAAAGCTTTAGCGGAAACCTTCCCCACAGAAAAGGATCAGGCTGTGTTCGCCAGCCGGATGGAAAGCGGCCGTTACGGCAAACTGAATTTTATGAACACGGCTACAGACCGGTATCCCTGCCGGTTGGTGGCCGGGCCGGATTACCTGATCTTTTTTCGGGATCTGAACTGTCGTTTTATTCGAGTGGCGGATATCGGTTCGATTTATGCGCAGGAAGAAAAGTCGAGGATACGCCTGCGCACAGGCGATCATCGTGTCATACAAGATTTGACAATGGGGATTTCTCTGATCGTGGAATATAAATGCGGTTCGGATTCCTATGAGAAAAAAATGCGGGAGTCGCTTTATCTGGAGAATGGAAAACAATGGATACAGGCGATGGAGCTGATTCGCCGTTATTGTCCAAACAGCGAAAAATTTATGGCAGAAAGCGAAATGGTGACGAGATAAAATTGGAGAGCAAGAAGATAGACGGCGGATGCAGCCCAGCCAAAAAAGGGATAATATCTTTTTTGGCTGCCGGCCTGATCGGGTGCGTAATTTTCGGCGTTCTTTTTGCCGGTATCGGCGCGCGTTGGCTGTTGGGAACGGCGATTACTTTTGGTATGTGTGCTTATCATATGATAATTCGTCTTCTGGCTCCCGTGATGCTTTCCGCTGTTTTTCACCGGAAATATAATGCGAGAAGCAGGTGGTTTCGGCAAAAATCATGGGAGTCAAAGCTGTATCATTTTCTGCGGGTAAAAAAGTGGAAGGCGAAGGCCATGACCTATGATCCCAGAGAGTTTTCCCTGAAAATACATACTGTGGAAGAGGTTATTAATAATATGTGCCATGCGGAAGCGGTTCATGAACTGATTATGGTTCTCAGTTTTACTTCTCTGTTTTTTGCCATCCCATTTGGTTCTTTTGAGGTGTTTCTGATTACGGCTGTTTTCGCTGCGGCAGTGGACGGAGGCTTTGTACTGATCCAGAGATATAATCGTCCGCGGCTGATTTTGCTGGCGGAGCAAAAGAAGGGGAGAGGAAGATGAACTGTAAAATAAGAGAATGGAAAATCACCGATAAAGAGAGCCTGGCTCTGCTTCTGAATAACAAAAAGATTTTAGATAATCTGCGGGACGGAATTCCCTGGCCCTATACACAGAAGGATGCAGAAGATTTTATCGCAGCGATGCTGGCGGCGGATAAAACAAAGACGTTTGCTTTTGCCATCACAGCAGACGAAGAGGTCATAGGCAGCATCGGCGTATTTCGCGGGGAAAATATTCATTGTCGGACGGCAGAGATGGGATACTATCTTGGAGAGGCGTACTGGGGAAAAGGTTTTGGAACCAGTGCAGTGCGCCAGATCTGTACATATGTTTTTGAGAATACAGATATTATCCGGATTTTTGCGGAACCGTTTGCCTTCAATACTGCCTCCTGCCGGGTTCTGGAAAAGGCCGGTTTTCAGATGGAGGGGATTCTGCGCAGCAATGCTGTGAAAAACGGGGCAGTGCAGGACATGAAAATGTATGCCCTGGTAAAGTAGGCGATTATGATGATTTTGACGATTTGCAAAAGCGGATAGAATTTATTCCGAAGGTTTGTTTGGTATAATGAAGTGAGCAAAAAATGAATTTGAAGGAGAGTCTATATGAAAAATTTCAGAAATTATACGCCGGAAAAATATGGGAAATCGGAATTTCAGGAAATTGAAGAAGGAATTTATAAGACAAAATCCCCTTATGCTGATAAAGAGATTTTTGTCACCTCTCTTTCGTTTGAGATGGAGCCGGAATGTTTTGGAGAGGAGGATGCGTCACCCAGAAATCTAACACAGATTCCGATTGAGGGAATTTTAGATGAATTTTCGGTGTATGTTACCGATTTCTATGAAGAACTTAACGAGACAAGCGAAACGGTCTGTTATCAGGAGTTTGGCTCCTCGCATTTATCCGACATTCAAAGGCTGAGAACGGTGATCGGAAAGCGGTTTTATGCTGCCTTGTGTGATGAGGAGGAAGACGAGGAAGAGGAATACACGATGGTAATGGAATAGGCAAGCGGGGCAGGAATCCGAACAGGACTCCTGTTTTTTTTGAACAAAATGCGGAGAAAGGAGCGCGCGTGGTCGTATTTAACTGCTGAGATTTTCATCGCCCCATTGCTTCATATGTTCAAAAACAGGAATAAAACTTCTTCCCAAATCGGTGAGATTGTATTCCACATGGGGAGGTACTTCTTTGTAGTCGCGGCGGGTAAGGAAGCCGTCGGCCTCCAATTCCCGAAGCTGTTTTGTTAAACTTGACTCGGTAATCTCCCCAATCCGTCTGCGAAGCTCTCCAAAACGATGAACATCCTGAAATGCAATGTAATAAATAATTTCGATTTTCCATTTCCCGCCTAAAATTTTTTGTATGGCAGAAACCGTTTTACAGCGTTCCACAGCCAAGGGGCTTTTTTTCATTTTTGCAGCTCCTTTCCAGCAGGCTTCTCATTTTTTGCTTTTCCCTTTATTAAAAAATAAAAACGTACAGAAGGACCAAAGCCGAAAGATCTATCAGAGATTTTATTGCGGCACTCCTTTTCAATCCGGATTGCGGACCGATTTGCTGCTCCGATTATAATCCAAAGCATAAGATTTTTCAATCTTTTTAATATGTCACCTTACTATCATTCCTTTTAGGCCAGCCTATTCCTTTGGCAGCCGGGTAAAGCGAGTCGTTTCCTGTTCGTTGGCCTTAAACAGTAACAGAAGGTACTATAAAAAAGTACAGTACTTGTAAAAATACAGGATACCAGTAAAATGAAGATAGGTCACAGGAAGAACGGCACGTATCCCACGATGCGCGGGCGCAGAGTAAAAAATAAAAGGATTTACCCATGGTTGGGGAATACGGGCAGGAACAATAGGAAGGAGAGTGTTTATGCACTACACAGGAACCATTTGGAGACCGCCGTATGAAGCAGCTTCCCTTTTGCTGGAAGCAACGGCGGGCTGTACACATCATAAGTGCAAATTTTGTACCCTATATCACGATTTGCCGTTCCCATTCAGAATGTCCCCCTTGGAAGATATGGAGGAGGATTTGCGGGAGATGAAAAGGGCGGTCAAAGATTGCGGCAGCGGGCGTGCCCTTCGGGTATTTTTGACTGGGGCGAATCCGTTTGTCTTATCTTATGACAGATTAACGGCGATTGCGGAGTTGATTCACAGATATCTCCCGTCAGCAACATCAATCGGTTCGTTTGCAAGGATTACCGATGTTGCCCTCAAAACCGACGAGGAGCTTGTCAAACTGCGTGCCTGTGGGTATGACGGACTTACGATCGGAATGGAAACCGGTGATGACGAAGCGCTGCGATTTATGAACAAGGGGTATGCTTCATCCGATATCTACGAACAGTGCCGAAGGCTGGATACCTCTGGGATTTCTTACCATTTCTTTTACCTGGTAGGTATTTCGGGAGCAGGCCGCGGAGAAGTCGGAGCAAAATTGACGGCGGAGCTGTGTAACCGGGTCCATCCTGTACTGATTGGAGCAAACATGCTTACGATTTATCCCGACTCCGCGCTTTTTGATGAAATCCAGCGTGGGAACTGGCAGGAGGAAGGAGAGCTGGAAAAATATAAAGAAGTGCGGATGCTCATTGAAAATCTGCAAATACCAACTATCTTTGCAGGAATGGGGGCTTCCCATGCGTACCCATTTTACGGGCAGCTTCCCAAAGACAGGAAAAAGCTGCTGTCATTTCTGGATGAGATCACAGGAAATATCAGTGAAGAGGAGCTGCAGCGGTATCGAAAAAATGTTTATCATCTGTGAGCAAGGAGGGAAAAAGATGCACTTTACAGGCAGAACCTGGCGGCCGCCGTATGAAGCACATTCGGTTATCATACAGGCGGCGTCCGGCTGCACCTATCGTAAATGCCGGTTTTGCAGTCTATACAAAGACGAGCGCTTCCAAATGTCTCCTATGGAAGAATTTGAGGAGGATTTGGCAGAGATAAAAGGTTATCAGCCAAATGCCCGAAGAATTTTCTGGACAGGGGCGAATCCGTTTGCCATGAGCTATGAAAATCTCAAAGTGCGGGCGTTGACCGTGCGGGATTATCTGATAAAATGTCAGACGATCGCGATGTTTGCGAGTATCCGTGATATTAAAAATAAGGAAGTGTGGCAGCTAAAAAAGTTGAGGGCAATGGGAATCAATGGGCTGAGCATCGGTGTGGAAAGCGGAGACGACGAGACGCTTGCCCTGGCTAATAAGGGCTATACGGCGGCAGATATTTTGGAGCAATGCAGAAAATTAGATGAGGCAGGCATAGAGTATTACTTTGTCTATATGACAGGGCTTGCGGGAAGAGGGGGAGGATACCGCAATGCTGCAAACAGCGCCGCGCTTTTCAGTCAGTTGAATCCGTATTTTGTTTCCGTTGACTCCCTCACACTGTTCCCAGATACCGAGCTGTACCAAATGGCACAGAGAGGATTGTTTGTACCTGCCAAAGAAAAGGAGCGGATTTGTGAGCTGCAAATGCTGATCCATAACCTAAATATCCGCACGCATTTGTTTGCAAATACGGTTTCTAATTTCGCACCGGTAACGGCGTATCTTCCGTATGATCGGGAAAGGGTTACAAATGAGCTGCAATTTGTTTTAGATCATACAGATGAAATGGAGATGCAGGAATATAGAAGAAATTTGAAGTCTTTGGGTTAGGATTTGCGGTTGAAATGATCGTTTGCAAAGAGATGATGTTTGGATAGATGGTATGTTTTTGATTTCCGTTTCTTCCCTCCCCCCACTGTCACATCTCCCCCCACCTGAATAAACTAATACTGACATACTTTCAGGAAAGTCAAATGGAGGAAAAGCAATACACAGGGCGCGGGATCGGTCTGGCCGTCATGGACACCGGGGCTTTTCTGCATCCTGATTTTCGTGACAGAGTCGTAGCGTTTCAGGACATGGTGCGGCGCAGGCGGGAGTGCTATGACGATAACGGGCACGGCACCCACATCCTCGGAATTGCCGCCGGAGACGGAAGAATGTCAGGGGGGCGGTGTGCCGGAATGGCTCCCGGCGCGCATCTCATTGCCGTAAAGGTGTTAGACTGGCGGGGCAATGGCAGCGTGGAAAACGTTTTGGCCGGTGTGGATTATCTGTTAGCCAGGCAGAAAGTTCTGGGGATTCGGGTTGTCAATATTTCCATGGGAGCCTTTGATGAAGAAGGAATGCAGGAAGATTCGGAGTTAGTGCGGGGTGTGGAACGGCTGTGGGATGCGGGGATGGTTGTGCTGGCGGCAGCCGGAAATAACGGTCCGGCGCCCATGACCATTGCCACTCCGGGCATCAGCCGCAAGCTGATCACCGTAGGGTGCAGCGACGATGAGAAAGAAACCCATATCGACGGCAGCCGAATGCGCAATTATTCCGGGAGAGGGCCCACAAGAGCCTGCGTCTGCAAACCGGATTTGGTAGCGCCCGGCTGTGAAATTATTTCCTGCAACCGGATTTTCCGGTCATCCGATCCTCCCTACACAGTGAAAAGCGGAACATCCATGGCTACGCCCATGGTAGCCGGAGCGATTGCCTGCCTCCTGGAAAAATATCCGACCATGACGAACGTGCAGGTAAAACTGCGCCTGCGGGAGCGGTGTATAAAACTTGATATGCCGGAAGCAAAACAGGGCTGGGGCGCTTTATCACTGGAGAATTTGTTGAGGTAGAAAAAAATAGCAGACTGATAGAACAAAATATAGAAAAAAATCTCTTGCACTTTCAAAAGGCAGATGCTATACTAAAATTCCAGGGCAGATGAGAACCATTCTTTTTACGGTCATCCTGCCCGGAAAAAAACCATTAGAAAACCATTAAAAACAGCAGCAAAAACAATATCACCATAGAAATCAATATCAAAAATAGTCGGATTTGCAGGGGAACCGTTTGTGTTGAGAAGGCGTGAGCCTGACCCTTAGAACCTGTCAGTTAATACTGTCGTAGGGAGCGGAATCGTGAGAGTGCAGGATTTGCCAGGCTTCCCCGGAGGCCTGGCATTTTTATATCAAAGGAGAAAAGATGAAACCTCAAATAGACTACACGCTGTATCTGTGTACAGATCGAAAGCTGATGAGTACATCGTCCCTTTCCGAGGCGGTGGAGGCAGCGATCCGAGGCGGCTGTACCCTGATTCAACTGCGGGAGAAGGACTGTTCCTCCAGGGAGTTTTACGACACAGCCGTACGTGTGAAGGCTGTCACGGACCGGCATCGGATCCCCCTCATTATCAATGATCGTGTGGACATCGCATTGGCGGTGGATGCTGCCGGCGTGCATATCGGCCAGTCTGACCTGCCGGCGGATGCGGTGCGCCGGATTTTGGGACCGGACAAGATTCTGGGCGTGTCCGCGGCCAGGGTGGAGGAGGCCGAACAGGCCGTTAGAGACGGGGCGGATTATCTGGGCGTGGGAGCCATGTTCGCGACCGGGACAAAGAGCGATACCCGTGCGGTCAGTATGGATCTCCTGCTGCGGATACGGGCGGCGGTATCCGTCCCGATCGTGGTCATCGGCGGAATCGGCCCGAAGAACGCGGCGCTTTTCAAAAACAAGGGGATCGACGGGCTGGCTGTCGTGTCATCTGTGATCGCCCAGCCGGATATTGAAGCGGCGGCGAAGAATCTGAAGCGCATTTTCTGCGGGAAAGGAGAAGAGGATGCAGGCGGTTTTGACAATAGCAGGCAGTGATTCGAGCGGAGGCGCCGGAATTCAGGCCGATATCAAGACGATCACAGCGCATAAGCTGTATGCCATGAGCGCGGTCACAGCGCTGACCGCGCAGAATACCACCGGCGTTTACGGGGTGCAGGAGTCTTCCCCGGAGTTTTTGGAAAAACAATTGGACTGCATTTTTACAGACATTTTTCCCGACGCGGTGAAAATCGGTATGGTGTCAAATATCTGCCTGATGGAAACCATTGCCGCCGCGCTGAAAAAATACCAGGCCAGGAATGTGGTTCTCGATCCGGTTATGGTGTCCACCAGCGGAAGCCGTCTGATGGCGGATGACGCCTGCGAGACGCTGATGCGCATACTGCTGCCTTTGGCCGCGGTCATAACGCCGAATATTCCGGAGGCGGAAGTGCTCTCCGGGATGGAGATACGTTCGCCGGAGGATATGGAGCGCGCGGCCGTGCGGATTGCCGAAGGATACGGGGGCGCCGTTCTGATCAAGGGCGGCCATGAGAGGAATACTGCCAATGACCTTCTCTATGAAGGCGGCGCGTCCCGCTGGTTTTACGGAGATCGGGTTGATAATGACAATACCCATGGAACCGGCTGCACCTTGTCCTCGGCCATCGCCTGCAATCTGGCCATGGGCCGTGGGATCGATGACAGCATAAGGCAGGCCAAGAAATACATTTCCGGAGCGCTGCGGGCGAACCTGAATCTGGGGCAGGGCAGCGGGCCTTTGGATCATATGTACTGGCTGACGATACAGAGAGAACAACAGTAACAGACCTGTAAAAAACAGAATATAAAGCAGCACATAACTTTTATGCAAAAGACAACAGGGCATAAAAAGGGGTACACCACCGCGGGTGTAAGCTCTTTTTGTGTCCTTTTATTATAGAAATAATACGCCAAAAGGAGAAAAAGATGAGGCAGAACCGAAAGAACAACGCAAAGAAAATGGTGATGGCGGCGATGATGGCCTGTTTGAGCTATGTGTGCAGCACATTTGTGTTTTTTCCCCGGATGGCTCCGTTTCAGCATATGTTTAATGTGCTGGGGGCTGTTTTTCTGGGGCCATGGTGGGGAACAGCCAGCGCGGCCGTCACCGGGCTGATGCGCATGGCGTTAAATGGGCGCACGATCCAGGCTCTGATCGGAGCGGTCGTGGGAGCTTTTCTCGCAGGAGCTTGCTATGACAGAACAAAAAAACTTTGGGCGGCGGTCGCGGCAGAAGTGGTTGGCACAGGGATTTTGGGGGCTTTGCTGGTGTATCCTTTTATGGTACAATTTTATGGGCTGCCGCCGGAAACGCAGTTCTGGACGTTTATTCCCTCCTATGTGCCCTCCTCTCTCATGGGAGCCATACTCGCTCTGATTTTGCTGAAGACGTTTGATAAGACGGGGCTGCTCAGACAGATACAGGAGGCGGTAAAAGACAAATGAGCGGAGGCTGCTGGAACCGTTTTACTGCGGGAGGCGATTCGATTCCGGGATGCCAACGCCAGCGGGTACTTTTCTTTGACGGCGCGTTCTCTCATCGGCGCAAAAAGGTTTAGAAACGAAATCATCCCCAAGAAACTCTGAAATCCAGAAAAAGAAAACAGGAGAATCTGTAAAATGCAAACGACAATACCATATGGAAAATATCTGAAACAAACAGCGCAGAGAGCGCCGCTTGTCCACTGTATCACAAATTTTGTCACGGTCAACGACTGTGCCAATATGATTCTGGCCTGCGGGGCCAGGCCGGTTATGGCGCACCAGGAAGGGGAGGCGGAGGATATCACCGAGGGCAGCCAGTCCCTTCTGTTGAATATGGGAACCGTGAGCCAGGTGGAGTCCATGATTTTGGCGGGCAGGCGCAGCAACCGGCTGGGCCATCCGGTGATTCTGGACCCGGTGGGCGTCGGCGCGTCCCGCCTGCGCCGGGAGACATTTCAGCGTCTGTGCGGGGAAATACACCCGGATGTGATCCGCGGCAATGTGTCTGAAATCCGCTATATCGCGACCGGCCACAGCGACGCGGCCGGTGTGGACGTCTGCGGCGCGGAGCAGATCACGGAGGAAAATGCCGGGGAAGTGGCGGCCATGGCGAAGGCTCTGAGCCGGAAAATGGACTGTGTCATCGCGGTTTCCGGTCCTCTGGATGTCGTGGCTTACCGGGAACGCGCCGTACTGTTGCGGGGCGGTCATCCGCTGATGGCCAGAGTGACGGGAACCGGCTGTATGTCGGCGGCTTTGATGGGGGCGTTTCTGGGGGCGTCGCCGGAGGAACGGTTTGAGGCGGCGGCTGCTGCTGCCGGTATGATGAAGGTCTGCGGAACGCTGGCGTACGCGAAGACGGCGAAAGCCGAAGGGGGAACCATGACCTTCCGGCTGCAACTGATCGACACGGCCAGCCTGCTTTCGCCGGAAAGGTTGGAGGAACAGGTGAGGGAGGAGGTGCTGTCATGAAGTATCCGTATGCGGTTTTTGATCTGGACGGAACGCTGTTGGATTCGATGCCTGCCTGGCAGGACTTGGGAAGCCGGTATCTGAGAAGCAAAAAGATTTCGCCGCCGGAGAATCTGGGGCAGATTTTGGGAGGGCTGACGCTGGAGGAGGCCGCCGCTTATTTTAAACAGGCATTCGGCGTGTCCGGTACGGTGCCGGAGATCGTGGAGGAGGCATACGGGCTGATGCGCCTGGAATATGAGGAGGAGATACCCTCGAAACCGGGCGTTCGGATATTTCTGGAACGGATGCGCGAAAGCGGAGTCAAAATGTGCGTGGCGACAGCGAGCAATGCGTCTCTGGCAGCCTCGGCGCTGAAGCGGCTGGGATTATATGAATACTTTGCGTTTATCCTGGACTGCGAGGAGAGCGGAAGCGGAAAAAATTCCCCGGCCATCTACGATCAGGCCGCGGGGCGGCTGGGAGGAAGCCGGGAAAACACGCTGGTTTTTGAAGATGCGCTCCATGCCATCGTCACCGTCCGGGAGGCCGGATACTATGTGATAGGCGTCAGCGACCCGGCGCAGAAGGAAAAGGAAGAAGCGATCCGAGAGCTCAGCCATTACTATCTCGTCGATTATGAGACGGCGGAGCCGGTTTGGGAAGCGTGAGAAAAGACGGCAGAGGAGACGATTTTATGAAAGCAAGCGCAGCGATTCAGGTTCTTCCTGCTGTGCAGGAGCCGGAGAAAATGCTTGAGATTGTGGATGCGGTGATCGAGTATATCAAGAGCACTGGTTTTACCTATTCGGTAGGCCCCTTCGAGACAACGATCGAGTGCGACGATTACGAGCCGTTGATGGAGGTGATCAAAAACTGTCAGTTGGTTGCGGTGCGTCATGGCTGTAAAAAGGTGTCGGCGTATATAAAGGTTGTATATCAGCCGGACGGGAATGTGTTATCCATTCATGATAAAACAGAAAAATACAAATCATAAGAGGTTAAAAATGGCCTTTTGGTCCGAGAATACGGTCTTTCACCACCACAGCGGTATGGCCCGCTTGTAAACGGTACGTTATGAGTCATGAAACAGACATAAACCCCATACAGTATAAAGAACGCAGGTAAGGCGGGCGGGATTTATGCGCAAAGTTTTTTTTTCGCTGCTGTTTGGGGCGGGACTTTTTCTATTGCTGGGGATGCTGTGGCAGGAAAACGGATTGGGAACAGGAAATTTTCCCGGCGAGAAGGACCAGGCATCGCGTGTCTCAGAGGACATGCCGGGAGACGGCAGCTTTATTGCCAGGCTGGATACTTCCCGCCGCAAAGACGGCTCCGCGCCGGTAGTGGCGCTGACTTTTGACGACGGACCGCATCCGGTTTACACGGAATGGCTGCTGGACGGCTTAAAAGAGCGGAACATTAAGGCGACTTTTTTTCTGATTGGGGTCAATGTGGAAGGACACGAGGATATTGTGGAGCGGATCGCCGCGGAAGGCCATCTGATAGGAAACCACACTTACAGCCATGTGCAGTTGACTTCCGT
Source organism: uncultured Lachnospiraceae bacterium (assembly GCA_910586125.1). Classification (GTDB taxonomy): domain Bacteria; phylum Bacillota; class Clostridia; order Lachnospirales; family Lachnospiraceae; genus RGIG7193. The sequence continues at coordinate 26,941 of CAJUHP010000006.1, read as the reverse complement.
GTCGGATCATGAAGCCTGCCGGGAGATCGACGAGGCCAATGCAGCGCTGGCTGCGGCCAGTGGTTCGGTGATCCACTATATCCGCCCGCCGTTCGGTTCCTGGCCCACCGATCTGGACAGTCTGACCGATATGCAGGTGGTTCTGTGGAGCGTGGACCCTCTGGACTGGAAGCGCAAAAATACGGACGCCGTGGTCAAATCGGTGTTGGAGGATGTGGAGGACGGGGATATCATTCTGCTGCATGATGTCTACAAGACATCGGTGGAGGCGGCGTTTCAGATCATCGACCGGCTGACGGAGAAGGGGTATGAATTTGTGCGTGTGGATGAGCTGCTGTTAGATTAAACGGCGCTTCTGAAGATTTTCTTTCAGATGGTAACATAAAATTGACAAAATCTGATGATCTGTGGTATCATGAAGGACATTACAGAGAAGCCCATTTGGGAGGAAAGAGGATGGAGAGAAATCCGGATAATGAGATAGCACAGATCGAACAGAGCCTGGAGGAATTTCTGGAGCGGGAGATGGGCGGTTTCCCTGAAAATCAGCCCATTTCCGGCTGGCAGGAAGAAGCGGACAGGCCATATAATAAAGAAACACCGCCAAAACAGCGCAAACCGCAGACCAATCGCCGCGAACTGCAGGCGGACATGCTTGCGCCGCAGTACCGGCAGAACGCTTCTTCGGGGGCGAGAGAAACACGGCCTGGAAGCGGGGCGGGTAAAGAGGCGGTATCCCGCCGGGAAGCTGTGCCGGCAGGAGCCGGCGCAGCCCGAAACGCAGCATTTCGTTCTCGTCAGCCCGAACGGCCGCAGAGAGCAGCTTCCAGTTCTGGCCATGCACCCGACCGGCAGGAGGCACTGGAGGAAACCGCGCGCAGAAGACCGGCAGGAGGCGCGCCTCTCGTCCGGGAAGAAGCCTTCTCCTCCGCAGAAAAGAGAAGGCCGGCAAAACCCGCTGCGGCAAAGAAAACCTCCCCCAAGAGCAGTACCAGGACGAGGCGGGAGCAGGAGCGGGAAGACTGGTATGAGGAAGATTACGACGGTGACGAAGACTATGACGAGCGGGAAGACGATTATGAGGATGACGCAGAAGAAGACGATCGCAGAAACGCTCCCGCAAGGCGAAGAAAGAAAAAGCGCAGAAAATCGCGCCTGAGACGTCTCCTGATCGGCCTGCTGCTGCTCTGTTTGCTGATCGGCGGCATCTGGTACTATGCGGTGGGGCGGATCTATGCCAAGATGACCTACCATGAAATCGAGTCTCTGGTCAACGAGCCGATGAAGGAGGACGGTGTTATTAATATTTTGCTGATCGGCAACGATTCCAGAGAAGCCGGGGAGGACGGCCGCTCGGACGCCATGATTCTGTTGTCCATCAGCAGCCGCACAAAAACCATACATATGATGTCTCTGCTGCGGGACATGTATGTGGACATACCAGGGCGTCAGGGAAACCGTCTCAATGCCGCCTATGCCTTCGGCGGGCCGGAACTTCTGATGGAGACGCTGGAGCAGAATTTAGATCTGGAAGTCAATCGGTATGTTCTGGTGAATTTCCAGGCGTTTGCGAACCTGGTCGACGCCGTGGGGGGTGTGGATCTGGAGCTGAGCAACGAAGAGGTCCAGTATGTGAACGGCTATCTGACCGAGTATAACAACCTGGAAGGACGGCCTGAAGGGACCGACTACCTGGATTTTGGCCTGAGCGGGATGATTCATCTGAATGGCCCTCAGGCGCTGGCATACTGCCGTATCCGCTATATCGGTTCCGATTTCGGCAGAACCGAACGGCAGCGCAAGGTTTTGTCCGAGGTACTTCATCAGGCGCCCAAGGCGGTTTTAACCAACCCCGTGGGACTGATGAACGGCCTCTTGCCGAACCTGACCACCAATCTGACTGAATCGGAATGCCGGGAACTCAGCCTGCAGGCGCTCAGCCTTCTGCGCTATGACATTGTACAGAGCAGCATACCGATCCAGGGAAGCTACTCCAATGCCTCGATCCGGGGAATGTCGGTATTGGACGTGGACTTTGAGGCCAACAAAGCGTTTATCCGTCAGAACATCTACGGCGAGTAGGAGGAAACAGCCGTATAATCCGGCATCTCTTGGCTCATACTCTTTCATATATCCGGATTTTTTTTCGGAAAATTTAGCGGAAGTAAGAAGGAGACAGGCAATTATGTCAGAGCTGACAAAAATTAAGAGAGTAACCGGTAGGGAGATCCTGGATTCCCGCGGCAACCCCACCGTGGAGGCACAGGTGGAGCTGGTCTGCGGAATCTGCGGCCATGCGGCTGTGCCGTCCGGCGCGTCCACCGGGCAGTTTGAGGCGGTCGAGCTGCGGGACGGCGGCAGCCGGTATCACGGCAAAGGGGTTTTGACGGCAGTGGAAAATATTGATACCCGTCTGGCCTGCGCCGTTATGAATAGAGACGCGCTAAAACAGAAGGAGATCGACAGACTTCTGAGAGAGGCGGACGGAACGGAAAATAAGGAAAAGCTGGGAGCCAACGCGGTTCTCGCCGTATCGCTGGCCTGTGCCAGCGCGGTGGCCAACGCGCTGGAGCTGCCTCTGTACCGTTATCTGGGGGGAACCGCCGCCTGCCGCCTGCCGGTTCCCATGATGAATATTTTAAACGGCGGCTGTCATGCCGACAATACGGTGGATTTTCAGGAGTTTATGATCATGCCGGTGGGAGCGCCGAATTTCAGAGAGGCTCTCAGAATGTGCGCCGAGATTTATCACACGCTGAAAATCATTTTGAAGGAGCGCGGTCTGTCCACGGCCGTGGGCGACGAGGGCGGCTTTGCTCCGAATCTGAAGGATGCGAAGGAAGTTCTGTCCGTCATCGTCGATGCGGTCTCCAAGAGCGGCTATGTTCCCGGTCAGGATATCGCCATCGCCATGGACGCGGCGGCCAGTGAACTCTACGACGAAGTCAGCGGGAAGTATCTGTTTCCCGGAGAGAGTACCATGGCCGGCGTGCCCATTCGCCGCAGCGCCCAGGAGATGGTAGATTATCTGGAGAGCCTTGTGAAGCAGTTTCCGATCGTGTCCATTGAGGACGGCCTTCATGAGGAGGACTGGTCCGGCTGGGAGCTTCTGACAAAGCGTCTTGGCAGCCGCATCCAATTGGTTGGAGACGATCTGTTTGTGACGAACACAAAACGCCTGCAGCGGGGAATTCAGGCTCAGGCCGCCAATTCCATTTTGGTCAAAGTCAATCAGATCGGAACGCTTTCCGAGGCGATGGAGGCGGTGGAACTGGCGAAATCCTCCGGCTATACGGCCGTGATTTCCCACCGCTCCGGCGAGACCGAGGATACCTTTATCGCAGATCTGGCCGTGGCGATGAATACCGGGCAGATCAAGACGGGAGCGCCCTGCCGCACCGACCGCACGGCCAAGTATAACCGGCTGCTGCGGATTGCGGATTGCCTGGGAGCAGACGGCAGATATTACAATCCCTTCGCATAAGAGCATTGGAAGCAGCGGCGCTCCTGCTTTTTTGGCATGGCGGGAAAGCGCCGCAAAAAATATGCGGGCAAAGACAAGTTCCGGTTGAAATCCTTCCTGAAATATGATATGCTTAACCTGTTTGACTGCAGGAGGTGTAAAAATGACAGCGTTAAAAATTGTGCTTACCATAGCGTTTATCCTGGTATCGATTGCGGTAGTCGGCATTGTGTTGATTCAGGACGGGGAAACCGGCGGATTGGCCGGCTCCATCAGCGGCGGCGGAGAGACCTTCTGGACGAAGAATAAGAACCGTTCCGCAGAGGGAAAGATTGAGAAGGCGACAAAATATCTGGTGATTGCTTTTCTGGTTTTGGCGCTCTTGCTGAATCTTCCCGTTTTCGGATGAGTACAAGAGCAGGGGGCCGCTGTTTTGCCGAGGAAGCCGCATGATGCCGGCCAGGCAGAGCAGCGGCCCCTGTTTTTACAGCGCATGAAGGTGGAAGGAGGAGAACCGGCATGGCAAAAAAGGAAGGGATCAAACTGATCGCGAATAATAAGAAAGCGTACCACGATTACTTTATCGAGGATACGTATGAAGCCGGAATTGCTCTGGCGGGTACGGAAGTAAAGTCCCTGCGCATGGGAAAATGCAGCTTGAAAGAATCCTTTATCCGGATTGAGCACGGCGAGCTTTTTGTCTATCATATGCACATCAGCCCTTATGAGAAGGGGAATATCTTCAACAAGGACCCGCTGCGGGTCCGCAAACTGCTGGTACACCGCTATGAGATCCATAAGCTGGCGGCGAAGGTGGCGGAGAAGGGCTATACGCTGGTTCCGCTTCGCGTCTACTTCAAAGACAGTCTGGTGAAGGTGGAAATCGGTCTTGCCCGCGGGAAAAAACTCTATGACAAGCGGGAAACCATCGCCAAGAAAGATCAGAAGCGGGAGGCTGAGCGGGAGTTCCGCGCAAAGATTTAGAAAAATCTGCATTGACAAAAGGATTGTTTCTGCATATAATAAAAAGAACGAAGACAGAACGTCTTGGCGTATTCCGGGCTTGTACCGGTTTCGACGGGGGTTTGGAAGTCAGAGCAGCCATCTGCGGACCGTGACCGCATAACAAAACGGACCTAAATATAAACGCTGAAGATAATAATTTAGCATTCGCCGCTTAATGCGGCTGTCTGCCTCAGGTTGCTCACAGCCTGAGTGTCAGGCATCATGAATTGTGAGGCACTTTTCCTCCTAAGCTTTGCGGGGGTAAAAGATTGAATGAAGCTACTGAACCGGTAAGCCTGTCTTTCGGCGTACCGGAGAGGGAATGTCTGTAGAGAGACTGTGATGGGAGAAGCTTTGATGAAAGGGCTTTCGGACGCGGGTTCGACTCCCGCCAGGTCCATAGGGCATAGGGTTTATGTCGTTTGGAGGCATACCGTGGAGTGTTCGTGTAAGATATGACTATCTGGGTTCCGCGAGCGAGTCAAAATGAGCGAAGAGTTTTCTTTGCTCTTTTTTCTTTTCCTAGCCGATTACGTTTGCCGCTGCATATCGGGTAACATTTCCGCTGAAATCGGCCACGATCACAGATTCATTTTCGATCACAGGGGCCTGATGAATCGGTGATCCCACATCATATTTTGCGATTTCTTTTCCGCTTTTGTCAATGATATACAGGCAGCCGTCCGACGCGCCGAAGCAGAGATTCTCGCCTATGGGAACGATTGCGCTGTCAACCGTTGCAATATTTCCTTTGCTGTAAGGCGATGTATCAATCAGATTTTTACCGGTCTGAAAAGTCCAGAGAATTTCAAGGCGCTCCATATCGACGGCGGCGATCCCCCGGTTTGTCGTTCCCATATACATAATGTTTTCTTCGATGTACGGCGTTGTGGCACTGTCAAAGAGATAGCCTTCGATTTCGCTGTACTTTATGGTTTTGCCGGTCTTGGCATGAATTTTATAGATTCTGTTTTGGGATGTAACAAACAGACAGCCGTTATGCGCGGCGGCTGTCATGATAAAATTGTGAAGCCGGTCGCTATTGTTTGACCAGAGAATCTCCCCTGTGGCGGCATCCAAGGCGTAGAGTTTATCCCAGTGGGCGCCGACAAACAGCATATTTTCGTGCAGAACAAAGCCAGACGGCGACGTATTGCCTTCTGACAGTTTTCGGTTCCAGACTTGGCGGCCGTCCGCCGCATGGAGGCAGTAAATGTGCTGCTGGCCGCCGCAGTAAATATAATTTTCGTTGACCGCGATACAATTGCTTGAATAGTTGGGACTGAGCAATTCCACCTTGGCCGTCCATATTTCATGCCCCGATAACGGGTCAAGAGAACAGACATGGCCCTCGGTATCCTGTACGATAATCTGATCGCGCAGGATCTGGATATCGCTTTTCACGGAGTTTTTAGTCCGATATATCCAAAGTACGCGGCCGCTTTCTTCATCAATGGCGGCGACAAGACAGTTTTTGGGCCAGCCGTCGTCGATTGTACCGACGTATACGACGCCGTCTCGGACCGCAGGCGTGGAATAGAGAATATTGCCGCCCAGGGAAACGCTCCATTGATAGGAACGGGACGGCGCCGTTTGTTTAAAATTATTGAAATAACAGTAGCTGGCGGCGAGCGTGCCGCCTTCAATAACAACGCTTCGAATGGTAGCGGGGGAGGCGTCGATCCCGCCGGAGTCGGGTTTCGATGTGGTTATGTTGAAAATACCGTCTATCTCATTGAGATAGTTGTAATGCCAGTGGCCGAAAACCCATGCCAAAAGGTTCTTCTTTTTCAGATCGATTTTTGTCTGGCCGTCGGACAGAACAAATCCGATTTCATCGCTCTCACAGTAATTGTGATTGAATAGAATCACTTTTTTGTCCGAAGAGACATATTTGAGATCATTCTGCACAAAGGCAGCGACGTCGCTTTGGTTATATTTGGCCTTCACGTCTCCGTTGACGATGGGCGTGATGATATAATGAATCTCCCCGAGATCAAAGGAATACATAACAGGACCATAGATATGCTCAAACAGAGCTTCTCCGTATTCTCCCCAGTGTACATAGTCGTGGTTGCCTATGACATACCGGACCGGAACCTGCATGGTTTCGTCGTTTAAATCATGAATATGTGCTTTCAGCCCGTCGATGTAGCAGATATCGCCTGTGTGGATGATAAAGGCAGGACGCACCTCGGCCGCGACCTCGCGCAGCGTTTCAATCCAACTGTCCGCGCCGTCCGCCCCCACTTCACTGTCTGTCACATGTAAAAACGCATGATTTGTTAAATCGGTATCGATCCGGTCAAGATAAAAGTCATAGCCGGTTTCTTTGCCGGAAACCGGTATATAGTAATCGGAGGACCAATAGCCGGAGGGAACCGTTACCGTGATGAAAGAGGCTTTGCACCAGCCTGAAAGAAAATAGCGGCCTTTTTCATCCGTCAGCACAACGTCTCTGCCGTTGCTCACGGCAACCATAGCCATGGGTTTTCCCGAAGCTTTGTCATATACAACGCCGGAATATGTGTTTAAATGCAAATCTGATAATTGTGCCATGCCAGCGCCTCCCATCCGATATGTTTTTTTGCTTTTTGTAATCATTTGGCCGTGCAATCGGCCGGTTTATTTAGCCTGTAAAGAAAACAATATCATATTCCAGCAATTTCTGCAATAGATTCCTTTTTAGGATTTTGTCTGTGCTTCCATAGGGGCAAAGGAACATCCCCCCTCTTGTCTACATAGAATAAAGGGAAAACAGTCGAAAGAGAGATTTTAACATGAGCAGAGATTTGAAATTACTGCATCCTTCTCTGCAGGAGAAATTTGCAGAGCTGAAACGCCGCTGTACGTTAAACGGACTCGCGATCAAAAATACCTCCACATACAGGGACCGGGCGGAACAGGAGGATTGCGTGGCGCGGGGAACTTCCCGTCTGCATTACCCCGACAGCCTGCATAACTGGGGAGCTGCCGTGGACTTTTGCCGAAACGATGGCAAGGATGCCTATGACGATTCCGACGGTTTTTTTGGGCGGGTCGGCCGTCTGGCCGAATCGCTTGGTCTCATTTGGGGCGGCAGCTTCAGCCGGCCGGATAAACCGCATCTGCAGATGGCTGACTGGGGAAAGACAGCCGGCGATCTAAAAGCCAAGTATCAGACTCCGCAGGCTTTTATGGAGACGTGGAAGAAGGAGGATACGACGCCTTCTCATCTGAAGGTTGGGATGAAAGTAAAGGTAAATGGCTCAATTTACGGAAACGGCGACGGAAGCGGCGGGAATATACAAAAAAAGAACGCTGTGATGTACATTGTGGATGATGCCGGAGAAAATTATCCGTATCGCTACGGCGTGGCAAAGGCAAAAAACGGAAAGCGGCAGGGCTGGGCAGCAGCGGACCGGCTGACCGTGATATAAAGAAAAGAAATCTCTTGTGCCGAATGATTTGGAATGAAAGCGGGAAGAATTGACAGAGGAAGAAATTCGCTGTATAGTATAAGAGACCGGAATATCCACCATATTGTTTTTCTGGTCATCATTGCTGCGGCAGAAAGGAGTGATGTGCGATGAAGTATGTATGTACTGTGTGTGGTTACGTATACGACGAAGAGGCGGGCGATCCGGAAAACGGAGTGCCGGCTGGAACCAAGTGGGCAGATGTGCCGGAAGATTATGTATGTCCGCTGTGCCAGGTAGGCAAAGACGAGTTTGAAGCGGAATAAAAGGGATGTGGAACTGCCGGTTTTCGGACCGGCAGTTCTGCAAAAGAGCGGCGTCAGGCCGCCGGAGAGTGAGGAGAGATATGATATATTGTAGGGTTTGCGGCAAACCGCTTCCCGATTCGGCAAAGTGCTGTGACGAGTGCGGGACTCCCGTCGATGAGGCAAAAAAAGGACAAAGCGATGCAGAGCAGTCCGAGTTCGGGAGTGGATTTGATACGGGAAACGGCTATTATCAGGACAATCGAGGGTCCTATTCCAACTACCAGGAACCGGTCTATGAGAGGCAGTCCGGAGCCAGAAAGGGCTTTGCCATCGCGTCTCTGGTGCTTGGCATTGTGGGGCTGATCCTCACCTGCTGCTCTCTGTTTACATATGGAGCGCTGAGTATTCTGTTTGGTATTATGGGGCTGATCTTCGGTATCCTGGGACTGAAATCGCAGGGAAAAGGCATGGCGATAGCCGGAATTGTGATGGCCTGTCTGAATCTGGTGATCGGCATTCTTCTTCTGGTCATGATGTTTGTCAGTACTAATATGATTAACAGCATGTCCCCGGACGAGTATGCGGATTTTATCAGAGAACTGGAAGATTTTTACGGCGCGGATATGATCTGGATTCGCAGGCGGATAGGATAGCAGTATGATATATCTGGAATCTCCCAGCGTCGATCCGGCTTTTAATCTGGCGCTGGAGCAGTTTGTTTTTGACGATATGGACCGCAGCCAGGAATATTTTATGCTGTGGCAGAACGACAATGCCGTGATTGTCGGAAAAAATCAGAACACGGCCGAGGAAATTGACTCGAATTATGTGCGTGAACATAGCATCCGCGTCGTCCGCCGTCTGTCCGGCGGCGGCGCGGTTTATCATGATCTGGGAAACTTGAATTTTACCTTTATCACCGCAGCCGGAAATGCTTCTCAGATGGATTTGCATGCTTTTAACCGCCCGATTTTAAAAGTTCTTTCCCGGTTGGGCGCAGAAGCTTTCTGCAATGGCCGCAATGATATGACGATAGCTGGCTGTAAGTTTTCCGGGAGTTCGCAGTATATCCGGGGAGGACGGATTCTGCACCATGGGACGCTTCTGTTCGACTCGGATTTGTCCGTGCTGTCCCATTGCTTACATGTGCAGGAGGACAAACTTTCGTCCAAGGGAATCCGGTCAGTGAGAAGCCGCGTGACCAATATTCGCCCGCATCTGAGGGAAGATTTAACACTTTCCCAGTTTTGGGGACAGCTCTTGCAGCTTCTTAAGGAAGAATTTTCTTTTCGCTCCTATTGTTTTACCGAAAAGGAACTTTTGCGAGTCAGAGAAATTCAGGCGGCGCGCTACGACCGCCCGGAATGGAATTACGGACCTTCCTTTCGCGGCTGTCTGAAAAAGGAGAGGCGTTTTGAAGGGTGCGGAAAAATTCAGGCGATTCTGGAGACAAGAGAAGGCTGTCTGCACCAGATCGCATTCTGCGGTGATTTTTTTGGGAGTGCTTCTTTCGATGACTTGACGGACAGGCTGCGGGGCTGTCCGCTGAATTTAAGCAGCCTGGAGGCTGCTCTTTACGGCTTAGATCTGGAACCGTATTTTCACGGTTTGAAGGTGCCGCAGCTCATTGATCTGCTTCTTCAGTAGCCTGTATCCGCTGCGGCTAAAGGCTCACGGTTTTTTGGAGGAGAGCGAGGAGATGCTGCTGACATAGCGGGGGCGGTCAAACAGCCAGATATTGATTTCTGCGCCGATCAACAAGATGTTCATGCAGGAGTACAGCCATAGCATCATAAATACGATGGCCGCCAGACTTCCGTAGGTATAGGAAAAATTGGAAAAGTTGTCGATATAGATGGAATAGACCAGGGAAAAGATCATCCATCCCAGCGAGGCAAACAAAGCTCCCGGAAGTTGGTTGCGGAAGTGGCTTTTTGTATTGGGCAGAATCTTGTACATCAGGGCAAAGCAAAACGTCATCAGAGAGATGGACAACAGCGTGCGGATACTGATCAGGTAGGCTGAAAATTCAGCCAGAAACGGCACGGCATTTTCGATGAGGAGCTGGATTTTATTGCCGAAAACCAGGATCAGCAGGGAGAAAATCAGCAGGATGATCAGCATCAGCGTATAAAAGATTGCGCCGACCCGCAGTTCAAAATAATTGCGGGTTTCCGAGGTCTTATAGACCTCGTTGAGGCCGCGGGTCAGCGCGTAGATGCTGCGGGAAGCGGCCCAGAGAGAGGAGAGAGCGGTGATGGAGATCAGGGGAACGGAGGTCTGCGTATAAAGCTCGTCGATGATGCGGACCACATAGGAACGCATGGAAAGCGGGATGACATCCATGGCCAGCTTACTGAGCTGAGACTGGGTCATCGGCATGATAAACTGCAGCAGAGACAGAATCAGCATAACCAGAGGTACAGCCGAGATAATAATAAAGAAAGCGGCCTGTGCCGCGTACACGGAAACCCGGTCTTTGGAGATCTGCTGCGTAAACGGCAGGATGGTAAAAATGATTTTGCGGATCGTTTTCATAAAATACCTCAACGGACGAATGTTTTAAGAAGCCGGTTTTTTGGCGTCTGTTCCTATTATATACAAAATTCGGATGGAAAACAAATCCTTTTTGCGTTTTGCCATTTGTTTTGGGCCCGTTTAGAAACTGCTTGCCTTTCCCGAAGGGATGATGGTATAATAAATTCCAGAAATACAGATTTGTGGGGAGTCAATACATGATGACAAAGATGAAGAAATTTCTGATAATCAGCCTGATTGGCATGATTCTTTTATGCATTGGTATCTTTGCCAGAGTTGCCATTTTGATGGATCAGAAAAGCGAGGATGCGATTCGGGAGATTGGCGAGCTGTATATGGCGGAAGTAAGCAATCAACTGGAACAGAAATTTATCTCCATTACGGAATCGCGGTTTGATCAGGTGGAAGCCATTGTGCGGCGCACACCGCCGACAGAAGAGTACAGCGAGCAGACGAGGGAGGAACTGGCGGTGAGCGCGTCCGTTCGAGAACTTTCTTATCTGGGCTTATATACGCAGGACGGCGAGTGCGAGACAGTCTACGGCGAGCCGATTGAATTGATCGATGAAGTGGAATTTCTGGATGCGGTCGTGGATGACAACCAAAAAATCTCCAGCGCCTACAGCGCCTCCGGGGAGAAGCTGTTTCTGTTGGTTGTGAACGCCGAGTATCCCATGAGCAGCGGCAGAAAAAGCGCGGCTTTAGTGGCGGGGCTGCCGATGGATTATCTGAACCAGGCGATGGTTCTGGAGGGGAAAAATTCACTGGTATATTCCCATATTATCCGGAAAGACGGGAGCTATGTTATCCGCAACGGAGAAGCATTTCGTGACAGTTACTTTGAGAGAATCAAAGAGATCACGGCAGAATTTAACGGAAAGCTGCCGGACGAATATGCAAATGAACTGCAGGAAGCCATGATCAAACATGACAATTATTCCACGCTGCTTCTTGTGGATGACGCGCACCGGCATCTGTACTGCAGGGAACTGTCTGGTTCCGAATGGTATCTGGTCAGCGTTATGCCCTACGGAACGCTGGATGATGCCATCAACCATTTAAACGGACAGCGCATCATGATTGTGTTCAGTTCCTGCGGCCTTTTGCTGTTGGGATTTCTGGTTATTTTTGCCTTTTATTTCTGGATGTCCAGACAGCAGATGGGGCAGTTGTACCAGGCGCAGCAGGAGGCGCTGCGGGCCAATAAGGCAAAGAGCGAATTTCTCTCCAACATGAGCCATGATATCCGCACGCCGATGAACGGTATCGTGGGCATGACGGCGATCGCCGTCACCAACATCAACGACAGCGCGCGGGTGAAGGACTGTCTGAAGAAGATTTCCTTATCCAGCAAGCATCTCCTGGGCCTGATTAACGATGTGCTGGATATGTCCAAGATCGAGAGCGGTAAGCTGACACTGAATATGGACCAGCTTTCCCTGCGGGATACCATGGACAGTATCGTGAATATTGTCCAGCCTCAGGTGAAGAGCCGGCAGCAGCATTTTGATATTTTTATTCAGAGGATCGAAGCAGAGACGGTGTACTGCGACAGCGTTCGTCTGAATCAGATTCTTTTAAACCTTCTGTCCAATGCGATCAAGTTCACGCCGGAGAACGGAACGGTGAACGTATATCTAAACCAGGAAACATCACCGAAAGGCGAAAATTTTGTGCGCTGTCATTTCCGCGTAAAGGACACCGGAATCGGAATGACGCCGGAATTCCAGGAGACGATTTTCGACACCTTTACGCGAGAGAAAAACGCGCAGGTTCAAAAGATCGAGGGAACCGGGCTCGGTATGGCGATCACGAAGCATATCGTGGACGCTATGGGCGGAACCATCGAGCTGCAGAGCGAACTGGGCAGGGGAACGGAATTTCATGTGATTCTGGATCTGGAAAAATCACCGGTGGCGATGGAAGATATGATTCTTCCTTCCTGGCATATTTTGGTGGTAGACAACAATGAGGATCTGTGTCTGAGCGCCGTGGAAGTGTTAAAGGAGATCGGAATTCAGGCGGAATCGGCTCTGAACGGGAGAACCGCGGTACAGATGGTGGAGAAGCGCCACAAGGAGCGGGATGACTATCATTTTGTTCTTCTGGACTGGAAGATGCCGGAGATGAACGGTCTGGAGACGACCAGAGAGATCCGCAGGCGCGTCGGGGACGCGATCCCGATTTTCATTATCTCCGCGTATGACTGGAGCGATATCGAGGAGGAAGCCCGTGAAGCCGGCGTACACGGCTTTATTTCCAAGCCGCTGTTTAAATCCAATCTATATTTGGAGTTGAGTCAGTTTGCCGGGGGCAGCGTCAAAGAGACGGAGAATACTGGGAACGACTCCAGACAGTTTGCCGGCAAGAGAATTCTGCTGGCGGAGGACAACGATCTGAATTGGGAGATCGCGGAAGAACTTCTCTCGGAGGCAGGCTTTGAACTGGATCGGGCGGAGAACGGCCAGATCTGTGTGGAGATGTTTGAGCAATCAGGACTGAATTTCTATGATGTGATTCTGATGGATATCCGTATGCCGGTCATGACCGGTTATGAGGCGGCCAAGAGAATCCGGGCCCTGAAACGGGAGGACGCCGGGCTGCCGATCATTGCCATGACGGCCGACGCCTTTTCCGACGATATCAAGCGCTGTCTTGAGTGCGGAATGAACGCGCATATTGCCAAACCGATTGATCTGCGTCTTCTGATGCAGCAGTTAAAGAAATATCTTCATTAAAAGCAGGCTGGCTCTGTTCTGGAGGAGGAGAAGATCTGTGCTGCGAATAGCCATTGTGGACGATGAAGCGCCGGAACGGGAGCGGTTAAAACAATATATTCTAAAACGGTTGAACGCCTGCGGACGGGATGCATCTTTTGTGCTGTATAAAGATGGGCTTAAACTGGTTGAGGATGCTCCAAGAAATCTGGATATTCTTTTTCTGGACATTCAGATGGATGGAATGAACGGAATTCAGGCAGCAAAAGAGATCCGCCGGTATGATGAGGACGTACCGATTATCTACATCACCAATATGGCACAGTACGCCATCGAAGGATATTCGGTCAACGCGCTGGATTATCTGCTGAAGCCGGTGGATGAGACAGCGGTGGCCCGTACAGTGGACAAGGCGTTAAAGCGTTTGGAGAAAAAAACGCCGGCGGTAGTTTCCCTGCGGGGAATAAAAGAGAGGTTTGTTCTGAAGGCGGCTGAAATCTGTTACATTGAAACCTACGACCGCAAACTGATGGTTCACATGGTGCAGGGAGAAACGATCCTCTGCAATGAAACACTTCAGGCTATAGAAGAACGGCTGCCAGGCTGTTTTTTTCGCTGTCACAGCGCATTTTTGGTCAACCTTCGCCTGGTGGAGCGCATTGCCGGCAGCGATATTGTGGCAGGCGGCGTCAGGATTCCTCTGAGTAAACACCGCAAGAAGGAGTTTATGCAGGCTATGACGGCATATGTAAAGGAGAGATTCGGATGACTGTGTCATGGTTGATCCCGGTGGGACTGACCGCTATGGAACTTTTTCTGTTGCGCTATCTGGTGTATGGCCTGCAGCGGGAAGAGCAGAAAAAGGAGCCGGTAAAGAGGCTCCTTCTTTGTTTGTTTCTGCTTCTATCTGGTCTGTTTCTTCGTACCCATCGAATGGCTGCAAAAGAAAGCGGTATGGGCTCCTATCTGAATATTTTTTCTATGGCTGCTTTTTATTACGTAGTTCTGATCTGGGGACTGAAAATCAACTGGCGTCTGAGTTTTTACTATCTGGTGATTTTTGATATTCCGGCAGATGTCTGTGATTTGACCATATTTGTTGTGATGCTGCGTAACTGGGGAATTGACGTCAGCGGCAATACAGAGGCAGGGCCGGCTCTGCTGTATCTTTTGGTTAGCTTTGTCCTGCGCCTAGCTGTTTTGGCGGGAATCCGCCGCTTCCTGAATAAAGACCGCAGCCGCCGGCCGGACAATCTGCAGTTGTTTCTGAACGGCGCGGCGGTGCTTCCTTTTTTGTATATGCGGGATTTGGGATTCTGGCTGCCGCTGGGCAATGATGAGATCGGTTATGCCAGTCTTTTGTTTCTGGCGCTGACCGGGGGAATTTCTCTGATTCTGGTGATCGGAAACGAGAAAATTGTCAATTATCATATACAGCGCAGCGAACTGCTTATAATGCAGCATATGATGAGGCGGCAGCATGAACAGTATGAGACGCGCAAGGAGACCGTGAATCTGGTCAATCAAAAATATCATGATATGCGGCATCAGCTTGTGGCGATTTTGGGGATGGAGGACGTGGAAGCTATCCATGAATATGTGGCGTCTCTGCGGCAGGAGATCAAACCGTATGAGACGTTTTTCCGCACGGGAAATCAGTTGATGGACATCATACTGAGCGATAAGGCCGAGATATGCAGAAAGAAGGGAATATGTCTGATTCCTGCTGTGGACGGTCAAGCTCTGAAAATGCTGGAGGCCGCCGATCTCTGCACCATTTTCGGCAACGCCCTGGACAATGCTATTGAAAGCTGCGAGAAAGAGGAATCAGGGAGTCGGCGGATCCTGCTGAAAGCCGGTTCTGTGCAGGGATTTCTGGTGATCCATGTGGAAAATCCATGCAAAAAGAAGCTTTACAGGGAAGAAGGCCGTCTGTTGACCACAAAGCCGGATGCAAAAAATCATGGCTATGGCCTGCAGGGGATACGGCAAGCCGTGGAGAAATACCAGGGTGCGATGGACACAGAAACGAAAAACGGGCACTTTGTCCTGACGCTTTTACTCGCTCTGCCGGAGGAGATGCCCAGTTAGACCGGATTTTAACCCACCTGTCCCAAACGGATTTTCTTTTCCCCCGCTTTGCGCTACAATGAAAACATGCAGAAGTACAGCAGAAAGGGGATTATTCGTTTATGAAGAAACAGGGGATTTCACGCAGAGATTTTTTAAAGGGCGCGGCAGCCGGAGCGGCAACCGCCGCTTTTAGCGGTATTTTGGGAGCCTGCGCGTCTGCGCCATCTGCGACGGATGGGACAACGGCGCCCGGAACCACGGATCCGGCTACGACCGCGGCAGAAACTTCAGCAGCGTCCGAGACGTCGGCATCGGGCATCGGCGCAGAAGGAGGCGCTCCCGGCGGTGAAGGAGGCCCGGGCGGTCCCGGCGGCCCGGGAGGTCCCGGAGGCGCCAGCGCCCCAGTGGAGCCGTTTACTTCCGGCGTGACGGAGGACGGCCGGGTAAAGGGATATTCCGGTCCCGGCGACTGGCTGGGAACAGCCCCGGTGCTTACGCCGGAGGAAACCGTTGACGTTGAAATCGTGGTCGTTGGTGCCGGTCATGCCGGAACCCATGCAGCGCTCTCGGCTATGCAGAGCGGAGCGAAAAGCCTGGTGGTCCTGGAGCGTCAGGACCCTGACATGTTTGATTGGTACGGTGAGGATATTGCGGCTTACAACAGCCGTCTGGCAAAGGAACACGGAATTGCGGAATATGACCTGGGCGAGATTGTCAATGAGTATGTTACGCGCAGCGGCGGCCGCTGCAACCCGGATGTGATCCGGACCTTTGTGCAGAACTCCGGCCCCATGGTTGACAATTTGCTGGATGTGGCACGCGAGGTGTGCGCCGACAAGGGAACGTTTGCTGCGCTGAACGGTATCGCAGGCACTGTGCTGGAGACGAACGTCAATACTCTGGAAGAAATCATGCTGACTTATGACAATACGGAGAATGGGCAGTTATTTATTCAGACGCAGATGGACGCAGAAAAGATTCGTCAGGGTCTAAATGTATACGAGTGCGAGAATCTGACCAACTATCCGATTGTCACCGGAACTAAAACATGGGCTTCTACCGTGACCTTTGCCGGCAAGTACAATGCGGAACCGATTCAGGGCGTGGCAGCCAACTCCACGATCCGTTACGTCCAGAGCGCCTGCCTGGCCAAAGCGGTTTCGCTGGGAGCAGAGATTTATTTTAATGCGGACGCACAGGTACTGGTTCAGAATGAGACCGGCGATGTGACAGGCATCATCGCCAAAGTGGACGGCAAGCTGGTTCAGTACAACACGTCAAAGGGTGTGATCCTGTGCGGCGGCGACTATGCGGCCAACGCCGATATGTGCTGGGCGCTGCTGAATGAGTACATGGAGGAAAACGAACGGCTGGGCGGTTCCAAGGAGAGTTTTTTCTCCTTTATGGGAGGCCGCAACGGTTCCTCGGTCAAGATGGGCTGCTGGGCCGGCGGCTTTGTGGATCCGGCTCCCCGCGGCACCATGATTTTGGGCGGCGGCGTCGGCAGCCCTTGGGGTACAAACAGTTGTCTGTGGCTGAATTCCAAGGGGAAACGCTACTGCAACGAGGGAAATATCATGGCGACCAACCGCGCCACCTATCTGCAGCAGTCCGGCATCGCCGTTATGCTTGTGGACGGAAACTGGATTGACAGCGCCTGCGGTTCCGGGATGGAACATTCCGGCCCGGATTTCGGACGCCCTCAATTCTGGGCTGACATGGCCGAGGGTATGAACAGTGAACCGGACGAGAACGGCCAGATCACGATTCTGACCGGCACGATCATGGAGCGGGGCCACGCTACCATGTATAAGGCAGATACGCTGGAGGATCTGCTGACACTGTGCGGTTACGACGATACGGCGAAAACGGCGGCGCTGGAAAGCATTGCCCGCTACAATGAGATGTGCCATGCAGGGGTAGATTCCGACTACGGCAAGGGCGCCATCGCCATGAACCCCATTGAGACGGCTCCGTTCTTTGCCACGGTGGGATCGATCCGGCAGTCGGCCCCGACCCCGTCTATGGTGACAATGAGCGGCCTGATGACCGATGAGAATCAGAATGTCTTGCGCAACGACAACAGTCTGATCAAGGGATTGTACACGGCAGGCAACAGTCTGGGAGGCCGCTATGGTCTGGGCTACAGTTGTCCGTCCGCCGGCAACTCCATCGGCATGGCCTGCACCAACGGCTATGTGGTGGGCAGGATTGTGGCAGGATTGTAGAATTATGAAAAGGAAACACCGGCCGGAATGAGAAAGCCGCTTGACGGCGTCCGTAAGAGCGGTAAATAAGAGAAAGGACTTCGCTCTCAAGGGGGCGGAGTCTTTTTTAACAATTGTCCGGTATACCGGACAAAATTTTTGAGGAAAGGGCAGGGAGAACAGATGGATCTGGTGGAACGGGAAGAGAAGTACAGGAGAGAGCAGGAAGAGCTTTATCAGGAACTACGAGAAAATCCGATAGATCTGGACGCTTTGTTTCAGACCGTTGTCAAGGCGGTTCATTACGATTATGTGGGATTTGAATCAAAACGGCGCTATTTTATGCCGGGAGAGTATCACACCTATGTGTTTTCGCGCTACCGGTTCGGTTCTCTGACCATGGAGACGCTGGTCCGCAGCCTGCATCAGTTTGCCGGAGATATGCACGACCGCCGCCTGCGATTTTACTGCGACGATTGGATCGACTACCGCAATCTGGCGATGAAATACCGCGTTCGGGCCGGGGCGGATTGTCTCTATGTCACCTCGGCTGCGCCAAAGACCGGACTGCGCGCGGGAGACCGGATTTTAGCGGTTCACCGGATGAGCCCGCAGAATGTACGGGCGTTTCTGCGCAAAACGGCTTTCTACAGCGACGTGTGGGAGCGGGAGCTGTGGGGAGGCTACCTTCGCATGGCACAGTCGCTGGAGATTGAACATGAGGATGGAAGCCGGGAACACAAGAAAATGGATCTGTTTCCAGCCGAAAAAGAGGAATATCCCATCTGTTTTCAAAACCTGAAGGATAAGACGACGTATCTGCGTCTGGAGAGGATGGATCGGGCGGCCATGGAAGCGCTTTTGGCGGCGCATGAGGAAGAGATTGCACGAAGCAAAAAACTGATTTTGGATCTGCGCCGTTCGGTGGGCGGGGAAGAAGACGCCTGCGAGGCGCTGTTTCCCTATCTGGTGGATCGGGAGTATCGGCGCAGCGAGCTTTTGCAGGATGAGGGAAGCTATGTGCTGTTCACAAAAAACAACTGTGACCGCCGCTATGGAACGCTGGCAGCGTTTCGGGAAAGGCTGACGGATGCGCAGGAAATTGCTCTGATCGAAGAAGAGATGGATATTTACCGGAAGAATTACGGAAAGGGACTGCTATATCAGCCTCCTAGGCAGGAGGAGCAGGAGTGGATTGTTCCTGCATCCGCCTCGCCAGAAAAAGTGGTGCTGCTGACCGATACATTTTGTGAGTTGGAAAGCGAACAGTTTGCTGCCATGTGCCAGCGTTGCGGCAGCAAGGTGACGACGCTGGGACGCCCTACCATGGGGACGCTGGATTTTTATGACTGTATTTGTCTGAAGGTACATGAGCATATGACGCTCTCCTATCCGATCCGTATGAGCAAAGCCGCCTATGAGGGACGTGGAATCAGTGAAAAGGGGCTTCCGGTGGATCGGTATATTCCTTGGACGCCTCGGGAGATACAGGAGGATGTGCTGTTAAATCGGGCGTTGGAAATATAATAGAAGCGCGGCAAAGCAAATTTTCATCGCATGATAAAGGCGGCTATATCCTGTATCACCTGCTCGCTGACCGTCTGCCGGACGGCGTATTCGCTGAGATCGCGCTGTCCTCTTGTGGGCATCATCAGATGGTTCAGGCCGGGGTAAAGATGAAAAACCGCGTTATCCCGCCCGGCCAGCGCCTCCTGCCAGAGAGGATAGTCGATGTCCGGATTGACCTGAAAGTCGGCGTCTCCCTGCAGAATCAAAACCGGCAGATGGATGCGTCCGACGGCGGCCATGGCGCTGTGGCGTTCGAGGGAGGACCAGTAGGAAAGAGGGATGCCAAGAAGCTGTGAATTCTCGTTCAGGGAGTCCGGCAGCGGGGTCAGTCCGGCCAGACTGCCCTCGTCAGCCAGGCTGCGCAGCGTCTCGACATCTGCTTTTACCTGCGCTAGCTGTTCGTCCAGAAGGCGGTTTTCCTCGTCGGAGAGAGCAGGGCGGGCGGCTTTGGCCGCTTCCTGATTCTGATCCCAGGAAATTTCCCACAGGGGCCTAAGGCTTCCGGCCATGGAAATGATACCGGCCAGCTCGGGGTGGGCGGCGGCGATATCAGGAGTGAGCATACCGCCGAGACTGTGTCCCAGAACAAAGACTCTCTCGCTGTCCAAGCGGGGATCGTTTTCGGCCAGAGTGAGGGCCGCTTCCAGATCCTCCAAAACCTCGGCCTCAATCGTGACGGAGGAGGCGGCAGCCTGCGGATAGGTGTAGTAGCGCTTATCGTAACGAATGGAGGCGATACCTGACTGTGCCAGGCCCCAGGCGATATCCTGAAACGGTTTGTTTTCGTAGATTGTCTCATTCCGGTCGGAGGAACCGGAGCCCTGGATAAGAACGACAACCGGGGGCCGTTCGGCATTCTCCGGAAAAGTCAGTACGCCGGACAGAGGAAAATCGGGATGGCCGGACACCAGGATCGCCTCTTCCCTGACGCCCTCCGGGACGGCGGGAACCGTGTCCGCTTCGTCCGGAAAACCGGACAGATCCGCGTAGGTCAGAAAAAGGCCCTGGATCTGCGAGGCGCTGTCAAAACTGATCTGGATCGAGAGGCCGCCGTTTTCATAGCGTTCCAGAATGGAAACGGTACAGATGCCTTTCTGGCTGACGGGGGTGGAGGAGAGTCGGCCCTGGTAGGCGCCCAGCGGATTTATGGTGGAGTCCCACGCATTTTTCAGGGATTCTTCGGTAAGGGCACGATTCATCTGCTCGTTGAAGAGAGCGGTAAGGGCGGCAAAATCGCCGTCGTGCATGGCGTCAGCCATACGTCCGGCCAACTCCACGGCTTCTTCTTCGGAGAAGGCGGCCGTGCTGGTCTCAAGGGGAGAAGCGGCCGAGCTGGTTTCTTTGGAGGGCGGCGCTTTTGTCAGATCAGCGCCGTCATGGGAGTTTTGACAGGCGCAGAGTAAAAGCAGGAGGATGAAAAGCAGAGAGAGCGGCAGGAGCCGGCGGATGCGGTTGGGAAGGTTTTTCATGGAAGCCTCCTTTTTTTTGAGATATATTTAGATAAAATTCTAAATATAGTATACCGGCAAGCCGGACTCCTGTCAAGATTTTTGGTTTAGATCATCCCGTCCCGCAGCACATCATGATCGCGCAGCAATTTTTCAATCACCGTTCCCTTTATGACGTGAAGCAGCGGTTTCTTTACGGCGTTTAACGGTCCGGGCAAGCGCATTTCCAGCGGCGATTTGCCGTCCATCAGTTTGACCGTGCTGTCCAGAAGATCACGGATATCGTAGACGCTTCCCCATACCTCCGGAACGCCGCGATCCACGCCCATCAGCCCGTACACGGCTTCCATGGCGGTCCGGACCGAGTATTCCGTGGTAAACACGGTGTCTCTGGGCGTTTCGGCAAACTGACCAAGGAACGCAAAGTTTACACAGCCGTCGGGAATGACGTCAGGCCGGTCTCCCTTGGCGCGGGGCATGAAGAACGCCGTGATATAAGGCATCATCGTGGGAACGCAGACAGCGCTGTGGGCGGCCAGCTCCGGAATCTCCTCAACCGGAACGCCCATATGGTACAGCCATTCCTGGGTGATCTCTTCGCCGGTACACTCCCGCATGGGCTTTTTCACAAAATCGCCGGGCACATCGGTAAACAGTCCATAGACCCAGACGCAGACCTGATCCGGATCTTGTCCCTTAAACTGTCCCTGGCGGTTGATGGTCCAGCTCAGCAGCCAGGAGGAATCCTTGCAGCTCACGATGCCTCCGGTGACAACGCGGCCGCTTTTGGGATCGCGCTGACAGATATTTGTGATATAGGGAAGGATCTTATCATCCAGTGTGGTGACAGTGGCAGATTCCCAGTTCGTTTTTTGAATATCGCTGCAGAATTTTTCCGGATGACCGAAAGAGGGATCCTGTGCGGCGATGTTCTTCCACAGACTCCAGCAGCCGCTGGTTCTCACCTCGGCGTTTTCGTCCGGCGCATGCTTCTGGTCGCCGTATACGGTTCCCTCGGTACAGCTTCCGTTGGTGACAAAGACCAGATCGTTTTCGGTCAGCGGAATGTGCTTTGTCAGGCCGCCGCTTTGATACTCGATCGTTTTTGCCGTCTTTTTGCCGTTCTCGAAAGCAAAGACAACATTTGTCACCTCCGTGCCGAAGCGGAAATCCACACCGGCCGCCTCCAGATATTTCTGCATCGGAAGAATCAGGGACTCGTACTGGTTATATTTCGTAAATTTCAGGGCGCTGAAATCCGGCAGCCCGCCGATATGGTGGATGAATCTCTGGAAATACAGTTTCATCTCCAGAGCGCTGTGCCAGTTTTCAAAAGCGAACATGGTCCGCCAGTACAGCCAGAACGTGGAGTCAAACACTTCGCTGTCAAAGACGTCCTCGATGGTTTTGTCATAGAGGTCTTCGTCCTTCGTCATAAAGAGTTTCATGATTTCCATGCAGCCCTTCTGGCTTATATGGAATTTGCCGTCGGTGTGAGCGTCCTGGCCGCGGTGCTGCGTGGCACGGCAGAGGGAATAGTTGGGGTCCTTCTTGTTCAGCCAGTAGTATTCGTCCAGGACGGACGCGCCGGGCGTTTCCAGCGAAGGAATGCTGCGGAACAGATCCCACAGGCATTCAAAATGGTCTTCCATCTCGCGGCCGCCGCGCATGATATAGCCTCTGGAGGAGTCATAGATGCCGTCACAGGCGCCGCCGGCGATGTCCATGGCCTCCAGGATGTGGATGTGATCACCGGGCATTTGGCCGTCGCGGACCAAAAAGCACGCCGCCGCCAGAGAGGCCAGACCGCTTCCGACAATATAAGCGCTCTTTTCATCCGCGCCCTCCGGTTTTTGGGGCCTGGCAAACGCTTCGTAGTTGCCGTTGGAATAGTAGATTCCCTTGCTGTTCTTTTTGTTCTTTCCGATTTCTGTGTTGCGGTAGCTGCGCTGTCGGACTGCCAGGGCGATGGTCTGCTCCTTGTCTTTCGCCGTTTTTTTCTGTTTTCTGGCGGCGATGGCAGCGGCTCCTGCGCCGGCTGCGATTGCTGCGATACCGATTGTAAGGTTTTTCTTCTTTGCCATTTGATTGTTTATCCTTTCCCTGTTATTGTAGTCTTTGCCGGGGCTTTTATCCGGCTTCTGGTGGTATTTTAGCGCGGTCCGAGAGGGATTTCTATAGACAAAACCGGCCGGATGTCAGAAAACCTGTCATTTAACCGGTTTTGTCTGGTTCCTTTATTTTCTCAGAAGTATTGGTAATCTTTGTATTGACATTTAGATAAAACTTTTGTATGCTGACAGCGCAGAGAGGAAGTATCAAACAGCCTGCGGATAAGGATGGTTTTGAACAAAACCAGGAGGAGAAAAGATGAGAAAAGAAGAATGTAGGGAACTGGACAAAAGGCTCGTGCAGATCGTTCCGGACAGACGCCAGCTCACGTTTCAGCAGACAGAGTTTTACGCGTTTATCCATTTTACGGTAAATACCTATACGGATAAGGAATGGGGGGACGGCACGGAGGACGAGAGCATTTTTATGCCGGATCGGTTTGATGCGGACCAGTGGGTGGAGGCCGTGAAATCTGCCGGGATGAAGGGATTGATTCTCACCTGCAAGCATCACGACGGATTTTGTCTGTGGCCCAGCAAATATACGGATCACTCTGTTGCGAAAAGCCCGTTTCAGGGCGGAAAAGGGGACATTGTCCGGGATGTTTCCGATGCATGCCGCCGGGGCGGCATCCGGTTTGGCGTCTATCTGTCTCCCTGGGACAGAAATAACGAGACGTACGGGCAGGGAAAAGCTTATAACGACTATTTTGTCAATCAATTGACGGAGCTGCTGTCAAACTATGGGGACATTTTTTCTGTGTGGTTTGACGGGGCGTGCGGGGAAGGAAAGAACGGAAAGAAACAGGAGTATGACTGGGCGCGCTATTATGAAGTCATACGCCGCCTGCAGCCGGGAGCCTGCATTTCCGTATGCGGTCCGGATGTGCGCTGGTGCGGCAACGAGGCCGGGCAAACCAGACCGGCGGAGTGGAGCGTGGTTCCGGCCAGGCTGCGCGATACCGAGAAGGTAGCTTCCGAGAGCCAGCAGGAGGACGACGCTTCCTTCCGGCAGAAAACACTCAACACGATGGACTTGGATCTGGGCAGCAGGGAGATTGTGGCAGAGGAAAACGATCTGATCTGGTATCCGGCCGAAGTCGATACGTCTATTCGCCCCGGATGGTTCTATCACGAAAGCGAGGATGACAAGGTCCGCTCTCTGGAGGAACTTGTGCATATCTATGAGAATTCTGTGGGCGGGAATGCCATGCTGCTTTTAAATATTCCTCCGACGAGGGAAGGATTGATTCACGAAAATGACGTGAAGCGTCTCAATGAGATCGGGGAGTACATAAAAACGGCGTACGCGCATAATCTGCTGGCAGAAGCGGCGCTAAAAGCCGAACCGGGGGAGAATGGCCATGGGATCGAAGGCGTGAGAGAAGACGGTTATGAGACGTTTTACAAGCCGGCGGACGGCGTCCGGGAGGCACAGATCACGATTCGTTTTCCGGAAGAAACCGAGGTGTCCTGCGTGGTGCTGAAGGAAAATATAAACCTGAGCCAGCGCATCGAACGCTTTGAGATATGCGGGGAGAGAGGGGAAGTTCTGTATGAGGGAACAACCGTGGGATATAAGAAGATTGCGCGGCTGAAAGAGAGTGTGAAGGTACGCGAGCTGCACATCCGTATTCTGGATTCCAGAGTGTGTCCGACGTTAGCGTTTGTAGGTGTGTATTAAAATGAATCATTATCTCATCAAACCGATGCAGACCAAAGAGGAGATGCAGGGAAAAGCTTATGTACACTATCAATCGTGGCAGGAAACCTATGCCGGGTTGATCGACAGCCGGTATCTGGAGAGCGTAACTCTGGACAAATGCACGGAGATTGCGCGCCGCTATCCGGATGGTATCCTGGTAGCCAAGGAGGGGGAGACCGTGATTGGCTTTGCCGGATACGGCCCGTACCGGGATGCCTCACAGAAGGAGATGGGAGAGATTTTTTCCCTGTATGTGTTGGCGGCCTATCATGGCCGCCGCGTCGGATACGAGCTTGTAAACGCCGCTTTAGCAGAGCTTTTGAACGATAAGAAAATCGCAGTCTGGGTTCTGGACGGCAATGAGAAGGCGATACGATTCTATGAGAGATACGGGTTTCGCTTTGACGGCGTAAAAGAAGAGATTTGTCTCGGCGCCCCCCGTATCGAGCGGCGGATGATTTATGAGCGTCCAGCCAGATAATTGATAAATTGCTGCGCCGTTCTTCCGGAGATTCCTCCGTGGCGCAGCTCCCACCGGTTCGCCTCGGCCAGCAATTCATTCTCCGGTATGCGGATGCTGTTTCGGCTGGCCAACTCGCGGATCATCTGATCAAATTCCTGCCGGGACGGCTTTAAATAGCAGATCGAGCAGCCGAAACGGCTGGCAAGAGACAGTTTTTCTTCCAGCGTATCGGAGCGGTGGATGTCGCTGTCGTGTTCCATATCGCTCCGGTCGCTCCAGGTTTCCCGGATCAGATGGCGGCGGTTGCTGGTAGCGTAGATCAGGATATTGTCGGGCTTGGTCTCCACGCCGCCCTCGATAACCGCTTTCAAAAATTTGTACTCGATTTCAAACTCCTCGAAGGACAGATCATCCATATAGATGATAAAGCGGTAATTGCGGTTTTTGATCTGCGCGATGACCTGGGACAGATCCTGGAACTGGTGCTTGTAGATTTCAATCATCCGCAGGCCCCGATTATAAAACTCATTGACAATGGCCTTGATGCTGGTGGATTTGCCGGTTCCGGAATCGCCGTAGAGCAGGGCGTTGTTGGCGGGCCGGCCCTCCACAAAGGCCAGCGTATTGTCTGTCAGAAGTTTTTTCTGGTATTCGTAGCCGATCAGGTCGGACAGCACGACAGAATCCATGTTGTTGATCGGGCAGAATTCCACAGTACTGCCGTGGGAGACGATGCGAAACGCCTTGTTTAAGCCGAACATGCCGACGCCGAAATCCCGGTAGAAGCCGGTGACGCAGGCAAAGAATGCGTTCTCGTCGCCGGCCTCCTCCAGCCGCCGGCTGAGGGCCTGTACTTTTTCGCTGACGTTCTTATTGTACATCCGCTCTTTCTTCTGAATGGCTCGGTAGCAGCAGATGCGGGAGAAGCAGTCCACGCCGAGCGTCTGCTCAATGCGGGAGAAGTCAAAGCGAAACAGGTCGAGAAAAGCGCGGAAATCGCTCTTGGCAAAGTCGTTGACGCTGCCCTCGCCGGCCCCTACCTTTTCATAGGTGATGCTGAATGGATTTTCCGTCGTGATCAGCAGAAAGGTCAGGTAATTGTGCCACAGGTTTCCGTCAAACCCGTAATCGGTGGCCACCTGGAGGAGATGCTTCATCTGGGTAAAGACCCGCCGGGTCAGCTCGTCCTTGCTTTCAGAGCCATCGTCCATCTTCTTGAAAATATCGCTTAACTCCATAAGGATAGAGTCTTTGGGCATGTCGCCGTAAATTAACAGCCGGGATACAATTTGATACATGGGAGGACTTCCTTTCATTCATAGAGTGGCATAGATTGCCGGTACAATCCGTTTCGTTAAATATTCCTGCTAGATTTCCCGTCACAGGACGCGGCGGTCCGTTATCGCGGCGTTTTGTGCCGTGCAATCATACTATATCACATGAAAATCTCTGCATCAAGAGAAAATGTTTTGCGGCTGGACAGAAGGCTCATGTACGGTAAGAAAGCAGAAACCGAGAACAAGAGATAGACTGCCGGTACCACACGAATATCAATCCAAATTTGTTTCTCAAGCGCAAAGAAATCTATTTCATTGGGGGAATGAAGTGCTATAATAAAACCGTCGACAAATCGGGATTTTCAGGAAGGGAGAAATACATATAATGAATTGTAAGATTGTGTCCATAGATGACGCGGAAGCGTTGGCAAGTGCAATGATGAAAGCATATTCAGAAGAACCTTGGAACGAGAGATGGACAGCGGATAAAGCGAAACGGAGAATTAAGTCAATAATGAGTAATTTTGAGGCTTTTGGATTAGCTTCCATCCATGAGAACGAAATTATTGGTGGTGTGCTAGGTTTTATTGACCCTTATGCAGATGAAGATTTTTTCTTTGTTTCGGAATTATTTGTTGTTCCGGAATGGAAAAAGAAAG
>CAJUHP010000005.1 GCA_910586125.1 uncultured Lachnospiraceae bacterium | reverse complement strand
CTTGAGTAAAAATACGGGAGTAGTAGAATCCATAGAAAGAACGGACGATAGAATTAAAGACGAAGCATTCAAAGAGATCGCAAAGCATAAAGTCGTAGCGGCTCTTATTTTAAAAGTAACCGTCTCCGAGTTCAAAGACATGAGTTTAGTAGAAATAGCGAAGTGCATCATAAACAGGAAAGAAAGCGACAGCGTGAAAAATGATGTACATGCGCTTTTAAATGGAGAGATTGAGCAGCTTCAAACAGAAACCGGGGCGGGCGGCGAGAAAGAGACCCGCAACGATATCGTATTCAAGGTAGAGTTGCCCAGTGCAGGAGAAATGCAGGTAAGTTTAAGCCGAACGGTTAATTTTGAAATGCAGGGCCATGTACAAAATACGAAACCCGAGTTGAATCGAAGGGCAATCTATTATGCGGCTTCCTTGTTAAGAAACACGGTAACGCGCGGCGATAAAAATTATGACAACATGCACAAGATATATTCGATCTGGCTGTGTAATGACAAGATAACAATAGAAAGACGAAAAGAGACTGAGGACAGATATATACATAAAATCAAAATGCACGTAAGTTATGACGATACATCAAGCCAGACAATCTACGACAAAGATTATGATTTTATGGAAGTCGTGCTGGTAGAACTTCCCAGAATGAAGGATACGATATTAAAAGAGGAAGCCGCATTAGTATCGCTTCTATACAGCAACGAAGATGCCATTGACAGAATCGAGGAAATGTTACCAATCAAGTTAGACAGAGCCAGAAAGGAGATCAGCCAGGCTATGAACTGGGAAGAAAGAACGCAGGTATATGTAGGCGAGACGAGAAAAAATACAGCTCTTCAATTTCTAGAAATGATGGATGCTGAGTCCATCAGGAAGAATCTAGACTGTTTAGGAAAACTCATAGCAGATAAGCAAATAAAGCAATGTTTAGCTGGGAAGGGTATAAAAGTATGAGCAGGAGTAATATCAAGACAAGAGGATAGTTTGCTGTAAAATTAGAAACAGAATAAAACCATGAAATTTAATAAAGAGAGCTAAAACGGAGTAAACCTGTATAAGCAGGTTTACTTTTTTTATTACATTATAAATGAAAGAGAAGAGCATTAAATATAGCATAATAGTTATGTGAATTTAATTGGTAGTATAAAAAGGAAATTAAGGGGGATAGACTTATGAAAGCTGATATGAAAGATAATTTAAGGGATTTGATTAAGGGCATTATCGCTATAGTGTATGTTACACTTGGTATTGCATCGTTATATTTGTTTATTAACGAAGGTGTTAGGATAGCATTATGGAATAGGAGTGGGGGGTGCGGACAAAAAACTGGACTTCCACGGACTCCGAAAGGAGCTGGATCACTATATATTCTCAGGACAAAATCAACATCGCATTACAGGTTTATCATCAGTGCGGTTCTGTAACTGACACCATACGCATGCTGGGATATCCAACCAGAAGGGCACTCTATACATGGATTGAAAACGAGGGTGTCCAAAAGACGCCGCGAAAGGCATTGGATAACACTAATACCGCAACGCATCCCCGTAACCCTCCCGTCGAAGTCAAAATGGATGCGATCCACCGTTGCTTTGAGCTTGGAGAAAGTATAAAATATGTGTCAGAGGAGATTGGCTACAGCCGGGCAAGCATCTATGCCTGGCGAAAAAAATATCTCCAGGGAGGCACGGTCGCACTGATGAACGACAAAAACATAAAACCTGGCACCCTTGTGGAAGGCACGCAGGATTCCACTGATGCTGAAATGCGGCATCTGCTTGCCCGAATGGATGACATGCAGATGGAAATAGACATATTAAAGGAAACCATCAATGTATTAAAAAAAAGACCCCGGCATCAACACAGAAACCCTCAAAAACAGGGAGAAGGCAGCGATTGTTGATGCCTTGAAAGGGAACTATCCGCTGCCATTGCTGCTAAAACAGCTTAAACTGCCAAAAAGCAGTTATTATTATCAGGAGACTGTCTTCAAAAAACAGGACAAGTATTCCAGCATACGTAAAAGGATCTCCGCCCTTTTCCATGAAAACAACGGGCGTTATGGGTATCGCAGGATACACGCCCTGCTCAGCCGCGAGGGAACCGTCATCTCCGAGAAGGTTGTGCGCAGGATCATGGCGGAAGATGGACTTGCGGTCAGAGTCAAGAGCAGGCGGGAATATAGCTCTTATCAAGGGGAAATCTCGCCTTCTGTGCCAAATGTGGTAAACAGGGACTTCCATGCGGAAAATCCGAATGAGAAGTGGCTTACCGACATCACAGAATTCGCCATCCCTGCCGGAAAGGTCTATCTTTCCCCGATTGTGGATTGTTTTGATGGGATGCTGCCATACTGGACGGTCGGCACGACACCGGATGCTGCCCTGGTGAATGACATGCTGGATGGCGCAATCTCACAGTTAGGGGTGGCGGAGCATCCCGTCGTCCATTCTGACAGGGGATGCCAGTACCGCTGGTCTGGCTGGATAAGCCGCATGGAGAAAGCCGGATTGGAGCGTTCCATGTCAAAAAAGGGATGCTCCCCTGACAATTCCGCCTGCGAAGGGCTGTTTGGCCGTCTGAAAAACGAGATGTTTTACAACCGGGACTGGACAGGAGTAAGCATCCAGGAATTCATTGACATACTGAATGAATATCTGGCATGGTATAACGAAAAGCGGATAAAGATATCCCTTGGAAACATGAGTCCGTTGGAGTACAGGAGGAGCCTTGGTCTGGCTGCTTAGCCAGTTCAAGAAAATGTCCGCACCCCCGTCTTAATTTCCCATTGAAATCATCTCTCACGCCATCAAAAGAAAATGCTTTTTAGCCATTCCTCTATTTCCTCTCTTGACGTTTCGCCTTCAAATCTTTTTCCCTCCTTCCAGTCTGTGGAATCCGAGCATAAATCATGCAAAGTATCTGCGCTAGAACCAATGCCGCTGCTGTGGGAGGTGCAGAAAGGAATGATTGTTTTTTCTGAGAAATCATAACTTTCTAAAAAGGTGCTGATGATTCGGGGCGCCTGCCCATGCCAGATAGGAAAGCCAAGTATAACCGTACCATATCCTTCCATGTTCTCCACACTGCCGGAAATCTTTGGACGTGCGTTAACATCGTTTTGCTCCTGATCTGCCCGGTCGTTCGTATAGTATGCTAAGTCCGCTTCTGTATAAGGATTCTCCGGAACTATCTCATAAAGATCAGCATTTAGAATTTCTGCCGCATATTCTGCCAGCCGCTTTGTTGTCCCGGTAGCAGAAAAATATACCACTAAGGTTTTTGTTTCCATCTCAGACTCCTGTTCTGGCTCTGAAACTACTTCGGATGATTCCTCATTTTCTGTTTCAGAACTTTCTTGTTTATAATCAAGAGCGTGCTCAGTTTGTTTGCTTGTGTGCGTCAGAGCACGTTCCGTTCCATTTCTGTCCCTTTCGCGTCCGAATCCGGCCATAATAATAAGCAGCAGAAATGATAACATAATAAAAATCTTCTTTTTCATCGGACTTCCTAAAACCTTCATTAAATCTTACCCCCATTTTGCAGATGTTGGCTGTTTCTCAATTTATATATGAAAATTAGAAATAGTGGATTATCTCGCTGAATAGTTCAGCGCTTCTTAATACCAGTCGTGCTTTTCGCCGCGGTTAAGGGCACCGATCTGCGCCATTTCATCCTCGGTCAATTCAAAATCAAACAGTTCTGTGTTCTCCTGAATATGGTCGGGATTACTGGAGCCGGGGATAACGACCACACCTTTTTGTAAATTCCATCGAAGGATAACCTGCACAGAAGACTTTCCGTGTGCCGCCGCAATTTCAGAAATCACCTTGTCACCGAGCAGCTCTGTTGTATGGCCCCTGCCTCCCAGCGGATACCAGCCCTGCACTACAATGCCGTGACTTTGAATGTAGGGGATTACATCATTTTCCTGATAATATGGATGTATCTCATTCTGAACCAGCGCAGGTGTAATATTTACCTGCGGTAAAAATTCTTCCAATTCTTCAATGTACCAGTTTGATAAGCCGATAGAACGGATTTTTCCATCCGCGACCGCTTTCTCCATAGCAAGATACGCCTCAACATCACCTGTCCCCGGATGATGGAGCAGCATCATATCAATGTAGGGAGTGTCTAACTTGTTAAGAGCATCCTCAATGGCTTCTTCTGGATTGGAAAACTGGCTTGGATACAGTTTCGTAATAACAAAAATTTCTTCCCTTGGTATGCCGGAATTTTTGATAGCCTCGCCCACGCTTTCCTCGTTATGATACATATAGGCGGTATCTATCAAACGTATTCCGCTGTTGAGTGCCGCGGTGATGGATTCCACGCAAATCTCACCTGTGAGACTATACGTGCCAATTCCATAAATGGGCATTTCATATCCACTGTTCAGCATAACGGTTTTTGATTCAAAGTTAAATGAAATATCATCTGTCAAAACATGTGCCTCCTGCTCCTGTGTTGTTTCTGGATTCGTGGCTGGTTCTGTCGTTTCTTCCATTTGGAAGATGGTTGTCTGCTTTGGCGG
Source organism: uncultured Lachnospiraceae bacterium (assembly GCA_910586125.1). Lineage (GTDB taxonomy): Bacteria > Bacillota > Clostridia > Lachnospirales > Lachnospiraceae > RGIG7193. The sequence continues at coordinate 115,347 of CAJUHP010000005.1, read as the reverse complement.
CTCAGCGTTTTCTGACTGCCCGGATTGTTCCATTCCCATCTTACAACAGGCTGACAATGAAATGATAAGCAGGCTTGACAATATAAGATTAAACAGGCGTTTCATATTGTCTTTTCCTTCCCTTCATGTGTCCCTCCTCTTTAAAGGCAGAGGTACCCTCCTGCGGTGTTTCTTCTGGGATCTCTTTCAATACTTTTGCAGGAACGCCTCCTACTACCATTCGGGGCGGAACATCTTTCGTTACCACGGCTCCTGCAGCAACAACGGCGTGGTCTCCAAGGGTTACTCCAGGCAGTATCGTAGCATTAGAGCCTATCCATACATGAGCGCCTATCGTTATGGGAACATAGTGGTTTTTTCTGTTCTTTTCTGGGTTAAGATCATGGTTGATTGTCGCCAGTACCACATTGTGACCAATGAGCGTTCCATCCCCGATCCGTATTCCTCCCTGATCCTGAAAATGACATCCGGAATTGATAAAGACATTTTTCCCAATTGTAATATTTTTTCCAAAATCGGTATAAAATGGCGGGAACATCCGAAAGGAGTCGTCAATTTTTTTCCCGATTAACCTTTCCATTATCTCCCGTATTTCTTCAGGGGTATGATACTGTGTATTCAGCTCCATACCAATACGAATAGCTTCCTGAAAAAGCTCGTTTGCATACGCATTTCGCTCGAGATTTTCTCCTGCATCTTCCCGAAAACCGTCTATCACTTCTTTTATTGTCATAGCCTACATCTCCTTTTTTCCATTCCCAAAGTGTAGAAATGCTGGTTTCATCTCCCAGATTTTCCGTTTTTTGATCTCCTCATCGCTGCTGTCAATCATTTCCTGCATAGTTTCCAAATTTCCGATCTCTGTCAGCCGTGTCCGTGCCCTATGGTCAGGCTCCTAATGCAATTTTAGGCATTGTTGTACTCCTGTTCAGATTCTCCTTCATTCTGTTTTTCATTTTGAAATCAGGCGGTCAGAATAATTTGTCTGCCTTAGTTTTAAAAGTATTATAAGTGACGCATTTATAAATATCAAATACATATGAAGAATATATTTATATACTTGAAAGGTATTAGAATTGGCGTTATAATGATGTGCAAGAGCAAATAAAACAGGAGGATTTATATATGGATATTCGGGTTTTGCAATATTTCCTCGCCGTTGCGAGGGAGGAGAGCATTACAAAGGCGGCAGAGCGCCTTAATATGACACAGCCGCCTCTTTCAAGACAATTAAAAGATTTGGAAGATGAATTGGGAAAACAGTTGTTGATACGTGGAAGTAAAAAGATTACATTGACAGAGGATGGGATGCTGCTGAAAAAGCGTGCGGAAGAATTAGTGGACCTTATGGAAAAAACAAAGATAGAATTGACATCATCAAATGAAAATATCAATGGAGATGTTCATATCGGCTGTGGAGAGACAGAGGGTATTTCTGTTTTTGCCCAAGCAGCCTGGAATTTACAACAGGAACATCCTCTGGTTCATTATCATATTTATAGTGGTGATGCCGAGTGTGTCATGGAACGGCTGGATAAAGGGTTGATTGATTTTGGGCTTTTGGTCGGGCCTGTGGATGTAAATAAATATGATTATATGAGACTTCCATTTAAAGATACATGGGGGGTTTTGATGAGAAAGGACAGTCCTTTAGCAGAAAAGGAAGTAATTGTTGCAGAAGATCTGTGGGATAAACGGCTTATTATATCTCATCAGACATCCAACAACAGCGAGATATTTTCATGGTTAAAGACAGACATATCGAGACTGCATATTGTTGCTACTTACGATCTGATCTATAATGCTTCCTGGTTTGTCAGAAAAGGGGTTGGCTATGTGATTGGATTGGATAAAATAATTAATATTTCCGATAATGGTTCTCTTTGCTTTCGCCCTCTTTTTCCAGTTTTGGAAGCGGGACTCTGCATTGTATGGAAAAAATATCAGGTGTTTTCGAGGGCTTCCAATGCTTTTCTTAACAAGCTGAAAAAAGAGCTGGAATGTCTTGAAACCTTATAAATACTGGAAAAATAGAATGAAAAAACTTTGTATTGCATATTTTTGACTGCTTCAGATTAGGGGTAGAAAATCCTGACCGGTTGGAGCGGGCGATTCCATCGGTATTTGGAGGATCCAATCTATTTCCTGACAACCGCAGATCGGGAATCTAAAAAATAGGTTCTCGGTCTTATTTTTTATCCAAAAACCATTCAGCGCAGAAACCATTAACAACACAAAACCGCAGGCTTTTACTGGGAATGGAACCAGGAATACACAATATATGAAACATTATAAGAAGTTTGACAAACACACCAAAGCTTTGATAGAATTCCATCCAACAAGTTCAGCGCTATAGCTTTGCATCCCTTTTTCTCTGACCATTTTAGCCGCCCATCCCAGACCATGAAAATCAAATGGTTCCCATTCTGATTATGAAAACTATCGATCCCCTTTCTATTGACATAGATAACAACATGATATATAATAAAATAAAAAAACCGACCCGCGGTTTGTTTTTAAGGAAAGGAATAAAGTACAATGAAACAAGGAGAAAAATCGCTGCTGTCAAGAAACAAAATTCTGGAAGCTTGCGGGATTTTATTTGCTGAAAAAGGTTTTGACGCTACTACTATGCAGGACATAATAGCAAGAAGCGGCCTTTCAAAAGGTGCCATTTATCATCATTTTAAGTCTAAAGAAGAAATTATGCAGGCTTTGGGCGACAAAATGTTTTTTGATAACAATCCTTTTGATGAAATCAGAAAGCGGACCGACTTAAATGGATTGCAAAAAATCCGTGAATTACTCCGATTAAACCAGTCGGATACCAAACGAAATGAATTTAACATGGCAGCTATCCCCATTTTAAAAGATCCCCGGATTTTGGCGACTGCAGTTGAAGCAAACCGGCGTGTACTGACCCCGTTATGGCTGGAATTATTGGAGGAAGGGAAAGCGGATGGATCGATTCAAACAAAATATGCAAAAGAACTTTCGGAGCTGCTTCCACTGATTAACTTTTGGTTTATGCCGTCGATCTATCCTGCGACTGCCGAGGAAATTCATAATAAATTTATTTTTGTAATAGAGGTGCTTTCTAACATGGGATTACCTCTTATGGAAGAGGAAGATATAAAAGCGACGGCAGAAAAATGGATAAAAGAGATTTCCCCTAAATAGTTGCAGATTTATAGATAGGCGCTTTGCATTTGAACCGAAGCAGAACAAAAGGTACAAGTGAAACGGGAGGGATGAGGAATGGAACAAAAAAGGTATGGCTTTTCATGGATTTACAAAAAAACAAAGGGATGCCGGTCTTGGCTTATTATATACACCATGCTTGTTTTATGTATGCCAATGATACAGCTATCATTTGCTTTTTTTATGAAACTTTTTATTGACATTGCCACGGGGAAATCAAACATGTCTTTGCTGCGGGTGGGATTGTACAGTATTGCCTCGATCATAATCGGCGGCATTGTCATGATGATCCATTCTATTCTTGTGAAATGGATTTATGGGAAAATGGAATGCCGTTTAAGAATGGAATTGATGAATGTTATTTTTTCACGCCGGCTGATTGCGCTATCGAAACAGCATACGGGCGAACTGCTGACAAAACTCACGGTCGATATTCAAGCAGTCAGTATGTGTTTTCCAACATTGATTGACACGATTGTAGGCGGTGCGGCATCTGCTTTATTTGCTGCGGCGGCACTGTTTTTTCTGAATGGGAAAATAGCGATCCTTCTATTGACTTTGACGCCGCTTCTGATGTTTTTAATGGGAGCGCTCACTCCCCATATCCAAAAGATGAGTGCCATTGATAAAGAAAACGAGGAAAGAAACCGGAGTTATCTGGGAGAAAATCTGAGTAGAATCCTGCTCATTAAGACTTATGCAATGCAGGAAAAAATTTTGGAACGATCCAAAACTATTTATCAGAAAAAGTTAAAGAGCAGTATAACTTTGGGCATGTGGGAAGGGTTGGCATTATTCGCGGGCGCACTTTCCGGGAATATTATGTCTCTGGTCACGCTGGGACTTGGCGCGTATTTTGTGCTGAGCGGAGAAACTACAGTAGGCAGTCTGATTATGATTGTTCAGTTATTGAATTATATTGTAAATCCGGTTGCTAAGTTTCCCGTAGCGATTGCCGGAGTCGGCCAGGCGGTTTCATCCGCTGAACGGATCGGGCAAATATATGAACTCCCTGGTGAAAAGAAAAATCATAAAAGTTCATCCGTTAATGGAAAGGAACTTGTTATTAAAAATTTGAGCTTTTCATACGATGATGAGGCGTCCTGCGATCTGCTGCACAACCTAAATTTGACTTTTGCTAAAGGGGAAGTCACCGGAATTGTAGGTCAAAGCGGGAGTGGTAAAAGTACATTGTTAAAATTACTTTCCGGCCTTTATGAACCGAAAAACGGAACGATCGAGTTACGGACGGAGCAGGGAACAATAGGCGGCGAACAGCTCACGGAACAAGTTGCCTATGTTCCGCCGGACAACTATTTGTTTTCTGGCACAATTCTGGAAAACATAATGATGTCAGAACAGAAACCGCAAATAGAAAAAATCAATCTCGCTGCGTCGGATGCAAATATTCTTGAGTTTATTAAATCGTTACCGGATGGATTTGACACATTGATAGGGGAAAGCGGCAATACCTTATCAAGCGGGCAGGCACAGCGAATAGCCATTGCGCGGGCTGTTTATATAAACAGGCCGGTTATTATTTTTGACGAGCCAACAGCAAATCTCGATGCGGATTCGATTGAAAAATTCCATGCGGCGGTTCATAAACTTGCCTTAAATAATATTTGTATCATTGTAACGCATGATATCTCTACGATTTCAGCTTGTGACAGAATTTATCTGTTAGACAACGGGAGAGCCGAAGAAAAACTTGACGCTGAACAACTGGCAGAAGAGATCGGGATAGATTAGAGTCTAAGAATCTCTGCCTTTTAGATAAAGGATCATACCATAGAATCATTCAGAACCATGTATAATACTTGAAAAAAAGCTGCCGTTCCTTTACAATATATCTCATTAGATTATAAAATCATAAATCAACCAGATAACAAAAGATAAAAAAAGGAGAAGCCTCTCACATGAGCATACCTTTCCGTTTTACACTGTCAGACGAGCAGCAAGTATTCATAGAGAAGGCATTGCAGGGAAACAATATTTTGGTAGACGCCTGCATCGGCAGCGGAAAGACCACGGCGATTCAACATTTGTGCAATGAATGGCCAGACACAAAAAAGATTCTATATTTGACCTACAACCGCCTTCTGAAGCTGGACGCAAAGTCCAAGATAAAAAAGAGAAACGTCACCGTGACAAACTATCATGGATTTGCCTATATGGGCTTAAGAAAGAACCGCATATCGGCTGGGATCTCAGATCTGATCCAGACGTTCATCAAGGAAAAGCCGTTCGTCGAAGCCTACGATATCCTGATTATAGATGAGTATCAGGACATCGAACAGGAGCTGGCGGAACTGCTTTTGTTAATCAAAGACGCGAACTCCAAGATACAGATCATCGCCGTCGGTGATATGGAACAGAAGATTTATGATAAGACGACTCTGCGTGTGGAATCCTTTATGAAAGAATTTCTTGGAGAGCATCTTTTGCTGAGATTTACTCAATGTTTTCGCTTGTCAGGAGGTTTGGCTTCCATGCTGGGAAGAGTGTGGAAGAAACCGATTATAGGAGTGAACCCCCACTGTAAAGTCGAAGAAATGTCCAGGGGGGAGATCGTTTCGTTTTTGGCCGGGCAGGCGCCGGCGGATATTCTGTGTTTGGGGGCGCGAACCGGGGCCATGTCGGATACCCTGAATACGCTGGAGGAAAAATATCCCCGTCAATTTAATAAGAAGACGGTGTATGCAACCATATCCGACAATGATTCCATGGGAAAAACAGAGCCGAAAGAAGACTCTGCAATATTTACCACGTATGACAGCAGCAAAGGACTGGAGAGGAAAATCTGTGTTATCTTTGACTTTACGGAGAGCTATTGGCAGGCCAGGATCACAAAACCGCAGCAGTCCTATACGATCCTGAGAAATATTTTTTGCGTGGCCGCCAGCAGAGGAAAAAATCACATTATTTTTGTGAAACCGGACGAGGCCATGCTGTCGGAAAAAACGCTTTCAACCATGGTGGAGATAAATCAGAAATTTGAAGATGTGGACATGAGCCAAATGTTTGAGTTCAAGTACAAAGAGGATGTGGAGAAGTGTTTTTCACAGTTGAAACTCCGTAGTCTGATTCCGGAAGACGATTCTCCGATTGCTGTAAAAAGCGCAGACGATTTAATTGATTTATCCCCCTGCATCGGAATCTATCAGGAGGCGGTCTTCTTTGACAGCTATCAGATCGAGAAAGAAATCAAATTAAAGCTTTCTTTGAATCCGGAACTCAATGTACTGTACACGCAGACCGTCAAGGACAGCTCCTTGGATCAAAAAATCCTGTTTTTGGTTTCCCTGGATACCAGACAGAAACGATACCGCACACAGGTCATTCCCCCGTTTGTCAGCAAAGAGCAAAGCGCGCGGATAAAGGCCCGGCTGAACACGCGGCTGAATCCGGACGAGAACGCACAGGTTGCGTGCCGGATTGACTTTTACGGGCGGAATCGAGAAGCCAAGTTTTCTGCCAGAGGATTTGCCGATGTCGTGAAGGATGATATCGTGTATGAGTTAAAGTTTGTGTCCGAATTAACGCATGAGCATTTCCTTCAGTGCGCCAGCTATATGGTGGCCATGAATCTGAAAAAAGGAATTCTGTGGAATACAAGGGACAATACCTCCTATGAAATCGAAGTGCCGGATCGAAAAGCCTTTTTAAATGCCGTTGCCCGAACCGTGACCAAGGGGATGATGGAAAAATATTATGAGGCAGGGGAAGCAGAAGAGAAAACTGTAGAAGATAAAGATGAAAAATTTGCAGTCATCGACACAGAGACAAACTGGAACGACGAGGTCATGTCGATCGGTATCGTGATTGCCGATTCCGCGACCAAAAAAAGCGTCGCTTCCAAATATTATATCATCGATCCGGAATATAAAGTGGGCGGAATGTTCTCTGGTGAACTGAGGCTTGAAGAAAAAGGGGTCTGTGTTGCTGGCAGAGAGCAGGCATTAAAGGAGATCCGGCAATGGCTGGCCTCCTATCAGGTACAGAAGCTTTTTGCCTATAATGCGTCTTTTGATAAGAAGCATCTGCCGGAGTATGCAGAATATGCGTGGTATGATATTATGCGTTTGGCGGCATACCGCCAATATAACCCGGCGATACCGGATTCTGCAGATTGTTATAAAACCGGAAAATTGAAACGGGGCTATGGCGTGGAAGAAATATTAAAAATGCTCAGCAAAAACAAGAGGTATCATGAGACGCACAACGCGGTTTCGGATGCCGTGGACGAATTGAAAATCATGCAGCTACTGGGACATGGAATAAACGTGTATGAGATTGCGCGGATCGTGGATAAGAAGACCAAAGCAGCCAGACAGCCGAGAAAGAGATAATGAGGCAGGGTATTGGTTGCAATTTGCTGTGAGGCTATGTATAATAGATCTGTCTATAAATAGTTAAAATTCCTGCACAGCGGCAGGGGCCGGCTTCGGCTCTTTTGCGCTGGCCGGGGATAACCGAGAAGGAGAAGAAAATGAAAAAACTGATGGACTATGTAAAGGAATTGAGCTTTGTCCGGGTGGGGGGAAGCGCAGAAGAGAAGAAAGCCGCCGAATGGCTCATGGGAGAAATCAATCAGATTGCTGAGGATACGGGGCGGGAAGAGCTCCGGGGAGAATACATGACCTTCCAGATTCCTGACGCAGCCGTGGAGAAGTGTTCTGTGAGCGCAGCCGGACGGGAGATTGTGTGTGCGGCATTTCTGCGGTCGGGTAATATTGACAGAGAGTGTGATCTAGTCTATCTGGACGAAGCATCCGAGATTGACTTTGCGAACGCCCCGGATCTGGAAGGCAAAGCGGTTCTTTTAAACCGCCTCACCGACAAGGCGGTTTATAAACGTCTGGCAGAGCATAAAGTGGCGGCGTTTTTGGTTATGCAGGGCAAATACTATTTTTCGGCGGAGGAAGCCTCTCTGTATTCCCGAAGATTGAGAGAGCATTTTACCAGAGAAGGAGTGATTCCGGGATTTTTGATTCCGGCGGCAGACGCGCTCTGGCTCGTTCAGGAAGAGGTCGAGAAAATACATCTTACGCTGAAACAGGAAGAAACGGAATCGGAGAGCAGGAATTTGCTGGCTGTGATTGAGGGAACGGAGAAAAAAGAGGACAGCATCGTGCTCACGGCCCACTTTGACTCGGTTCCTGTGGGGACCGGCTCCTGGGACAATGCCACCGGAGCGGCGGCTCTTCTGGGGATTTTCAGGCATTTTGCAGCGCATCCCGCTAAGAGGACGCTGCGGTTTGTCTGGTGCGGCAGCGAGGAGCTGGGATTGCTGGGCTCCAAGGCGTATGTGGAGCAGAATCAGGAGCTGCTTGACAAGATCGGGTTCTGTTTCAACTTTGACATGTGCGGAACGGCGCTGGGAGCCAATAAGATTTGCGTCACAGGGGAGAAGGAACTGCAGACCTTTGTGGAGCAGTATTGTAAGATGAACGGGTATTCCGCGATCATCGGTTACGGCGTTCACTCCAGTGATTCGGCTCCCTTCTGCGACAAGGATATTCCGGCTCTGGGGCTGAGCCGGGAGACGGCGACGGCAGAGCTACATACCATCCACGACCTGCTTCCTGCGCTCAGCGAAAAGGCGATGGACAGAAACGTGGCGTTTGCGGTTCAAATCATCGGGGACGTGGCGAATGCGGCAGTGATTCCCGTAAAGAAAGGAATGCCGGAGGATACAAGAAAAGAGCTGGATAACTATTTCCACCGGGAAAAGGAGAAGGAGAAAGAAAAAGAGGCAAAATAAGCAGGCGGGAAATTCCCATGCGAATATCCTGTGCCGCATCAAAACATGGGCGGCGCCAGCCAAATCTTTAGCTGGCGCCGCCTGCTTTATAGAGGAAAAGAATTCTGCCATGTACCCGGCTGTTTTTGCGGAAAAACAGGCAGGCGGTGAAAAACGGTGGAAAATTCCGGAAGAATCCGGTATAATACTTCAATGAGACAGGAAGCGGCAGAGGGCAGCAGAAGCTTTTGCCGGATGAAAGAAAAAAATAATAGAATTTTCTCGAATTTTTCCAGGAGCTATGCTATAATGAAACCATCTATGTAAGGAGAACACGTATGATTCGGGCAAATAAAGTGAAAATTATGACCAGAGCTGCCATTTTTGAGAAGAACGAGGGGCGCAAGGCTTTGTATATCACCCGCTTTTTTCAAAACGATTATATCCTCTACGGCCTGCTGAAATCTGCCGTTTCCATGACGCTGGCCTTTGTCCTGGGGACCTGTATGTGGGTGGTCTATCATGCGGAATCTCTGATGACGGAAAAAACGATTGCCGATCTGATCCATCTGGGAGAACAGGCGCTGTTCTGGTATGGGGTGGCGATGGGAAGCTTTTTGCTGATTTCTCTGATCGTATGCGCGGTCCGCTACCACAGCGCGCAGAAGCGGATGAAGGGATACCGGGGAAATCTGAGGAAATTATTAAAGATGTATCAGGAGGAAGGAGCAGCGAGGGAACGATCCATATGATGATGAAATTACTTCTGGTAAAAGAAAAATGTAAGGAATTTTACGGAAAATATGACATATATATAAATCCGGTGCTGAAGTTTGTGCTGGCGTTTCTGGCGCTCTGGATGTTAAAGAGTACGCTGGGTTATATGACCCGGATGAACAGCCTTCCGGTTATTCTGGTGGTGGCTCTCTTGTGTTCTCTGCTTCCGGTGGGAGCCGTAGTGATGTTTGCCGCCGTATTTATGCTGGGACATATCTATGCGATTTCCCTGGAAACGTTCATTATATGTCTGGTTTTGTTTTTGATCATGTTTTTTGCCTACTATATCTTTAAGCCCGGCGACAGTATGGTGCTGGTGGTGGTCCCGCTTTTGTTCTGGATGAAGCTGCCGTATTTGGCTCCTCTTGTGGTGGGGCTGGCCGGCACAGCCCTCTCGGCGGTCTCCGTCAGTTTCGGCGTGGTGGTATATTATACGATCTTGGCCGTCAAACAGAACGCCACGGCGCTGATTGAATCGGACAGCAGCGGGATGCTGGGGCGGTTTCAACTGATGGTGGACCAGATTCTGGTGAACCGGGCCATGCTGGTGGTGGTTCTGGCTTTTGCCGTCACGACCGTTCTGGTGTATATCATCCATCGTCTGTCCGTGCCCCATAGCTGGAAGATCGCCGTTGGAACCGGAGCGGTGGCGGAGCTTGCCGTCATTCTGACGGGCAGTACCATGATGGGGGTGGGCCGTGTTGACATGCCGGCTATGATAATCGGGATTGTGGTGTCAGCGCTCTTGGCGCTGATTCTGGAATTTTTCCTGTTTTCTGTGGATTACAGCCGCACGGAGTACGTGCAGTTTGAGGATGACGACTATTATTATTATGTGAAGGCCGTTCCGAAACTGACTGTAACGCCGCCTCAGAGGGAAGTAAAGCGCTTTGCGGTCAATCAGAAGGGGCGGGAGAGGGGCCTTTCCGAGACCGTGGATTTGGACAGCGAGATGGGAGAGGTACGGGATCTGAATAAGGATCGGATTTATTAACAAGCTGGAGGCGGCGCAAGATGGAAGCGTTAAATGAGTTTTTTGAAAAATATCTGCAGATATCCAGAATGCCCAGCATTCGTGTGACCGATGTGCTGGAGGTATTGATTCTCGCTTTTCTTCTATACCGGATTCTGCGCTGGATCAAAGAGACAAAAGCCTGGGTGCCAGTGAGAGGGATCGTGGTTCTGGCTTTCTTTATTCTGCTAGCGGAATTGATGGAGATGCATACGATCACCTGGCTGGTCGGGCAGTTGGCGCAGGTGGGGTTGATCGGTCTGGTGATTATCTTTCAGCCGGAGCTGCGCCGGTCGTTGGAGGAACTGGGCCGGCGGGGGATCATTCCTATCTTGGGTTCCGATACCAAGAATCGCAGAAGCGGGGACCGTTTTACGGAAAAGACCGCGGGAGAACTGGTAAAAGCCTGCTTTGAGATGGGAAAGGTCAAGACCGGCGCTCTGATTGTCATCGAACAGGATACGCCTCTGAAGGAATACGAGCGGACCGGAATCCGGGTGGACGGTCTGGTGACAAGCCAGCTTCTGCTGAACATATTTGAAAAGAATACGCCGCTGCATGACGGGGCTGTGATTGTCCGGGGCAACCGGATCACGGCGGCTACCTGTTATCTGCCGCTGTCGGATAACCAGGATATCAGCAAGGAACTGGGGACCAGGCACCGGGCCGGACTGGGCATCAGCGAGGCGACAGACAGCGTGACTCTGATTGTGTCGGAGGAGACGGGAGCGGTGTCTCTGACGCAGCGGGGGAGTCTGTTGAGAAATATCACCAGCGAAGAGCTGAAGGCAGAACTTCTGAAGCTGAAAGAAGAGGAAAAAGAAAATCGTGGCCTAGGGCATAAACTGTTGAAAGGACTGCAGAGGAATGAAGGAAAAGCTGACGAATAACTGGGGGCTGAAACTGCTCTCGCTCCTTCTGGCGGTGTTTATGTGGTTGTTTGTCATCAACGCGACGCATCCGATGGAAAACAGAACCGTGACGGTCTACAATGTGGAGTACCGCAATGAGGACGTGGTGATCGACAGCGGTAAGACGTACTCGCTGGCAGACAATCTGGAGAGTCGGGGCGTCGTGATCTCGGTCCCTGTTCTGAAATCTGACGCCAACAAGGTGCGCAGCGGCGATTTCAAGATTGTCATTGATCTGGCCAAGATGGGACCTTTCGGCGCGGTAGATATCGAGGTGGAGTGGCTGGGATCGCAGCTTTATACCATCCGGGAATCGGATATCACCTGGAAGACCGCCACAGCGACGGTACTTTTGGAGGATATCATAGAAAAGACATACTGGGTGGAACTGAAGACGGAGGGGGTGCCGGCGCAGGAATATATTTTGGGAGACGAGGCCCAGATGTCGCCGCGCACCGTAAAGATCAAAGCGCCCCAGTCGGTTATGGAACAGATTCATTCGGTGGGAATCGTGGTCAATGTGGAGGGGCTCAACAGCGAAGCGGCGGGAAAAGCCAAGCTGAGGCTCTATGATGTGGCAGGCAAGGAACTGAGTCTGGATTACAGCAGCTATGACGACTATGAATTTTCCGTCGGGCATGAGGAGATCGAATATGTGGTGCCGCTGCTTAAGACAAAGGAGGTCGGCTTAAGCTTCTCGGCTCCTGTGGGAACTGTGGCGCCTGGATACCGCTACACCGGAATGCAGGGAGCGAATCAGACGGTGCATATCGCCGGACTGCGCGCGCTTCTGGCCGAGATTGCCTCGATTGAGATCCCGGCGGAGGAGTTAAATCTGGAAGGCGCCAAGGAGGATGTGGTGCTGGAGATTGACACCTCTCTCTATGTGCCGGAGGGCGTCACGGTGGAGAGCGAGAGCGTGGTGACAATCACGCTTCAGGTGGAACCGCTGATCCGGCAGACCAGACAGTTGATGCCGGAACAGATCCGCATGGAAGACGGCCGAAACGGATGGAATTACACGCTGCAAAACAGCGTGGAGGTTGTGATCGAAGGCTTGGAAGAGGATTTGAATATGCTGGCCGATGACCAGATCGAGGCATGGATTTCCCTGGAAGGGATGGCGGCCGGTGTCAATACAGCCGTTGTCAATGTGACGCTCGACAATGCCTTTACGCTGGTCCGGGCCGGCGAGGCACAGGTTCGTATGGAAGAGATTCCGGCTCAGACACAGCCCGGCGCAGCAGGGGAAACGACAGAATCCAGCCAGACGGCGGGTTCCGGAGAATCCAGTGCGAATACGGGAGCGAGTCAAACAGCGGGGAGTACAGGAGATACAGCGGCTGGCCAAACGACAGGAGCCGGTCAGACCACAGGAGCGCAGGAGACAGCCGCAACCGGGGGGACGGCTGCCGGGAGATGAATGGGGAACCGCAGGCGGCAGCAGAATAAACCGCAATGATAGAACACGTTTGGGGGAAAGGAAGGGATTCATTATGGTAAGAGAGAAAGTAACGGTAACAAACCGCACGGGTCTGCACTTGAAACCGGCAGGAACGCTCTGCAACGAGGCAATCAAATATAAATCCTCGGTCACATTTCAGTTCCGCACGACGAATGTCAACGCCAAGAGCGTGTTGAGCGTGCTGGCGGCCTGTGTGAAATCGGGGGACGAGATTGAATTTATCTGCGACGGACCGGACGAGAAGGAGGCGCTTGCCGCTATGATCGGCGTGATCCGGAGTGATTTTGGAGAGAAGGACGAATAGTCATGCAGGCAATCATACTGGCCGCCGGAATGGGAAAGCGGCTGAAGGAACGGACCCGCGACGCCACGAAATGTATGGTGCAGGTGGGCAATGTGACTCTGATTGAAAGGGCGCTCGCCGTATTGGATAAGCTGTCTTTAAAAAGAGTGGTTTTGGTCGTGGGCTATCAGGGGCAGAAGCTTCGGGATTATGTGGACGGACTGGATATTCATACGCCGGTCGTCTATGTGGAGAATTCGATCTATGACCGCACCAACAATATCTATTCACTGTATCTGGCCAGAGAATATCTGCTGGAGGACGATACTCTTTTGCTGGAGTCGGACCTGATCTTTGAAGAGTCGGTTCTTTGGCGTCTGGTCAGACACCCCTATCCGAGCCTGGCTCTTGTGGCCCGCTACGAGAGCTGGATGGATGGGACCGTGGTGACGCTGGACGAGGAGGATACGATCACCGGCTTTACCGGCAAGAAGGATTTTGATTTTGACAAAACCGGTTCATACTATAAGACAGTGAATATTTATAAATTCGGGCGGGAATTCTCCGAGAGCCTGTATGTCCCGTTTTTAGAGGCATACTGCCACGCTCTGGGACACAACGCCTACTATGAACAGGTGTTGAAGGTGATCGCCTATCTGGACAAGCCCGTGTTGAAAGCGGCCCGTCTGGAGGGGGAGCGCTGGTATGAGATTGACGACGAGCAGGATCTGGATATTGCGGAATCGCTGTTTGCAGAGGGACAGGAGCGCCTGAAAAAAATGCAGCGGCGTTTCGGCGGGTACTGGAGATATCCGGGACTTTTGGATTACTGTTATCTGGTCAATCCCTTTTATCCAGGGCCGAAGATGATCGCGGAGATGAAGCATAATTTTGAGGCGCTTCTGACCGCGTATCCTTCCGGCATGGAAGTCAACAGTCTTCTGGCGGCCAAACAGTTTGGACTCAAAAAAGAACAGATCGCGGTGGGAAACGGCGCGGCCGAGCTGATCAAGGCAATTTTAGAGCGTCTTCCCGGAAAGCTGGGCGTGATTCTGCCCACCTTTGAAGAGTATCCCAACCGAAAGCCGGATGATGTTGTGGCGTATACTCCGGGGATCGCGGCAAAACAGGAGACAGAGAGGCCGGGCGCATGTCTTGGCAGCGATTACGCCTATTCTGCCCAGGATATCATGGCGTTTTTTGAGGACAAGGCCATTCAGATTTTGGCTCTGATCAATCCGGATAATCCGTCAGGCAATTACATTCCCAGAAAAGACTTGCTCCGGCTGGCCGGCTGGGCGCAGAAGCGGGGAATCCGGCTGATTCTGGACGAGTCGTTTGCAGATTTTGCAAAAGAGCAGGACGGAAGTTTTCTGTCCGAAGAGATTCTGTGCGCTTATCCGAGCCTTTTAATTATCAAAAGCATTTCTAAATCCTTCGGTGTGCCGGGCCTGCGCTTAGGGGTGGCGGCCGGGGCGGACAGAGAGCTGATTCAGGCGATAAAAAAGGATGTGTCGATCTGGAATATCAACTCCTTCGGGGAGTTTTATATGCAGATCTGCGAGAAATACCGCGCCGATTACGCCAGATCGCTGGAGAAAATCATCCGTGCGCGGGAGGAATTTGCGGAGGGGCTTGGCCGGATACCGGGGCTTGTGTGTTATCCGAGTCAGGCAAATTTTGTTATGTGCCGGCTGGAAGAAGCCGTGAAGCGGGAATCGGAAGAAAAAACGCCGGCGAAAAGAAAATGCGCCGTGCCAAACCGCAGTGCCGCCTGGCTGACAGAGGCGCTGCTGTCGGGCTACAATATTTTGATTAAGGACCTGTCTGGCAAGCAGGGGCTGAATGGAGAGTATATCCGTCTGGCCGTGCGCCGTCCGGAAGAGAACGAGAGGCTGTTAGCCGCCATGAGAGAACTGCTGGCATAGAAATGCAGAGTGCTCCTAATAATAGAAAACAGGGATTGACGAGATGGAACTGACAATACTGATGCCTTGCCTGAATGAAGCGGAGACGCTTGCGACCTGTATCGGGAAGGCCCGCACATATCTGGAGAAAAGCAAAATAGACGGAGAGATCCTGATTGCCGACAACGGCAGCACCGACGGCTCGCAGGAGATCGCCAGACAGTGCGGCGCGAGGGTGGTGGATGTAGAAGAGAAAGGCTACGGAGCCGCGCTGATTGGCGGCTGTCACGGGGCGAAGGGCCGGTATGTGATTATGGGCGACGCCGACGACAGTTATGATTTTCTGCATTTGGACCCTTTTGTGGAAAAACTGCGGGAGGGGTATGATCTGGTTATGGGCAACCGCTTTCGGGGCGGGATCGAGCCGGGGGCCATGCCGCCGCTTCACCGCTATCTGGGAAATCCGGTGCTGTCCTTTATCGGAAGATTGTTCTATCCCAGCAGCATCGGCGATTTTCACTGCGGGCTGCGGGGGTACCGGCGGGAATCCATCGAGAAGCTGGGCCTGATGACCACAGGGATGGAGTACGCCAGTGAGATGGTAGTCAAAGCCACGCTTTACGGACTGAAGATCACAGAGGTTCCCACCACGCTCAAAAAAGACGGCCGTTCCCATGCGCCTCATCTGCGCAGTTTTCGGGACGGCTGGCGCCATCTGAAGTTTCTGCTGATGCACAGCCCCAATTGGCTGTTTCTGTATCCGGGGATTTTCTTTATGATCCTGGGGCTTGTCCTTCTGGTGGGCCTGGTGTTCGGCCCGGTGTCCGTGGGCAGCGTGACGTTGGATATTCATACGATGCTGTACGGATCGGCCTTTACAATCATCGGAACCAGCACGATACAATTTGCACTGTTTACCAAGACCTATGCGAAAAACTCCGGTTTTATTCCGGTGGACGGCGGGCATGCCGATAAATTTACCGGGGATCAGGTGATTCTGGCCGGCGCCGTCATGCTTATGATCGGGATTGCCGCGACGGTTGCCGCTGTGTTCTGGTGGAGCCGGACCTCCTTCGGCGCACTGGACCCGCAGCAGGTGATGCGGCTGACGATACCGGCCCTGACTGCGATGGCGGTGGGGGTGCAGATGATATTCGGCGGTTTCTTTATCGGGATACTGAATATCCGGCATAAGCCGGCCTCCGTAAACGAGGAGGAGAGAGGATAAAATATGGCGCGGGAATACGATGAAAAGACGCTGAAAAAGCTGCAGGAACTGGAACTGGGAATTCTGAAGGATTTCATTCAGATCTGCGAGAAATATGATCTGACCTGGTTTTCCTTTGCCGGGACAGCTATCGGGGCGCTGCGCCATAAGGGATTTATTCCCTGGGACGACGATATCGACGTGTGTCTGCCCAGACCGGATTTTGAAAAATTTTTGAAAGCGGCCAACAGGGAATTTCCGGATAAGTACCGGCTGATCAATGCGGAAATCGACGAATATTATCCGCTGACTACAACGCGGTGGATGCTTGCGGGAACAAAGTTTAAGGAGATGCCGTTAAAGGACGTCCCCTGTGATCTGGGAATTTTTCTGGATATCTATCCGTTTGACAACGTGGCGGATGATGAAAAGGCGTACAAAAAGCAGGCTTTCTGGGCCTGGTTCTGGAGCAAGATCCTGATTCTTCGCTGTCTGCCCAGACCGATGCTCCGTTTTAAGGGCTGGAAAGCGTCTCTCGTGACAGCGGCCTGTGTAACAGTCAATTTTTTCCTGGGGCTATTCGGATTTTCGAGGCGGAAAATATATGCCAAGTGCAAAGCGGCCATGACCAGATATAACGACACAGAGACCAGACGAATCAGTTATCTGTGTGATACAAACCGCTTCTGGAACACGATCGCAAGGGAGGATCTGTATCCGATTCAGAAGCTGGATTTCGAGGATATTCAGGTGAATTTCCCGAAGTGCGTTGAGAAAATGCTGGCGCAGATGTATCCGGATTTTATGACGCTGCCGCCGGTGGAAAAAAGGAGAAACCATTTCCCTTACGAACTGGATTTTGGACGATATGGTAAACAGATGGAGACGGCTGGTGACGGGAAATAAGACCGATTACACCAGAGACAATTTTTTGTGGAATATGATCGGAAGTGTGCTCTACGCGCTGGCGACGATCCTTCTGGTGCGGCTGACCAGGCAGGCGGCCGGCACCGGCGCGGGAGCCGATTTTAACATAGCGTTGAAAACAGGACAGATTTTACTTACCGTCGGGTATTTTGAAATCCGTCCTTTTCAGGTTACGGATGTAAAGGGAGAGTACCAATTTCAGGACTACTTCAGTCTCCGGATTCTCACCTGCGCCTTGATGGCCGTCAGCGGTTTTTTATTTCCCTGGCTGACCGGCGAGGAGGGAACGCGCTTTTTGCTGTTTTTCCTTTTATGTCTATATAAGCTGATGGACGGGGCGGCGGATGTGTTTGAAGGGGAATTTCAGAAAAACGGGCGCATGGATTTGGCCGGAAAATCCGTGGCTTTCCGTACCGTGCTCTCAGTGGCTGTCTATGCCGCGGCCGTCCTGGTGACGAAGGATGTCGTATTTTCTGTATGTCTGATGGTGCTGGCCGCGGCGGCGGGGGTGCTTCTGTTCAACGTGCTGCTGATCGGCGCGTTTGCCAGGCCGCGTTTTTCTTTTGACAGAAAACGGCTGAAGCGTCTGGTGGGAAGCACGGCGCTTTTGTTTGTAGGTTCTGTTTTATGTCTGTATATTTTTAATGCGTCGGTCTATGCGGTGGATGAAGTATACCGGGGAAGCGAGGCGGCCTTGGCGGATGTTCGGTATGCTTACGCCTGTCTGTTTATGCCTACCTCGGTGATCAACCTGGCGAGCGGTTTTCTCTTTAAACCGGTATTGACCACGCTGGCGTCCCACTATGCGCAGGGACGTCTGAAAGAATTTGCTGGCCTGAGTGGGAAGCTTTTGGGCGGTGTTCTGCTGATTACGGGAGCGGCTTTAGCGGGCGGCGCCATGATTGGGCTGCCGGTTTTGTCGGCGGTATACGGCTTTCATCTGAATGGATACCTGGCAGAACTGGAAATACTGATATTGGGGGGCGGTTTTAACGCCGCCGGGATCGTTCTGTACTATGTCATGACGGTGATGCGCCGGCAGCGGGAGATTCTGATAGGATACGGGATCGTGACGGCGGCGACTTTGGCGGTAAGTGCGGCGGCTGTACAGCGGTTTGGACTGATGGGAGCGGCGGTTTCTTACTGCGGTGTGATGGCGTTTGAGACGGCTGTCTTTGGGGGGATGGCATGGATTGCCTACAGAAGAAGAAAGAGGGAAGGAGCGGCAGGCTATGAAAACGATTGATATCGTTGTTCCCTGTTATAATGAAGAAGAGGTTTTGGAGACGTTTTACCGGGAAACCAGCCGGGTGCTGGATTCTCTTGATTCCTATCTGTTTCGTTTTATATTTGTGGACGACGGGAGCAGCGACCAGACAGCGGTCATTATGAAAAGACTGGCCAGGGAGCATGACGAGGTCAAATATGTGTCTTTTTCACGCAATTTTGGAAAAGAGGCGGCCATGTATGCCGGGCTGCGGTATTCCGTGGGCGATTATGTGATTGTGATGGACGCGGATCTCCAGCATCCTCCGGCTATGATTCCGGATATGCTGGCGGGAGTGGCGGAGGGGTATGATTGCTGTGCGGCCAGGCGCGTCAGCCGGGAAGGCGAATCCCGTATCCGAAGCTGGTTCTCAAGGATGTATTACAAACTGAGCAACCAGATGACCGATGTGCAGATGCCCCAGAACGCCGTGGATTACCGCATTATGTCCAGAGGGATGGTGGAAGCGATTTTATCCATGGCGGAGGTGGAGCGGTTTTCCAAAGGCATCTTTGCCTGGGTTGGATTTGAGACAAAATGGCTGCCCTATGAGAATGTGGAACGTACCATGGGAACTACAAAGTGGAGTTTCTGGAAGCTGTTTAAATATGCCCTGAACGGGATCACTTCTTTTTCCATCTCGCCGCTTCGTTTTGTGGCAGGCATGGGATTTTTGATTTTCGGGTTTGCCTGTCTGTATATCATGGTTACGCTCGTTCAGACGCTTCTTTTTGGCATCGCGGTGCCGGGGTATGTGACGACGCTCTGCGCCGTTCTGTTTTTGGGAGGGATCATCGAGCTGTCGGTGGGGATACTGGGGGAATATATCGCCCATATCTATCTGGAGGCCAAGGATCGCCCGGTTTTTATTGTGCGGCAGACCAATCTGGGAAATGAGGAAAAATAGATGAGCCAATCCTTACCAGTTTACGGAGAACGAAAAAGAAAAGCGGTTCTGGAAGTGATTATTCCGGTTTACCGGCCGGGAAGCCGTTTTCAGAAACTTTTAAAACGCCTGTACTGCCAGACGCTGCCCCCGCAGAAAATCACGCTGTTGGTGACAGGAACGCCGGAGGCGTTTCAGCGAATCCGAAAGGAGGTCCAGTCCGGCGAAGAGGAGCGGGAAAGGGCGGCGCTCCTTTACAGAAGACAAAAACCGGCGACGCTGCCGGTGATCGAATTCCGGCGGATTGAACCGTCAGAATTCGATCATGCGAAGACAAGGCATCTGGCGGCCTCGCAGAGTACGGCAGATATCTTAGTGTTTATGACAGAGGACGCGGTTCCGGCCAGAAGAGATCTGATGACGACGTTGGTGCGCGCGCTGTCTGCGAGGAGCGATCGGGGAGAGCCGGCGGCGGCGTATGCCAGACAGGTTCCTTTCCCGGACTGCGGGGAGCTGGAACGCTTAAGCCGCCGCTTTAACTATCCGCCGCAGGGCCGGATAAAAGGTAAGAAGGATCTGCCGAAACTGGGGATCAAAACTTATTTTTGTTCCAATGTCTGTGCGGCTTACAGGAGAGAGATCTATGAGAAGATGGGCGGTTTTTCCGGTCCGCTCATCTTGAATGAAGATATGATATTTGCGGCGTCGCTGATTCAAGCCGGTTATTCCGTAGTCTATGAAAAGGATGCCAAAGTACATCACTCGCACAATTACAGCGGATGGCAGCAGATGCGCCGCAATTTTGATATCGGCGTTTCCCAGGCGCAGCATCCGGAAATTTTTGCAAAAGTGTCCTCGGAGAGCGAGGGAATTCGGATGGTCAAGACAGCGGCCGCTTCGCTGTGCAGAAAAGGGCGTTTCCTGACGCTCGGGGAGCTGGTCTGGCAGTCCGGCTGCAAATATATAGGATACTGGCTGGGAAAACATTATGCATGCCTGCCGCGCTTTGCGGTGCGCAGGCTGACCATGAATGAGAGGTACTGGGACCATGAGGAAGTTGTATAACACAAATCATACTTTTGCCGTCTGCGCGTATCAGGATTCGCCCTTTCTGGAAGAATGCCTGCGCTCTCTGACCGGGCAGAATGAGCCCACGAATATCATTGTCTGTACTTCCACGCCCAGTCCTTATATCAACAAACTAGCCGAAAAGTACGGTCTGCCCGTATATGAGAGAGAGGGGGAAAGCGATATTCAGGAGGACTGGAATTTTGCTTACGATCAGGCGCAGACGCAGTTTGTGACGATCGCCCACCAGGATGACATATACGCGCCGCAATATACCCAAGTCCTTTTTGAAAAGATACGGCGCTATCCGGATCTGTCCATTTTCTTCTGCAGCTATGAAGCAATCAAGGGCGAGGTCCGCATAAAGAGAGAGCGAAGCTGTATGGTAAAACGTCTTTTATGCCTGCCGGTTTCCTTCACCGCGCTGGCGGATCGCGCATGGCTGAAAAAAAGCTGTCTCTGCCTGGGAAACGGTATTTCTTGCCCCATGATCACATACAACCGGAATATAACAGGCAAATCCATTTTCCAGTCCTCCCTGAAATATGCGCTCGACTGGGAGATGAATCTGAAGATTGCCGAAGGGCCGGGGCGGTTTGTGTATGTGAGACGGCCTCTCGGCTGTTACCGGATTCACGACGGGGCCACCAGCAAACAGTTTATCCTGAACCATAAAAAAGAAAACGAAGACCGGGAAATGTTTGCGCATTTTTGGCCTGGCTGGATGGTGGATCTGATTATGAAAGCATACAAAAAATCGTACGCTGCCTATGACTGAGCAGAAAGCGGGGAGATGACAGCATCATGCAGTGTCAGGAAACAGAGAGGAGGGCGTTATGCCGGGCGGAAAGCAGCATAAAATACGCATAGGAAAGTGGGAGACCGTCGCTTTTGTGTGCATTCTGTTCTGGGGAATAATATACTCTCTGGTGTTCATTCCCTTTTCGGCTCCGGATGAGAGCGCGCATTTTGCCACGGCCTATCAACTGTCCAATCAGATTTTGGGGCAGGAAGCAGTCAATGAAGAAGGGTTGGTTTTGGTTCGGGAGGAGGACGCCGTTCTGCTCTCCTATACCCTGGATGATGAATCATACGAACAGGTTTTCGGCAGATTTTTTGAGCGGGATCACAGTGAGGAGCGAATCGGCTACGGGCACCGGCCCATGGATGTTTCCAGGCATGCCTATCTGCCGCAGGCGCTGGGGATCACGGCAGGACGGCTGTTTGGCCTGGGGCAGATTGCTGTCATCTATCTGGGGCGGCTGTTTAATCTGCTCTTTTTTGCCGTGTGCGCCGCTCTGGCCGTGCGGCTCGCCCCGTTTGGCCGGATGGCTTTTTTGGGCGTGTGTCTGTTTCCGATGACGCTGGAGCTGGTATCTTCCCTGTCCTACGATGCGATGGCAATCGGTCTTGCCATGCTGTTTACTGCCTATGTGCTGCATCTGGCCTATGAAGCGGAGGCGGTAAAAAAAAGGGAGATCATGATTCTGGGACTGCTTTTGGGATTTCTGGCGCCCTGTAAAATGATTTATATTCCTTTGGCCGGCCTTTGCTTTTTGATTCCCAGAAAAAAGTTTGGGAGCGGGAAGAGCTATGGGCTGGCCGCCGCGGCGGTGGCGTTTTGCATGGCGGCCGGAGTCGTGTGGATCAACCTGGATAAAATACTGGTGTATTTTGGCGGGACAGAGGAGGCGGTGGAGTGGGCCGGGGGCGTGCAGGGCTACAGCATTTCGTATGTGCTGGCGCACCCGCTTGACGGACTTTTTGTGATTGTAAACACGATGGTACGCCGCTTTCCTTTCTATATCCATTCCATGACCGGCGGCCTGCTCGGCTGGATGCAGTATGAGACGGATGAGGTTCTGATTGTTTTTTTTCTGTTTTGGACTTTTTTGGCCGTGCAGCCTGAGAAGGGGGAGGAAGAGAAGAGACCGGGAGAGCATGCGCAGATCTTTTCTCGTTCCATGCTTTTCGCTCACCGGGCGGTGAGTCTTCTTCTATGTCTATTTACGGTCACGGCGGCTCTGCTTGTCATGCTGCTGTCCTGGACGCCGCTGGACTCCGCCGTGGTGGAGGGCGTGCAGGGAAGATATTTTCTTCCGGTGGTTCCGCTGGCGCTGCTCGCCATACGCAGCCGGCGGATCTGGTGGGAGGAATCCATGTGCGGAATCTGGATCGGCGGATACAGTGCGGCAAATTTGCTGGTTATCCTGAATATTCTGGGGGAATTGCAATGACAGAGTCTCATAAGAAACCATTAAACAAAAGAAGGATGTGGAACATTCTGCTGGCGGCTGCCGCGATCCTTCTGGCCGGGCTGGGAGCGGATTTGTTCTGGCAGAGAGAAACTCTGGGACTTAAACCGGAGGAAAAAGGCGTGTTTGCGCTTGAGGCCGCAGAGACGGACGGATTTGTGAAGACGGAGGATGGGTGGGAGCTTAGAGCGGATACCGGTTCTCTGACGGTGGAGAGAAACGGGCAGTTTACCGGGCGCCTGTCTCTCTCCTACTCATATGCAGAGCGAATGGACATCCGGTGGT
Organism: uncultured Lachnospiraceae bacterium; assembly: GCA_910586125.1. Taxonomy (GTDB): domain Bacteria; phylum Bacillota; class Clostridia; order Lachnospirales; family Lachnospiraceae; genus RGIG7193. Next base: position 92,150 of record CAJUHP010000005.1, on the reverse strand, counting down.
TTGTGTGGCTGCATGGCGAGAGCAAACCTTTTGAGATCGAAGATCATAACAGCGCTCTGATAAAGACCACCGTGGAACGGCTGGATGCGCGGGTGGATCGCATTCAGATTGTGTGGGACCGGGAAGAGATGACGCCGAAAGACGGAAAGGATGAGGAGGCAGATCAAGAGGAGGAAACGCTCCCCCTGGTGGTCACAGGGCTGTCCTGTGTCAATGGGTATGAGATGAACTGGCACCGGATCGTTTTTGTCTGGCTGGTTCTGTCTCTGACTGCTTTTTTATGGCGGGGGCGCCGGTGGATTGCCTCGCATCTGGCAGAGGGCTATCTGATCGCGGTCCTGCATCTGGGAATCCTGATGATCGTTCTGGCGCCGGCCAACAAGGTGAGCTGGGATGAGGAAGTACACTTTTTTCACGCCTACTGTGTATCCTGGTTTGGGACGGAGGTAAAAACCAACGATATTCTGGAGAAACTGTTTGTGGCGGACAAGGAAAACTACCCCTACAACCTGCCGGCAAACCGGGATGAACGCTTCCAGATGAACGAGGAGCTGAACCGCAGGATGAACGAGGATGCGTTTGTCTACAGCCGCGGTCACGCTCTGGCCGGGATCTATACGCCCGCCTACATCCCGCAGGCCGTGGGTCTGCGGCTGGGATATCTGCTGCATCTGCCCTTTACCATGGTTTATGAAATGGGCAGGCTGTTTCAGCTTCTGTTCTGCGCGTCGGTGCTGGCCTGGGCGATCCATGTGATTCCGGTCGGAAAGGGGATTTTGGCCGGGATCGGCCTCCTGCCGACGCCGGTCTTTTTGATGTCCACCTATTCCTATGACGCTTTCCTATTCTGCCTGTTTGCGCTGGGATTTGCATGGTTTTTAAAAGAATATATGAATCCGGAGAAACCGGTAGAGTGGCCCGGATTTCTGGTTCTGGTATTCAGCTTTGCCGTCGGTTCCATGCCGAAGGCCATCTACATTCCTCTGATTCTGGTCGTCCTTCTGCTGCCGCAGAAAAAATTCAAAGAGCGCAGGCAGGAGGCTGCCATGAAGGGACTGGCCGTCTGCCTCTTTCTTGTCTTGATGGCCAGCTTTGTGCTGCCGACAGCGCTGTCACCGGCAGAGACCAACGACTTGAGAGGCGGCAATACGAGCGAGGCCGGTCAAATTCCCTATATTCTGAGCGATATTCCCAGGTTTTTGCGGATGCTGATCTTGTCTGTGGGGAGAACGTTTCCGGCCTATACGCTGGGGGCGGAGGTGTTCGGCGGTATGGGGCATGTCGGGCTGGAGATGATGCGCACGGCGATACCGGTTCTGGTATTTTTTCTGATCTTTACCGACGAGAAGAAATCCGGCCGGGCGCAGAGGGCTGGCCTGAACGCCCCGGCCAGAGCGTGGATACTGCTTTTGTGTGCCGGCGTGATCGGGATGGTCTGGCTGGCCATGTATCTGGCGTTTACGCCGGTGGGATATGACCAGATCAACGGCGTCCAGGCCCGGTATTATATTCCGCTGCTGCTGCCGCTGTATCTGTGCCTGTGTCCGGACCAGGTGAAACTTCGCATGGACAGAAACGTGCTGTATCCGTTTGCGCTTACAGCGGGGGCTGCGGTTACGCTTGCGGCCGTCGTCCAGACGCTGCTGACACGGTGCGGCTAAAGGGGATTCCCTTTAAAATTTCCTTAAATCAGCGGGAAAGGTTGCGATTCCAGGCGGTCCATGCTATAATTACCATTATTGTGAAAGTCCAGCCGCCGCAGACGGTTCGGAAAGGATGGATGCGCCCGCCGGATTTTTGGCGGCGCATGCCGGTTTCCTATGATTTTCTGTACATTAATAGAAACAGGAAAGGAATCCATGAAAAATGGGAAAGATAAACGTAACACGCTGTGAAATAGAAGGTCTCTGCGTCATTGAACCGAAAGTTTTTTTTGATGAGAGAGGATATTTCGTGGAGACGTATAACGAGAACGACTTTAAAGCCGAAGGGTTTGACGTGCGTTTTGTTCAGGACAACCAGTCAATGTCCGTAAGGGGCGTACTGAGGGGGCTTCATTTCCAGAAGGAACATCCGCAGGGAAAGCTGGTGCGCTGCCTGAAAGGGCGGGTCTATGATGTGGCGGTGGATCTGCGGGCTTCTTCCCCCACGTTTGGAAAATGGTTCGGCGTGGAGCTGACGGCGGAGAATAAGAAGCAGTTCTTTGTCCCGGAAGGCTTTGCGCACGGTTTTTTGGTTCTGTCTGACGAGGCGGAGTTTGCCTACAAGTGTACAGACTTCTACCATCCCGGCGACGAGGGCGGTCTGTACTGGAACGATCCGCAGATCGGCATCGAATGGCCGATCGAGGAGGGGATGGAGCTGATCATCTCCGAAAAGGACCAGAAATGGGGCGGTCTGACAGAAACGTTCCGTTTTGAGTAGCTATGAAGAATGTATTCACCGATCTGGCTCTGATCTTTTGGAAGCGCCGTCTGATCTGGGAGTTGGCCCGGGCAGATTTTAAAAAGCGGTTTGCCGGCTCCTATTTCGGGATTCTCTGGATGTTTGTTCAGCCGGTTGTGACGGTCGTCATCTACTATATTGTCTTTGGCGTACTGAGAGGGGATATTGTCCCGCAGACGGAGGAGTACCCGTATCTTCTTTGGATGTTGGCGGGAATCGTACCCTGGTTTTTCTTTCAGGAGGCGTTAAATAGCGGGACGAACAGTCTCAATGAATACAGCTATCTGGTAAAGAAGATTGTCTTTCCGGTTCATATTCTTCCTGTGATCAAGCTGGTGAGCGCCGCGCTGATCCATCTGATTTTTTTGACTGTGCTGTTTTTTGTGTATCTGATTATGGGAAGGCTGCCGTCGGTCTATTGGCTGCAGCTTCCCTACTATTCGGCAGGGGTCTTTCTTCTGTGCCTGGGCCTGTCTTATATCACTTCGTCGATTATGGTTTTTTTCAGGGATATGGGGCAGATTGTGGGGATTATTCTGCAGTTCGGCATATGGGTGACGCCGGTCATGTGGCAGTATGAGCTGGCCGGAAGCTGGGTGCCGCTTTTAAAGCTGAATCCGATGTTTTATGTGGCGGAAGGCGTTCGGGGAGCGTTGCTGTATGAACAGTGGTTTTGGGAGAACCCCGGATACTCCGTGTATTTCTGGGGTTTTACATGGGGAATTTTGTTTCTGGGGGCGTGGATATTCAGACGGCTGCGTCCGCATTTTGCGGATGTTCTGTAGAGGGAGAATATTTTGGCAGCAATCAAAGTGGATCACGTCACAAAGATATACAAGCTGTTTGACCGGCCGATTGACCGTTTAAAGGAATCGCTTCGGCCAGGTCATAAGGAGTATCACAAAAAATTTTATGCGCTGAAGGACATTTCCTTTGAAGTGGAGCCCGGCCAGTTCGTGGGGATCATCGGAACCAACGGCTCCGGAAAATCCACCATGTTAAAGCTGATCACAGGAGTTCTGACGCCGACGTCCGGCGCGCTGACGGTGAACGGGCGGATCTCGGCGCTCTTGGAGCTGGGAGCCGGTTTCAATATGGAGTATACCGGGATCGAGAACATTTTCATGAACGGCACCATGATGGGGTTTAGCCGCAGGGAGATGGAACAGAAGCTTCCGGAGATTTTGAGTTTTGCGGACATTGGAGATTTTGTCCATCAGCCGGTAAAAACCTATTCCAGCGGTATGTTTGTGCGGCTGGCTTTTGCGCTGGCAATCAATGTGGAGCCGGAGATTTTGATTGTGGACGAAGCGCTGGCGGTGGGAGATGTTTTCTTTCAGGCCAAATGCTATAAGAAGATCCACGAGATCCGCGAGAGCGGCACGACCGTGCTGCTGGTGACGCACGATATGGGGACGATCATCAAATACTGTGACAAGGTAGTGGTTCTCAACCGGGGCGCGTTTGTAGCGGAAGGAGAACCGGGACCGATGGTGGATCTGTATAAGAAGATTCTGGCGGGGCAGTTTGACGGGGATGATCTGGAGGGAATCGGGCAGAAGGCAGACTTTGCCGAACAGCTTCTAAAAGAGAGGGAAACGGCTCAGAAAACGGCGGCAGGCTCCCCGGAACGCGAAAGCATGGCTGCGGAGTCGAAGGCATCCGCCGCTGTTTTAAAATCCTGCAGCGTCGGTCAGAAGGACGCAGAGGCATCGTGGCTTTCCGGTCTGGCCCGAAATGCGGACCAGTTAAAATACGGCGACGGCAGCGCGCAGATTACGGACGTGGGAATTTTTGACCATAAGGGCGAGCTGACCAATCTGCTGATGAAGGGAAAACCGTTTACCATTCGGATGAAAGTCCGTTTTGAGAAGGAAGTGCAGGAGCCGATTTTTGCATTTACCATAAAGGATTCCAAGGGAACGGAGCTGACCGGGACCAACAGTTTAATCGAGAGCTGCGAGACGGGTCTGTTTCACGAGGGAGAGACGGCGGTCGCTTCCTTTGTCCAGAACATGGATCTGCAGGGAAAGGACTATCTTCTCTCCCTGGGATGTACCGGTTATGTACACGGAGAATTTGTGGTGTTTGACCGGCTGTACGATGTGGTGAATCTCACTGTGATCTCAGAAAAAAATACGGTGGGATACTTTGATATGAACTCTCAGGTGAAGGTGGAAAGGCTTTGATATGGACAACACAGAACCGGTTTTGAATCTGAAATTTTACAGGGGCGAGGATCTGTACAGCGACGGAGAGGTGGAGGAGAGACTTCTTGCGCTGTGCAGAAGCGGCCGGCCCATGCAGGAGATTCTGATGGAAGAGACGGAATGGGCCATCCTGTATCATCTGTCGGATGTGCGGGAGAATGTTCTGGACTGGTATGCGTTTGATCCGAAGGCCAGCCTTTTGGAGATCGGCTCCGGGTGCGGCGCCGTGACCGGCCTGTTCTGCCGCAGCGTAAACCGGGTTGTCTGCAACGATCTGTCCAAACGCCGCTCCACAATCAATGCGGTCCGCAACGGTCATCATGGAAATCTGGAGATTTTTGTGGGTAATTTTGAAGACCTGGTTCTGGAGGAGACCTTTGACTATGTGACGCTGATCGGCGTATTTGAATACGCCGGCTACTATATCAGCCACGGGGAGCCGTACGCGCAGATGCTTCAGAGGGTGAAGCGGTTTTTAAAACCGGGCGGAAAGCTGCTCTTAGCCATTGAAAATAAATTCGGACTCAAATACTGGGCCGGCGCGGCGGAGGATCACACGGCCGGTTACTTTGACGGAATACAGAATTACGCCGGAATCCGGGGTGTGCGGACTTTTTCCAAACCGGAGATTACCGGGCTGTTGGAGCAGGCGGGCTTTAGGGAAAATGAATTCTATTATCCGATGCCGGACTATAAACTGCCCACCGCCGTGTATTCGGATCGCTTTCTTCCCAGAAAAGGGATGTTAGATCCCATGACCACCAGTTATGACCGGGATCGCTATGTTATGTTTGACGAGGCGGCGGCGTATGAGGCGCTGGCGGCGGACGGACAGTTTCCATATTTCGCAAATTCCTTTTTGATTATCAGTACGCTCGGCTGATACCGGATGGCATCCGCGGCAAAACTAAGCGCGGAATACGACAGCCGCGGGCGGCAGGGAGACGTTATGAAGCAGATTTTATATGTAAAATATAATAAAATGCGCCGGGAGCCATTTCAGACGAGGACGCAGATCTGTGAGGAGAACGGCGTTCGGTTTGTGGAGAAATCGGCGGTAAGGCCGCAGGGAATTCCTCATATCCGCCGTTTTGCGGACAGCTATCAGAAGATGGAGCGGTTCTATGAGAAGGTGTCAATGCTGGAACCGGCTTTTACCGGCGATGTGATGCGCTATGCGTATGTGGAGGGGCAAACGTTAGACGAGCTGCTGGAAGAGAGAATCCGAAGCGGAGAAAACGCGGCGGCTGTCTTGAGCGAAGCCCTGGATAAACTGCTTGCGATTCGGGAGGGCGGCCGTCTGGAGTTTGAGAGGACAAATGCGTTTGACGAGGTGTTCGGCGCGGTGAAATGCCCGGATGGACCGGCCCTCTCGGTGTCCAACATTGATATGCTGTTTGAGAATGTGATCGTTCAGGGCGGGGAATGGATTTGTCTGGACTACGAGTGGGTATTTGATTTTCCGATCCCTCTTGACTTTATCCGCTACCGGATTTTGCTGTACTTCTACCGCCGCCACAGCGCTCTGCTGGAGGGGAGCATGGATGGGATCCGGCTGCTGGAGCGCTGCCGTATCAGCCGCCCCCAGTCAATCTGCTTTGCGCGGATGGAAAAAGCGTTTCAGGAATATGTCCATGGAAAAGAGGAATGCTATGCGTATATGAAGCGCTACGCAAAGAGATCCAAGGATTTTAAGAAAACCATCTATGATTACCATACCCAGATCGAATCCCTTCAGACGGCGGTGCAGCTTAAGGAGAATCATATTCAAAATTTAAACGGCCTGATCGCCGGGCAGCAGGAGATTATCGGGAAGTACGACCGGCTCAAACGGATTGCCGGGAAATTTGGGGCGAAACCGGTTTACCGGGCGCTAAAAAAGCTGTACAAAGCCATAAAAGGAGACGGGAAGAGGGAAAACAATGGCTCTGCCCAGGCCCAAGCCGGTCTGAAAAAAAAGAAGCCGCTCTGCTTTCCTCAGACCGAAGCCCCGACCGTTTCGATTGTGATTCCGGTTTATAACCAGATCGAGTACACCTGGAACTGTCTCTCCTCCATTCTGGAAAACACAGAGAATGTCTCGTATGAGGTCATTGTCGCGGACGACCAGTCGTCGGATGACACCCGTTTCCTGGCGCAGAAGGCAAAGGGAATCCGCATCAGCCGGACGCCGGAGAATCTGGGATTTCTGCGAAACTGCAATCTGGCGGCAAAGGAGGCCAGAGGAAAATATCTGCTGTTTTTAAACAACGACACCAGAGTCTGTCCCGGTTGGCTTGACAGTCTGGTGGAACAGATCGAATCGGATTCCCAGATCGGCATGGTCGGCTCCAAATTGATCTATCCGGACGGACGTCTTCAGGAGGCCGGCGGTATCCTGTGGAGCGACGGGACAGGCTGGAATTACGGGCGTCTGGACGATCCGGAGAAGGCGGCCTACAACTATGTCAAGGATGTGGACTATATCTCCGGCGCTTCCATTCTGCTTCCGGTTTCGCTGTGGAAACAGCTTGGCGGGTTTGACGAGCGCTTTGTCCCGGCTTACTGCGAGGATGCGGATCTGGCTTTCGCGGTTCGGGACGCCGGTTATCGGGTGGTTTATCAGCCGAAGTCGGCGGTGATCCACTTTGAGGGAGTCAGCAACGGGACGGATACGGGAAGCGGCATCAAGCGGTATCAGATCGAGAACAGCAGAAAGCTTCGAGAGAAATGGGAGGAGGAGTTCGCCCTTCAGACGGAGCACAGCGAACCGCCGGCGCTGTTTCAGGCCAGAGACCGTTCCCAGGGAAAGCGGACGATTCTGGTGATCGATCATTACGTGCCGCAGTTTGATAAGGACGCCGGCTCCCGAAGCACGTTTACCTTTATCCGGATGTTTCTCAAAAACGGTTATCAGGTGAAATTTATCGGAGATAACTTCAACCGGGAAGAGCCTTACACGAGCGTCCTGCAGCAGATGGGAGTGGAGGTGCTGTACGGGGACGAGTTTCGGGAAGGGCGGATCTTAAACTGGATCGAGGTCAACGGGCCATACATTGATTTTGCATTTCTGAACCGGCCTCATATCGCGGAGAAATATATCGGTTTTATCCGGGAGCATACCAATATCGCGTGTATCTACTATGGACATGATCTGCATTATCTCAGGGAAGCCAGGGAATATGAGCTGACGGGGGATAAGAAGCGGCTGGAGGAATCGGAACACTGGAAAAAGGTTGAATTCTCGATTATGCACAACTGCGAGGCGGTATATTATCCCTCCACCATGGAGGAGGAGGAGATCCGCCGCCTGGACCCCTCGATTCCGGTGAAAAGCGTGTCGGTCTACAGCTACGATACGTTTCGGGAGGCTTCATCCATCCCCGCTGATTTTAACAAAAGAAAAGGATTTCTCTTTGTCGGCGGGTTTGCCCATCGCCCGAATGTGGACGCCATGCAGTGGTTCGTGCAGGAGATTTATCCGCAGATGTGGCGCCTGCTGGGAGAGGAAGCCGGACAGATCCCGTTTTATATCGCCGGCTCCCAGGCCCCGGAGACAATCACAGCCTTAAACGGGACCGACGGCCAGGGAAATCCGGGGCCGATCCAGGTAAAGGGCTTTGTGAGCGAGGAAGAGCTGCAGAGCCTGTACGATTCCTGCCGCCTGGTTGTCTGTCCGCTTCGCTTTGGAGCCGGCGTCAAGGGAAAGGTGATCGAAGCGGTCTACCATGGAATCCCCATGATCACCACGCCGATTGGAGCGGAGGGAATTCCGGATATCCGGTCCGTGGTGGCGGTGGAGGAGACGGCGGAGGCGTTTGCGAGACGGGCGGTGGAATGGTATCGGGATACCGGGAAGCTGTCAGAAGTTTCCGGGAGGACCCAGAGGTATATAAGAGAACATTTCAGCATGGACGCTCTGTGGAATAAGGTGAGAGAGGATTTTCAGTAGATGGCAAATCTGGGCAAAGTGATCCTGGTACTATCCGTGTATGCGCTGGCGTTTCTGGCGTTCGGTTCCCTGGTGACAGCGGGCAGAAACCGGCGGGAAATCTCTTTCTCTAAGACGCTATTAGCCGGTTTCTTTCTATATCATGCGGTGTTTCAGATCACGGCCCTTCCCTTTATGTTCCTTCAGAAACCCCTGTCGCTTCTGGCCATGTTCTGGGGCGCGGCGGCGGCGGCGGTGATCCTGTGGTCTTTATGCCGCTTCGGAAAGCTTTGGGTTCGGACTGCGGGCGAGCGTCTGAGAGGGCTGTTCGGGAAAGAGAGGTGGGGATGGGCGGTATTGTTTCTGACCGGTGTTCTCGTGATTCTTGCCTCCCTTGTCTATGTCAGTTTTTGGGACGCCACTTACTATGTGGGACAGGTTTCCTTTTCCGTATACACGGATACCATCAATCAGATCGAACCGTTAAGCGGCAGCTTTCTGCAGAGCTTTGACTTAAAACACTGTCTGGCCACGTATCATGTGAACGACGCGGTGATCTGCCGGCTGTTCGGCATTCATCCGCTGATTGAGACGAAGACCGTGATGGTGATCGCGGTGATGATTCTGACGAATCTTGCGTACTATCGGATCGGGCTGGCGCTGTTTCACGGAAAGAAATCGTCCGTGACGCTGTTTCTCTTTTTTGTTTTTGTGCTGCACCTGTGGACTTATTCCGCCTATACCAACGCCGGATTTCTGCTGTTTCGGACTTATGAGGGAAAAGCGGTCACAGCCAATGTAAGCATTCCGGCGGTTCTCTGCCTGCTGCTTGATCTTTACGGAGGCCGGGAAAACCGGCAGACCTGGCTGCTCTTGCTGATCACGGTCTGGGGAGCGGCGGCGGCGGCTTCCTCGGCCATGTTTCTGCTTCCGGCCATGCTGGCGGCCGGCTTGCTTCCGCTGGCGGCGATTCGGCGGCAGCCGGCGGTTCTTGGGAAGATGGTTCTGGTTATGCTGCCCTGCCTGGCGGCGGCAGCCTGCTATCTGCTGTGGCATATGGGAATTTTGGAGATTGCGGTGAGACGGTGACAGGAGGTACGATATGGATGTCAACGCCACGGAGCTGGGGAACGCTTTTGTAGAGACCTGCTTTGGGAAGTATCAGGGAACCGGCTGGTTTCTGTATTTGACCGCGCTGTGCTTTCTCTTTTTTCTCCTGCGCAAAAAGGAGGAATGGAGGACCTTTTTCGGGCTGTACGGAGGTTTTTTGCTGCTCGTCGTATTCAATCCCCTTGTGATTTGGCGCATTGTGGCCCTTTTGGGACTGGATGATGAGTATTACCGCTTTTTGTGGCTGATTCCGGTCGTGCCGGTTCTGGCCTATGCCGGGACAAAGCTGACAGAGCTGGCCGGAAAAAGATGGGGGAAAAAAATAGGGGGCCTCTGCCTGGCCGGGACAGCGTGCCTGTTTCTGGCGGCCGGAACGCCGTTTTTTTCCCGCTCTCTTTCTCTGGCGGAAAATATATACAAGATCCCGGATGAGGTCATTGAGATCTGCGAGATCATACGGGCGGACTGTCCGAAAAAAGAGCCCTGTGTGGCGGCTGATTTTGATCTGGATGTACTGATCAATCAGTATGCGCCGGATTTGAAGCTGATTTTAAGCTACCGCGCCATTGCGGATATCCGGGAGCTGGAAGCGCAGGGCGATTATATCGACGAAGCGCCGTCGCGTCTGTATCATGTTTTGATCGAGGAGACGCCGCACGATGAGGGGTATTTGATTTATGCGCTGTCAGAGGGGAATGTGGACTATATTGTGACGCACAGGGGTACGCCGGTGAGAGAGTATATTCTGGAATCTCAGTGCAGGCTGATCGCGGAACTGGATCAGTATTGTATCTTCCGTGTGGAACTGGAACAGGAGGCATAAATTGGGAAAAGAATTCCGGCAGGACTTAAACGCGCTGCTCCGCTCCAAAGCCTATGTGATTTCGGCGGCTCTGACGGCGCTTCTGAGTTACGGCTATCTGTGGATGCACCCGGTAATCAACGTGGACGACACTTCCATGATCCGGTATTTCTATGACGGGCTGGCGCCGCAGGTGGGACGCTGCACGTTGTTTCTGCTGAACAAAGTGTTTCCGATTGCCCGGTTTGGCCCGCTGGTCACGGATTTTTTTGGCGTAGCTCTGATGGCGGCGGGCGCGTCAGTCTTCTGTGTGCTGCTGAAACGGCTGACGCAGGACAGGCTCCATGCGGCCTTCTACCCGGTCTTTACCAGTCTGATGCTGTCCTATCCGATGATCTTTGAAGTGTACACGTACTATCTTCACAACGGGGTGGGGCTGGCTTATCTGCTGACGATGCTGGCCGTATACCGGATCACGGGGGAAAAGGGCTGGAAACCGCTTTGTTTCTCCTCCGTTTTGCTGGCGGCGGCGATTTCCTGTTACGAGTCCTTTGCGGCGGTCTACCTGCTGGGCCTGTTTCTGGCGGTTATGGCCGGACTTGTTTTTACCGGGCAGAAGCTTTCCCTGCGCGAATATGCCGGGAATGTACTGTACGGAGCGGCCGCGCTGCTGATCGGAATGGCAGTGCGCACCGTTGTCTGCCGTCTTCTCCTTCTGGTGTTGGGGCTGGAGCCAGTCATGCGTTCCGTGGGAGGTTCGATCGGCTGGATCGTTTCCGGGGAGGCGCCGCAGAAGCTGCTTGCCATGGCAAAGAGCTTTGCCCGCTACTATGTGCTGAATGCCGCGGCCAATCCGGCGATCGGCATTCTGCTGGCCGCGGAGGCAGGCCTGGTGGGACTTACCATATGGTATGCGGTCCGGACAAAGAAAAAACTGCTTCTTCTCAACGGGCTGGCGGTTTTATTTACGCCGTGGCTGCTCTCCTTTGTGCAGGGAACCATGGTGTACTACCGGTCAATGCAGGTCCTGCCGGTCTTTACCGCGTTTGTTTTGGCGCTTCTGGTGCATGAACTTTTGACGGCCGAAAAAAAATGGCTGCGCTGGGCGGCCGTTCTGCTGACGGCGGCGGTCTGGTTTTTGCAGGTGTCGGAGCTGAATCACTGGTTCTATGTGGATCATCTGATCTATCAGGAGGATGTGCGCCGGTGCGCGGCGATTGCCGTTGACCTGGAGCGTCAGGCTTCACCGGATAAGCCGGTGGTATTTCTGGGAAAGAGAAAGGAATCCGGCACGGCGCAGGAATACGCCTATGTGCGGGAGGACAGTATGGCGTACCGTTTTCTGTCCTCGGTGGACCGTCTGTTTGGGGAGAATGAGCCGGGGGAAGAAAAGCGCTATGCCGTCGTTCAGAACCCGGTCTGGTACCCGATGTTCGACTGGGCTGTAGACGCTTTTGACGAGCCGGGAACCGAGCTGATCGCCTTTTTCCGTATGCACGGATATCCTCTCGCCGCACCCACGCAGGCGATGAAGGAGGAGGCGCAGGCTTTTGGGGCGGATTTGCCGGTGTGGCCGCAGGCGGGAAGTATTGTGGAGAGGGAAGACTATATCATTGTCAAACTGGGGCCTGTTTAGAGGCTGTCCGATGATGCAGGAGGAAACCGATGGAGACAAAGAACAGAACCTGGTCGGGCGAGACCATGATCAGCACACAGAAAATCTGGCAGAATATCCGGCGTTTCTGGTGGGTTTTTGTGATCTGCCTGGCAGCGTACGGTGTGATCACAGGGAGAGATATCCTGAATACCATGCGGGCAGATCAGGACGCATTATCCAGAGATACCTATCAGGCGAGTACGCTTTTGTATTTTCCGCACCGGGATAATGAAGAGGGGCTGGCCTTTGTGGTGCTGTGCGAAAGTGAGCTGGTCGTCAACGATGTAAACGAACGCCTGAGGGCAAACGGTTATGCGAGCTACGGCGCGGGGGATACCTTTGCGATCGACTGGGTGGGAAACAGCTTCGGGCTGACACTGACGGGAGAAGGCCGCGAGCGGATGCTGTGTATGGCGCAGGCTTTTGGGGACAGCATTTTGAAATCAGCCCTGGATGTCATGGGGAGAGAGGGAAGCGTTTTAAACGAAGCGTCTGTGCTGCCCTGTGTGGTGCGCTCGAACGGAGCTGTCACAGTCTATGAGGACGCTTCCCAGAGAAACGCTTCCTTTTCCCTGCGGGATTTTATGACCTGGCGGCGTCTGATGGTTCTCTGCGCGATGATCTTTATCGGCGTGGCCTTTATCTTTGTGGCGATTCTTTTGGACCGGAAGGTGAGGACGCGAGAGGAACTGGAAGCCGTGCTGCATGCGTCCTGCATCGGCGTGATCCGAAAGAAAAAGCCGGAGAGCCGCGCCTTGGCTCTTGCCGTTTTGTCCCGCCTATGCCGCAGAGAAGAGACGGAAACGGTGGCAATCGTCAGCGCCGGAGCCTGCGGGGAGCTGGAGTCTCTGGCCGGGGAAGTGGGAAAGACGGTCAAGGTTGTGACCGGAATGAATCTGGCGGGACAAGCGGCCGCCGTTACTGCCTGCGAGGAGGCCGGAAGCGTTGTCCTGGTGGTGTGCGCCAATCAGGATACCATCGACGAGGTATGTCAGGCGGTGCGGACGCTGGAGCTGTTTGGCACGCCGTTTTTGGGCTATCTGCTGATCCAGTGATGAAAAGAGCCTGAGGTTAGGGAGAATGAAAAACGAAAAATACAAGAGACTGTTTCGGTTTGCCGCCATGATTGCCAACGCGGTTTTTCAGATTATCTGTTTCTATGAGATATGGATACGGTATTACAACAGCCGGATCGACCAGTCCTTTGCCCGGAGAGGCAACTGGCTGATCGCCGGGCTGTATTTTCTGGTTCTGCTGTTGTTTACCCATGTATACGGCGGATTCAAGATCGGATATCAAAAGCCGGGCAGCCTGGCGCTTTCGCAGGCGCTGTCCTTGATCGGCACCAATGTCTTTGCCCTTCTTCTGACGCTGATCCTGTCGAGAAATCTTTTATTTGCCGGAAACCTGACGTTTCTTTGGCCAAAGCCGAAAGGCGCGGGGGAGCAGATGATCAGTATTCTGCCCTATCTGGCGCTGACCGTCGTGCAGACCGGCGGCACCACGATGCTGGCCGCCTTGCTGACCAGAATCTATGACGCGGTATTTCCGCCGCGCCGGCTGCTCTTGATCTACGGAGAATATGAGGAAGCGGCGCATACGCTGGCGGCCAAGATGAATGGGATGAAGGAGAAATATCAGATTGCCGGGATGGTAAACCAGTCGCTGGGGCAGACGGCGCTGCAGGAGCAGATATCAAAATACCAGGGCGTGGTACTTTTGGACGTGGAGGCAGGACTTCGCAATCATCTGATCAAATATTGTTATGGGATGGCGATCCGCGTCTATGTGGCGCCCAATCTCTCGGATATCATCCTGGGCGGCGCGGAGAAGCTGCATTTCTTTGATTCCCCGCTGCTGCTCGCGCGCAACAGCGGCCTGTCCATTGAACAGAAGCTGGCAAAACGAGTGCTTGACCTGTTTATTTCCGGTCTGGGGATTCTCATCACCGCGCCGTTTATGGCGGTGATTGCTCTGGCGATCAAGCTAGGAGACGGCGGGCCGGTGTTTTTTCGGCAGGACCGTGTGACGGTGGGCGGCAAGGTGTTTCGGATCACCAAATTCCGCAGTATGGTGGTGGACGCGGAAAAAGCGGGCTACGCCATTCCGGCGACGGACCGCGATCCCCGGATCACGCCGGTGGGCCGCATTCTTCGGGCTATCCGCATGGACGAGCTGCCGCAACTGTTTGATATTTTCCGCGGCGATATGAGCGTGGTGGGGCCGAGGCCGGAGCGGGTGGAGCATGTGGAGAAATATACGGAGTCGGTTCCGGAGTTTGTCTACCGCTTAAAGATCAAGGGCGGCCTGACCGGATATGCGCAGATCTTCGGAAAATACAATACCAGCGCCTACGACAAGCTGAAATTGGATCTGATGTATATTGAAAACTATTCGGTGCTCCTGGATTTGAAACTGATTTTGATGACGGTAAAAATTATGTTCACCAAAGAGAGTACCGAAGGATTCACCGAGGAAAAATCAGCCGATATGCAGGGAGCGCTGCGGGAGAAAAAGGGAGAATGAAGAGACAGGCGACGGTGAGCGTCATAACGGCATCCTACAACAGTGAAGCCACGATTCGCCAGACCATCGAGTCGGTTCTGAATCAGACGGTTCCCTGTAAGGAATACTTTATTATAGATGGACAGTCAGGCGATCAGACGGTGGAAATTGCCCGCTCCTACGCCCCGCAGTTTGCGGAAAAAGGGATCGATTATGCTGTGATCTCTGAGCCGGATCGGGGTATATACGACGCCATGAACAAGGGAATCCGGCTGGCTTCCGGGACTTTGGTTGGTCTTCTAAACAGCGATGACTGGTATGAGAGCCTTGCGGTGGAGACGGTACAGAAAACCTACGAAGAAAACGAATTTGACATGATGTACGCGGATCTGCGCATGATCCGCGAGGAAAAGCCCATCGGCATCAAGCGGGCCAGGCTGCGCCGTCATTATATTACAACGAGGGACTGGAATCATCCGACCACCTTTATCACCAAGGAGATGTACCGGATTTACCAGTATCCCTGCCAGTCGGTCTACGACGATCTGGATGTTCTCTTGAAAATCCGAAAAGACCGGCGCAGGGTGGTGATTGTCAATCAGGTTCTGGCCAATTACCGCCTGGGCGGCGCCAGCAACAAAAAGACATGGAAGGACGCCTGGAAACGGATGCGGCTCAAATACCGGATTTACCGGGAGAACGGCTACAGCAGGTTCTATCTTCTGGAAGCGGTCTTTATGGAAATCGGGAAATATCTGCTGACATAGGGCGGGAAAAGGTTATGATTGATCTGACTGTACTCATTCTGACGAAGGATGAAGAAAAAAATCTAAAAAAGTGTATCGAATCCTTTCGGGGCCTGGCAAAGCGCTTTGTGGTGGTGGACAGCTACAGCACCGACCGGACAGTGGAATTAGCCAGAGAACTGGGGGCGGACGTCTATCAGAATCCCTGGATAAACTATGCCACGCAGTTTAACTGGGGGCTGGAGCACACAGGGATCGGCACGGCCTGGACCATGCGCTTTGACGCGGACGAGGAACTGACCCCGGAGCTGGCCCAGGCGCTCGTCGAGCATCTGCCGGGACTGCCGGAATCGGTGACGGGAGTGGAGCTGCGGCGGCGCATCTGTTTTCTTGGCCGCTGGATTCGCCACGGAGGAATCTACCCCACCTGGGTGCTGCGGGTTTTTCGTACCGGCCATGCGTACTGCGAGCAGACTATTATGGACGAACACATTCTTCTGCAAAGCGGGGAGAGCACCCGTCTGGCCTTCGATTTTATCGACAACAACAATAAAGATATTTCCTGGTGGATCAGTAAGCATAACTGGTACTCCGACCGGGAGCTGATCGATTTTGTAACAAAGGAGAAGCAGGAGAATGTGGTTCGGCCCCGTCTTCTTGGCAGTCAGGCGGAGCGAAAGCGGTGGATCAAATATATGGTCTACTATAAAACGCCGCTGATGCGCCGCGCCCACTGGTATTTTATTTACCGCTATTTCTTCCGGCTGGGATTTCTGGACGGAAAGCCCGGACTGATCTATCATTTCTTGCAGGGATACTGGTATCGTTTTCTGGTGGATGCAAAGCTGTATGAATACCGGAATACGGATGTGGGACTCAAGGAGACAAGGGATTTAAAAACATGAAAGAGGAAATAACATGAGGCGATTGCTGGTGCTTTTGAAAAATCTGCTGGGACTCCCGGCCCGTCTGTGCAGCAAGGTTTCTCTGCTGGCGCTCTTGTCCGACGCACAGGTGGACAAAAAAGCCGCGATCCACAGCGGGACCCGTTTTTACAGGAGCAGCATCGGAAAATACTCTTATGTGGCGCGCGGCTGTTTTGTGACCAATGCCCGGATCGGCAATTTTACTTCCATAGCGGGCCGCTGCGATATCGGAGGGACCGCCCATCCTCTGGATTGGGTATCGACTTCCTCCACGTTTCACAAATGGGAAAATGTGTTCAAAAAGAATTTTGCCCGCCATGAGTTTGCGATTTTTCAGGAGACGACCATAGGAAACGACGTGTGGATCGGTACAAACTGCCTGATAAAATCGGGGATTACCATCGCGGACGGTGCGGTGATCGGCATGGGCTCCGTGGTGACAAAGGATGTCGGGCCGTATGAGATCTGGGCCGGAAACCCGGCTAAGCTGCTTCGCAAGCGCTTTGATGACGAGACCATAGAGAAGCTGTTAACGATCCGCTGGTGGGAATATTCCGATCAGGAAATTGAGGCTTTTGCTCCCTATGTCACCGATGTGAAAGCGTTTTTAGACTATATGGAGAAAGCAGGAAAACAATGAAAAAAATCCTGGTGATATCCAGCTATCCGGCGCCTTACCGGGTGGGAGTGTTTCAGGAATTGGATACCTTCTATCAACTGGATGTATTTTTTGAATTTATAGAGGATCAGAGCCGGTCCCCGGAATGGTTTGTGAGAAACGGAAATTTTCATGTTCTGAACACGCCGGATGCAAAGGAAGCGTTTGCCTGGTCCCTGCATCATCTGAAGGATTATGATCTGGTTCTGGCCTACGATTACAATAATAAAAACGCCGGAAAAGTGATCCGCCGCTGTATCCGCCGAAACATTCCGTACTGCGTCAACTGCGACGGCGCCTTTATTCGGAAAAACTGGCTGAAGGATCGGGTGAAGCACTGGTATATCTCCCATGCCTGGGCCTGCTTTGCGAGCGGGCGGTTTGCAGAAGAATACTTCCGCTTTTATGGAGCGGCGCCGGAGCGGATCTTCCGGCACCGGTTTACTTCGCTGAAGGAGGAGGACCTGGCGCGCCGCCCGCTGTCGGAGAGCGAAAAGCAGGCAAAGCGGGCCGAGCTGGGGCTTTCCGAAAAACGGATGGTTTTGAGCATCGGGCAATTTATCCCGCGAAAGGGATATGATGTGCTGTTAAAGGCGTGGAAGGATCTGGACGCTTCCTTTCAGTTGGTGCTGATCGGGGGCGGCGAACAGGAGGATGCGTACCGGGCTTTCATAGAAAGAGAAGGACTGCAAAACGTCGTCTTAAAGGGATTTCTGAAAAAAGATCAAATCTATGCCTGCTATCAGTTGGCCGAACTGTTTGTGCTTCCCACGCGGGAAGATATCTGGGGGCTGGTGATCAATGAGGCGATGGCGTCCGGCCTGCCTGTGGTTTCCACGGATCGCTGTATCGCCGCCATGGAGCTTTTGGGGGAGGAAGAGGGCGGCTTTGTGGTTCCTGTGGAGGATGCGGGGGCTTTGGCTCAAGCCGTGAACCGCATTCTGTCCGACGACGCGATGCGCCGGAGGATGGGAGAGCGAAACCGAAAAGCGATGGAAGACTGCACCATAGAGCAGATTGCGAAAAAACACGTTGAGGTAATCGAGAGACTATGATACATGTGATAACGGCTGTGCATAACCGGAGGGCCATAACCGAAAAGTTTGTGGAAAGCCTCTTGTCTCAGACATACAAAGACATTCATCTGCTGCTGGTGGACGACGGATCTACAGACGGCACAGACAAAATGGTGAGGGAGCGTTTTCCGCGCTCGACGGTCCTGTACGGGGACGGGAATCTCTGGTGGGGCGGAGCGCTTCAAATGGCATACCAGTGGCTGATGGAGCATGCCGCGCAGGAAGAGGCGGTGCTTCTGACAAACGATGACACCTGTTATGCGGAGAACTACATCGAGACAGGCATCCGCCTGCTGGGCGAATATCCGCAGACGATGGTAGCCGGAAACGGTTACGGTCTGAACAGCGGGAAGCATTTGGACGGCATCTTTGCGCATTCCTTCCGGGATGGAACCGGGCGGCTTCTGCCGCCGGACAGCGAAGGGAACTGCGCGTCGACGAGGAGCCTTTTTCTGACCGTAGAGATATGGCGTAAGACCGGCAAAATGCATCCGTTTCTGCTGCCGCATTACTTTGCGGATTTTGAACTGACGATCCGCGCCTGGCGCAAAGGCATAAAAATCCATTCGTTTGGTCAGTTGCGGTATACCTTTGACGAGGGAGCGACGGGAGATAACCGGTATGACGAACTGACGGTGAAAAAGCTGTTCGGCAAGCGGTCTGGCTGCAATCCTCTGTACCGCCTGTCATTTATTTTTCTCAGCACGCCTCCCCGCTATCTTCCCGGCCATCTATGGCATCAGATGATCCGCTATCTAAAGAAGGCGGGAACCTTTTTTGGGATACTGAAAAACCGGCACTAAAAATAGAGACGGAGTCTACATGGAGATCTATTTTCTGGTCATGGGGCTGATCGTGGCCCTGGGCTTTGGCGTGGAGCTTAGCAAACAAAATCATTGGGAAGGCAGACTGCTTCTGCCCAAACGGGAGATCCGCGTGTCGGTTTCTTTTCTGTTCTGGTGCGTGATTTTTGCGGTTTTTCTTCTGTTCGGCGGACTGCGTTATCGCGTGGGTACGGATTTCGAGTCGTACTGCACTATTTTTGAAAATATCTGCAAGGACTGGGATCATGTTCTGTATGGGGGGACGGAGAGGGGCTATGTGTGGCTGAACCGGATTCTCTCCCTGTATACCACGAATCCGCAGTGGCTGATTTTTGTGACAAACGCCCTGATCTGCATGTTTGGCCTGACCTGCATTTTGAAATTTTCCCGGTTTGTGCCGATCAGTCTGTATTTGTTTTACACCACCATCTACTACCAGGGATTTAATCTGATAAGACAGGGCATGGCCTGCGCCGTTGTGCTGCTGGCCTTTGGCTATGCCAGGCAAAGACGTCTCCTAGCCAGCGTTCTGCTGATTCTGGGCGCGTCGCTGTTTCACCGGACCGCCCTGATTGTTCTGCCGGTTTTGATTCTGATGCTGTTTCCTTACAGCCAGGCCATGTATTTTGTGTATCTGGCAATGGCGAGTCTCGCGTTTTTTCTGCGGGAGCAGATCAATGGCTTTTTGCTGCGGTTTTATCCCAGCGCGGCCAACACCTCCGATACGTATTTATATGAAGAATTTTCTCCGGTCCAGATTATTTTGTGCCTGATTTATGTTATCCTGTGTTTTCTTTATTACAAAAAGCTTTTACAGAGGGATAAGCGAAACATCCTGTATATCAACATGTCGGTTCTGCTTCTGGGCCTGTACACCTGCTTTTACTGGATTCCGATGTGGGGCCGCCTGCAGCTATATTTTATCTGTTTTTACGCCCTGATTCTGCCCGAAGTGATTTCCTGCGAGGAGAGCCGGGTTCTGCGGACGCTGTACTATGCGGTGATCTGGGGGATTATGCTGTTTTTCTATATGGTACCGGTTTTAAGCAGCGGCAGCGGTTTCTGGGAATATCAGATCATTTCTTAAGGGGGGAGAGCGCGATGAACTATGTATATCCAAAACTGTCGGCCCATGACTTGGGAGTGGTGCGTTTGGGCGGCGCAGGTCTGGGCAACATTTTGTTTGCCTGGGCCAGAGCGGCGGTCTTTGCCAGAGAGAACGACTGCAGGATGATCTGGCCTACCTGGCCCAGCATCAAGATGGGGCCTTGGCTGCGCCGCGAGCCGGATAAACGCTTTTACGGAGATCTGTTTTTGAACCGGCAGGGCGCGATCGGAGGCATTCGCAAGCTGAGGCTGCTTTTTTCGTGCAGCCGTCTTTCGGAAGAGCAGAAAGAGAATATCCGCCTGGAGGATGAAACGATTGTGGAGTTTACCGGTTTTGAGGGATGTTTTGAATCGCTGCTCTATGAGTATCGCTATGTATATGATTTGATTACCTCCAATCTGAAGGAGAAGAACCGCGCTCCCTTGGAGGAAGCCTTTGGACAGGAGGCGGCCCGCAGTGCGGGGATTCATATCCGCTTGGGAGACTTTGGGCGGGTAGCGGAGGCGGAGGTGAGAAACGGGCGGCATGACAGTGCGCTTCCGATGCAATGGTATGTGCAGATCATCGAAGAGATCCGCCGGTATGCGGGAGAGGCTCTTCCGTTCTGCGTATTTTCAGACGGAACCGAGGAGGAGCTGGAGCCGGTTTTATCCCTGCCGGGCGTAAAGCGGATATCTTTTGGAACCAGTATCGCGGATATCCTGGCGCTCAGCCGGTTTCCTCTGCTGGTGGCGTCCGGTTCCTCCTTCTCCATGTGGGCCAGGTATCTGGGCAGAGCGAATTGTATCTGTTATGTAAATCAGAGAAAAGAGAAGATTCTAACCCCGGAGGAGGACCGGTTTGAGATTGAGACGGACGGGAAGATCGATGAAAAGACGGGGAGACAAATCGCAGCGCTGTATCACAAAAATGAGGAGGCGAATGGATGAAGCGTTTTCTGACCTGGGTGCTTTGTCTGGGAGACCGGATTTATAATTTCTGTATTCTGCATTACCGGGGTGTTTCGGCAAAAGGAAAGGTGACGATCCACGGAAAGATACAGATTTTCGGCCATGGCACGATTCGGATCGGAACGGGTGTCACGATCAATTCCTGCCTCTCCTCCAATCCGATTGGAGGGGATACGCAGACCATTCTTTCCGTGAAAGAGGGAGCTTCGCTGACAATCGGGGAGAATGTGGGGATTTCCAATGCGGCGATCGTCTGCCATGACAGCGTGTCCATCGGCGCGGGAACGTTGATCGGCGGCAGTGTGAAGATTTACGATACGGATTTTCACTCTCTGGACTACCGGGTTCGGGGCGATTATGAGAGGGAAGAGCCGGTAAAAAAGCCGGTTGTGATCGGAGAGAATGTGTTTATCGGGGCGCACAGCATTATTTTAAAGGGAGTGACCATCGGGGATCGCAGTATCATCGGCGCCGGCTCCGTGGTGACAAAAAATATTGGACCCGATGAAGTCTGGGCCGGAAATCCGGCCAGAAGAATCAGGCAGGGAGGAGACGGGAGTGAGAATTCTGTGGGTGTGTAATATCATGCTGCCGGAGATCGCCAGGGCGCACAACCGAGCAATCCCCGCAGTGGGCGGCTGGATGAGCGGTCTGCTTCATGCGCTGGCTGGCAGCGGGCAGGTGGAGCTGGGCGTCTGTTTTCCGACCTGCGAGCGGGGGGAGTCCATCTCCGGGAAGACGGAGATTGTGATCCGCGCAGCCTTGCCAGAAAATACGGACGTATCTGCGGCGTGCGATTTGTCCGGAGCAGCTCTGGTTGCGGCGCCTGCCTCCTCCATGGAACTGTCCTACTATAGTTTCTATCAGAAGCGTCTGGTTATGGAGAAATATGATTCCGATGTGGAAGAGCAGATACGGGAGATTATCCGGAAATTTAAACCGGATGTGCTCCATATTTTCGGCACAGAGTATCTGCATTCTCTGGCGGCGGTGAAGGCGTTTCGTCATCCGAACCGGACGGTGATCGGCATCCAGGGAATGGTGTCGGTCTATGCCAGACATTTTATGGCCGGGGTGCCGGGCTGGGTTCGCCGGGGATGTACCTTCCGCGATATTGTCAAACGGGATAATCTGTACCGCCAGCAGAAAAGCTTTGTGCGAAGAGGAGAGTATGAGCGCAGCGCCATCCGGCAGGCGTCCCATGTCCTGGGACGCACGGACTGGGATCGAGCCTGTACGGAGGAAATCCATCCGGATGTGAACTATCATTTCTGCAACGAGATTCTGCGGGACAGCTTCTACCAGGCCAGATGGAACAAAGAAGGCTGTGAGCCGTACTCGATTTTTGTCAGCCAGGGCAGCTATCCGATCAAAGGATTCCACTATATGCTGGAGGCCATGCCGGAGATCCTGGCCCATTATCCGGCGGCCAAAGTCTATGTGGCCGGGGGCGATATCACCAAAAGAAGCTGGAAGGACTGGCTGCGCCAGTCTTCCTATGGGCGCTATATCGAAAAGATGATAGAGAAGCTTGGTCTGCGGGAGAGAGTGATCTTCACCGGTTTTTTGTCCGAGGAGGAAGTGCTGCAGCGGTATCTGCGGGCCAATGTATTTGTCAGTCCCTCCTCCATCGAAAATTCTCCGAATTCGGTGGGGGAAGCCATGCTTTTGGGGATGCCGGTCGTATCCTCTGACGTGGGCGGCGTAAAAAATCTGCTGACGCACGGGGAGGAAGGATATCTCTATCCCTGTGATGCGCCGTATCTGCTGGCCTGGTATGTAAAACAGATTTTTGCGGACCCGGCGAGAGCGAAGCGTCTGGGGGAGGCGGCCGCGGTGCGGGCCGCCGGGACATATGACCGGGCAAAGAACGCCGCCGCGATGCTTGCCGTTTATCAGGAGATTTTGGAGGGAGCCGATGAAACCGTATCAGATTGACGTCGCAGTCCTTTGTGTGTTTTTTGTCCGGCCCGATACCTTTTTGCAGGTGTTTGAACAGGTGCGAAAAGCCCGGCCCAGCAAACTGTTTTTGTATCAGGACGGCCCCAGAGAGGGGAAGGGGGATGAGGAGCGGATAGCTCAGTGCCGCCGGATTGCGGAGGAAGGGATCGACTGGGAATGCGAGGTCTACCGCAATTATCAGGAGCGCAATGTGGGGTGCGATCCTTCCATGTACAATGCGATCTGCTGGATGTTTTCCCATGTGGAGAAGGGAATTATTCTGGAGGATGACATTGTGGCATCCCAGAGCTTCTTCCCGTTCTGCAAGGAATTATTGGACCGGTATGAGAACGATAACCGCGTTTTTACCATAGCGGGAATGAACCATCTGGACGTCTACGGCCCGGAGGATGCGGACTACTTTTTTTCCCGCCGTTCCGCGATCTGGGGATGGGCCACATGGAAGCGCTGTGTGGAAATGTTTGACACCGAGTACAGCTTTATGGAAAATCCCTATGTTTTGGGGCAGATGCAGGATCAGATCGAGGCGTTGAGAGAAAAGGTGAACACCTGCCGGTGGCACCGGGATTCCGGGATTCGGTATTTTGAAACGATTATATGGAATACCAAAAGTACGCAGAATATGCTCGATATCGTGCCGGTCAAAAATCTGACGTCCAATATCGGGATCGGGGCGGGCGGCACACACGGGGCCGGATCGATGGCGGTGATTCCGAAGGGACTTCGGCAGGTTTATTACAAAAAGACCTATGAATACGAGTTCCCCCTGCGTCATCCCCGTCATATGGTGCCGGATGTGACCTACACCAAACGATTTTGCCGGATTTTGAGTGAGGGATATCCTTTGGTCAAGACATGGCGAAGTTTGGAGGGCGGCGTGAAAAGCTTCTGGTTTGCCGACCCACAGGACAGAAAACAGAAGCTGAAGAGGCTGCCGTCCACGCTGAAACGGCTGCTGCACATAGCGAAAGGCTGAGAAGAGGGGAGAATGAATATGGGAAAACGACTGCGGTACGGCGCCTATTTCGTCTCGGAGGGAATACGGGTTGTTCTAAAAAAGAAACCGAAGTTGATTTTTGACAACACGTTATATCTGGATGATCTGCATGCAAACCGGTATATCGAAGAAAAAATTCGCCTGGGGCAGCCGTTTATGGCCTGCCGGATGGGCAGCGGAGAAATGCGGACCTTTCGGAGAACGCTGGAAGTGCGGTGGGGATTTCGCAGGGAGCTTCCGGAGGAGACCATGGATTCGATCTGCGTCAACGCCGGCTTTTTTCCCAGAGACAAAAAAAAGGTCATGGCGTTTGGGCAGATGATGGAAGAAGCCTGTTCAGAGGCAGATCTGATCGGAGTCTGGGACGGGCTGGCGATGGAAAACTATGTGTATGATACGTATGTCAGACAGGCAAAACGCTGTTTTCTGTCCGGTCTGGAGCCGTTTTTCTGCGGGGAGCCGTGGACCAGGGTGCTGGCGGGAAAACGGGTGCTGATTGTTCACCCGTTTGAAGAAAGCATACGCAGGCAGTACAAAAACCGGGAAAAACTGTTTGGCAATCCGGAAATCCTGCCGGAATTTACGCTTTTGACCTTGAAGGCGGTACAGACCATAGCCGGTCAGAAAGACGAGCGGTTTGCGGACTGGTTTGAGGCGCTCTCCTATATGGAACAGGAGGCGCTGGCGAAAGATTTTGACGTGGCCTTGGTGGGCTGCGGGGCGTACGGATTTCCTCTGGCCGCCCGTCTGAAGAGGGCGGGAAAACAGGTGGTCCATATGGGAGGAGCTCTGCAGCTTCTGTTTGGAATCCGCGGAAAACGGTGGGATGACCGGGAGGATTATCAGGTTTTGTTTAATGATGCCTGGCAGCGGCCTTTGGAGGAGGAGCGGCCTGCGGGGGCGGCAAAGGTGGAGAATCAGTGTTACTGGTAGAGCGGCCTCTGCGGTTTGATTATTCCTTTGCCGGCTGCGTATACAACTCCAACTCGTAAACGGACCAGTTCGATGAAATTTCCTCCTCTGCCTTTCCTAATTCAAAACGGATATACTGGCTAACCACCGCATCAAACCAGTAAGATTCCGAATCCTTCGTCCGGTATTCGATTTCCTGCCAATCGGTCCCGTTTTCTGATATGAAAATGCGAAGGTGTACCGGATAGTCCCAGGGGCTGTCGCCCAGCAAAAGCTTTGCTCCGGCCAAAACCTGTTTTTCCTTCAAGGCAGCGGTAATGTACATGCCTTCTGTCTGTGCGACTTGGCTGGTCCACCGGGTTTTCCCGTTATCATCCAAGATACGGCTGATTTCTGCCTCGTTATAGTTTGTCGATACCGAATCCAAATGGGAGAGGAGACCTTTCGGGATAAGATCCGCTTCCTTGTGGCCGGCAGCCAGTTTGACAGCGTAGCAGGCTTCTCCCTCGGCCCACTGCATTTTTTCCCGCTGCAGAACCAGACGGATCTGCACGCTGTTTTCGCATTCCTGCGGTAATTCCAGTACAAATTCGTCTTTGCAGGCGGAAAATTCTGCCGGATCGAATGACCATTCCTGCGTGTCCGACCAAATCTGGACGGCCGAGAGCGTTTCATACAGCCCTTTATCCACCACCAGCATCTGAAGCGCTGCCTCGTTCGTCTTTTCTATCCTGCCGGATTCCAGAATCATCTCTTCCCCGTTCTGAGACAGTTTCCAAACAGCGTTTGATAAATTATATGCACAGGATACCTGGCCGGATTTCTGCCAAAACTGAAACGTGTATTCTCCGCATATGAGACGGGTCCGCTGAAACAAGGAACTGATTACGGCGCCGTCCACTGTCAAGTCCTTTACTTTTTGAAATAAATACGCAGAAGAGAAGCTTTCCTGCCCGGCGGTATGGGTTTGAATCACATAATCAGCGATCGGAACGTTTGCTGTTTTTATCATTTGGATTCGGTTTCGTTCCCAGTCCGGCATCCGGTACCAGCCGGTTCCGCTTCCGGAAAGCGCGCAGACCGAAATGGAGTCGGAGGAATCCCTGGCCAGGATTTCTTTCATAAGCTCGTATTCTGAGACAGCCCAATAATCCTTCTCCAGATTCTCCCATGCGTATTCCCGGATCAGAGGATTAAAATATACATATTCGTATGGATGATTCTGAGCCATCCATACGCCAGTAGTAAGAAAGCTTCCGCCCAGCCCTGCGGCAAGCGCAAAACGCCATATCCGGCTGTGAGCAAATCTCTGTTCCATTTCGTTTACAAAGAACACGGCAAAGTAAAGAAGCAGAGGGTACAGGAAAAAGAAATGGCGCCAGCCATTATATACAACCGGATGTCCGATTAACAGATACAAAACAGGAATTAGGATACAAAGCCCGCACAGAATGACCGGCAGAGAACAGCAGGGATCCTGTTGTATGGTCTTTTTGACAGCGCATACCGCGCCTCCGACAAAGCATACGGAGTATATGACAGGTGTTGTGGCAAAGATCCACACGAACAAGTAGTGCCAGGGTTCCGTTCCTTCGGGGTACCATTGTCCCAGATAGTAATTGACTCCTCCCCAGCGGGAAAAATCAGAGAAGGAACGAAGCAGTTCCAGCGTATTCTGTACCGGATTTTCCCAGAGCGCCGGCATCAGCAGAATATACAGCAACATACACCCGATACCGCATACGGCGGCTAAACATAGCTTGTTCAGCAGTTTTTTCTGTTTTCCATAAATCAAAAACAGCAGTTCACCGATCACGAAGAAAACCGCTCCGACAATTCTTATATTTGCACACAATGCGCCGGTTAAGCACCAAAGAAAGCCTTCTGTGATTTTACCGCGGCGGATAAAACGAAGGCAATAGAACAGGGTGAGAATCGTCATAGAAAGAAACGGCAGGTCTTTGATATTATAGCAGGCGTCCGCGAAAATCCTGGGAGATAAAAAGAGCATAAACACGCCCAGACAGCAATAGCGTCTCCGGATGCCGCACTCTTTTAAGAAAAAGTAAAAGAATACCAAACCCGCAAAAAATACACAGAACGTAAAAAAATGGCGCATCAAAAATATACTGCGGTAGCTTAAATGAAATCCGAATAGATGTTCTGCTGCAACCGGGATTTCCTGCAGCGCGACGCCGTAATAGCGATCTACATATTGGGGCAGCTCTGCCAGGGCAGGAAAGTTTACGGTATCTGTAACCGTTTCCTGCACTCCCCCTATGATATATTTGTACGTGATTAAGGAGCTGTTGCGCTCAATAACCTCATCATAGGAAATGCCGTAGTCCTTTACGCCCACCATTCCGGCTGCAAATAACAGCCCGAAGAAAAGTACCAGTATCCACTCTTTTTTTATGTTAGTCCGCTTCATTTATTTTCCTGTCCCTGTTCTTTTTGGCCCATTTTTTGGGCGTCAAGTCCTTTGGCTTTATCATAATCGGTATTGTGTGATCTGTCAATATCTACAGAACGTCTGTTGCAGAAACGGAAATATTCTTGCAAAAAAAGGCATAACTCGTATATAATAATGATGAAAACCGAGTGCCGGTAAAAGAGAAAGGAGCTGTATCGGCAGGAAACGCGACATGAGGAAAGGACTAGAAAAAAACAAGAAAAAACAGAAACAAGAGGATACATGGATACGATTTGCGGCAGTATTGATTTTTTCTGCATTCAATTTTGTTGAGCTGGAAATTTGTAACGGGAGCAGTCTGCGGATGCCTTTCCGTTATATGCTGATGAATACTGGGGTGATGGTATGTTTCTATGCTGTTATCTATGCGCTGAGCGGGAGAATCCATGCTGCCATTGTAATAGGTACTGGAATCAGTACAGGAATCGGAATTCTGAATTATTATGTGATTGCATTTCGCGGAACCCCGGTATCTACCAGGGATTTAAAAAATTTTAAAACGGCTCTGTCCGTGGCTGCAAATTATAATTTTACGGCGGACAAGCGGGTGATCGCAGCAATAGGAATCGGTGCAGCTTGTATTTTTGCGGCGGTATTGTGCAGGAAAAAAATTCCGGTAAAGAAACGAAAGAAGTCACAGTATTGGAAACAGGTATTTTTTAGTGTATTGGGTTCTCTGGTATTTCTGTATGTCTGCTTTTTCTCCCCCTATTCGCTGAAGCCCAAAAATACCTTTGGTTGGTCCTGGGAAACAGCATATTATGAGTATGGTTTTTTAGCAGAATCTTTGGAAATAATGGAGGCATCCTGGAGAACCGTCTCAAAGCCTGCCGATTATTCTGAAAAACGAAGAGAAGAGATTTTAAAGAGCATTCCGACAGAAAACCCGAAATCGGAGAATCTGCCCCATATTATTTTAATCTTAAATGAATCCTGGTATGATTTGGAGACCATAGTCTCGATTGACTGTGAAGAAATTACACCCTATATCAACCGCACAGAGAATGCGCTGCGCGGATATAGTATGGTTCCTATGGTAGGAACGAATCTGAGCGAATATGAGTTGCTGACAGGAAATTCGCTGCAGCTTATGCAGGGAATCACGCCTTTTAATTCCCTGGATCTGAGCGGAAAAGAGAGCATGGTTTCTGTATTGAAAAGAATAGGATATCACACGGCGGCAATGCATCCCGCCATTGCGACGAATTATTCACGAAATATTGCATATCCGGCGATGGGATTTGACGATATCCTGTTTATTGATGATTTTAAAAGGGAGGAATTGTATGGACAAAGACCGCATCTGACCGATTCGGCCGCGTTTTTGGAGCTGATTGATCAGTTTGAAAAGAACAAAGATAACGGTCCTCAGTTTTTATATCTGCTGACCATTCAGAATCATGGCGGGTGGGAAGTAAATCCAGAGGAGCTGAATACTGTTTCTGTAGAAAATGATTTCGGCGTATACCGGGAGATGACAGAGGAATATTTATCCTGCCTTCAACGGACAGACGTGGCCTGGAAAGAACTGATTGATTATTTTGAAACGGTGGAAGAACCCACGATCGTGTGTATGGTGGGAGATCACGCGCCAAGCTTTGCGGATACCTTATCCAAGTATTGGAGTGGAAAAACCGATGAGGAGCTGGCGGTCTTACTGAATGCAACCCCGTATATCATCTGGGCAAATTATGATTGGGAGAGACGGGAGATTGGAGATACCAGCATCCATTATCTGGGAGCTGCTATTTTGGAACTGGCAGGAATTCAATCCGATGCGTATTACAATTATATGAATGAAATGAGAAAGAGCATTCCGGTTATGTCGGCGTTTCATTTGTATCTCGCCAGCGATGGGAGACAGTATTATTATACGGATGAGAATGAATATCAGGATATGCTGAATGCGTATTTTATTCTGGAATATGGGCGCGTCAAATAGAAGCGCAGAGGGCTGCAAAACGCAGATAAAACACAAAATTCGGCTGTGCTGGATCGACCACATTTTATATGAAATCTTTGTTTTGCAAAAGCCCCGTTATGTTGCGTTCGGACAGTTTCCGGGCGTGGATAAAACGTTATTCTCGTATCGGTACGCCCTGGTTTGCGGATTGCAGAACGCTATCGGAAATCTACAAAGTCGGAGCCGATTTGCGTTCCATCCTCCTGATAGATGCGGACTTGTATCACATCGCTCTCAGAGGTCTGCTGTTCCAAAGAAAAACTCCAGGAAGCCGTCCCGTTTTCCAGAGGAAGCTCTGTCTGCAGAATACCGTTGAAATAAAATTTGGCAAGAACACCGGTCTCGGCCGTCACGGTTGCCGTTTGATCCAGGCAGATCAGAGACACTCCTGTTCCGGCATCAAAAGCGCCTATGGAGTCTGTCAGAGCCTTCAGCGTGGTAAACTGACTGTCCAGCCAATTCAGACGGTTGGTCATCCACGTTTTGAAAGTCTGGTATCCTTGAATGAAACCATGCGTGGAGATCGCGCTGGGATCGGGATTGATTTCAGGGGGCCATATTTTAGCGTTTGCCAAGGCCGATTCATATATATAATCGTAAGCTTGTTCTATCGGGCCGTTTTCCTCCACGATATGAAAAATGGTTTCGCGGTTTGCTTCCCAGACCTCCATAGCTTTTGACAAAAAGTATGGGTCCCGGATCAATCCTTTGTACCATTGATTGTCCTGTGAATAGTTGCTGTAAAAAACAGTCTGCCACTGGTCGTATACCTCAGCGGATATCCCTTGTCCCCCGGAACTGTAATCCATGTCCCAGACAGGACCCATCTGTGCCGGAGAATCCAGATCTTTATAAAAATAGGTACTTTTTAAACCGGTATCTTCATTAAAGAAGACTTCTGTTATAATAAAATATTGGGCCAGAGAACAGATATCAAATAATTCGGTATAGTGGGTTGGGACTTCTTGAAATATGGTGTAAAAATCATCGGAAAAGTAAGCGGCATGGTAGAAAGCGCTTACAAATTCGACGGCATATGCCATGATTTTATCATTGGAGCCGGCATATTTAGGTCCGCGTATCTGGATCGGTTGATTTTCAACTATAAATTTGGAGGGTTCGTCATAGAACGCATCCAGCTCGAACAGAAAGCCGCCGTTGATATCCGGCAGATCAATATAAGATGAAATATCAAAAAGATGATCTTCATATTCAATGATGCCGCTGGAAAGCCAGTCCATATGCCAAGTCAGATGATCTTCCAGAGCCTCTTTTTCCTGGGGAGCTATCACATTGTTGTCTACAAGAATCTTGGCCGCTGTTTTGGAATATTTTTCAAGATCCAGAATATCCACACGATTCTCATCAATACGAATCTGTTCGCAGATCTGATAATTGCCCGCATATTGGCCGTTTAAGATAAGATCTACCCAGGTGGAACGCATGTATGTCATACCGATTTCCCCGGATAAATCGTAGGCAATTTTGTTCCGCATAAGGCTGTCGTCATATTCATTGGACAGTAATACCCAGTTTTTATTGGAGCCCATTTGAAACAGGTTGGCGGCTGTTTCCAGTTTTATGCGGTAAGGGAGCTTGGAGCCGCGCCAGGTGGAATTTCCGCGTCCTCGAATCCCGATCGCTCCATGATACATATCGGAGTTGGCAGTGTTATATAAGGCGTTGCCCTGCATTTTCAGAGAAGCGTCAAAATAGTAATCCTTACTGTAAATGGGCCCGCCGTCATCCGTATCAATATAGATGACGGGGAGAGTACTGAAATACATTTGAATCTGCAGGGCTTTTGAGCCGTCATCCGGAATGACCGATACGGTAATAAATTTCTCCAGATCCTCATATACCGGCGTGTAGGTGTTGGTAGTATTGTCGATAACCGTATCTCCAATGGTCCAAATATAGGTAAAAGAAGTACCTTGCAGGAAACCGTCACAGGATACCGTCAGGGGGACGTTTACTTCAGCGTATTCTTGGTCAAAGAAAGCGCGGGGAATCATCTGCTTGGTGCGGTAGAGAGAAAGTCCGCAGAGAACGAACAGAAGTATCATAACGGTCAAACCGATTCGGATGAATTGCTTTTTTTTCATTGAAAAACCTTTCTGATTTATGGATTCCATCACCAGTTGTATACAGGGGGAGGTTGGTTTTATGCTTTTGTCCTTATCATAATATTTATCGTGTTATCTGTCAATATTTACGGGCAGTCTGTCGTGGTAACGGAAATTTTTCTTGCAAAAACCGGCGTCTCTCGTGTATAATGTGGACAGCACACCCGTGTGTTAGAAAAAGATTGGGAAAGGTGAAAAATAAAATGGGAAGCGGGATGAAAGGCGGAGAAAAAAAAGAGACAGGCAAACGGGTGGGAATCTGTTTGGGGATCAGTCTTATTTTTTTGGCAGTCTGCTCCAAAAGTTCATTCCTCTATCCGATCAATGACTGGGAGGATGCCAATATCTTTTTTACGGTGGGAAAGTCTATTGTACAGGGAAAGGTGCTGTATCGGGATGTCTTTGATCACAAGGGACCGCTCCTGTATTTTCTGCACAGCCTGGCCTATTTGGTGTCAAGAGACAGTTTTCTGGGAATGTATGGGATCGAGGTTTTCGCTTTTACGGCCTATCTGCTGGCCGTCTACCGGACGCTGCGGCTGTATGTGAAAAAGAATATCCTGCTGGTTCTGCCTTTGCTGGCGGCGGCAATTCTGTCGTCGAAGAGCTTCTGCCACGGCGACAGCGCCGAGGAATTGTGTCTGCCTCTGGTCGCCTGGTCTCTGTACGCCTCGCTTCGTTACTTTAAAATCCGGTATCCAAAAGAGATGGATTACCGGGAACTGTTTCTTCACGGCGTGTTGGCTGGCTGCATTATGCTGGTCAAGTTTACGCTGCTGGGCTTTCACTTTGCCTGGATGTTTATGATCTTTCTGTCTTGCCTGTTTCAAGGAAAGGTCCGGCGCGGCGTGCTGAGCGGCCTGGTCTTTGTGGGAGGCATGGCAGTTACCACCATACCGTTTCTGCTGTATTTCGGAATCAATGGGGCGCTCGATTCCTGGTTTACCGTCTATTTCTATAACAATGTGTTTGTCTATTCCAATCTGGAAAAACAGGCGCTGGCTGGACAGATAAAGGGAATGCTGAAAATGCTGGAAGAGGCGTTTGTCTTTAACTGGAAATATTCGGTGTTTACGATTCTGGGCGTATTGTGGCTGACGTTCAAAAAAGGCGTGTCGGGTGCCTGGGAAAAGTGGAACCTGTGGGCCCTCTGCATTTGTACGGCGCTGGGCATTAGCTGGGGGATTGTTTATATGCATCCGTACTATCCGCTGATTTTGAGTGTCTTTGCCTGTCTGGGATGGATTCCCGTCTTGAAGCGGCTGGAGGAGAGGGCAGAGGCTGTTTCCGGCGGACGGCATTTTGACAAAAAATATCTGGCCTTTGCGGTCGCGGCGGCTTTTTCTTTGCTGTTTGCCTGGAAAACAGGGAACTATACCGATGAGATCGGTCGAAGAAAGGAAGATACCGTACAATATCAATTCAGGGAAATCATCCTGGAAACAAAGAATCCTTCGCTGTTGAATTTCGGGTTTATGGACGGCGGTTTTTATACCGTGTGTGATATCCTGCCGCCCTGTAAATATTTCTGCAAAACCAATATGCCGGGGTCGGAATGGATTGATGTACAGTTGACGCTGATTGGATACGGTATGGTTGATTATATTGTAACGATGGATCATCCGCTGGCAGAAGAATATAAAAAATATGAGCTGGCGGCGGAGGCGGACGGCTATTATGAGAAAAAAGTCCACACATATTATCTGTATCGCAAAGTGGATGAGAGGAGGTAAGCGGCATGGAAAAAACGGATGAAAAAAGAAGGAGCCGCTGGAAGCGGGTTTTGCCTGCGGCGGCGTTTGGGTTCTTGTTCCTGCTTATGGCGGCGCAGTGCCTGTATGTTTACCGGGAACTGCAGACGCTCAGACAGGCGCAGAGGGTGCAGGAGCAGGACGTGGCAAGTTTGGGGGACGCTCTGGGAGTCTCGGTATCGCATTCTTCCACGGTGACGGCAAGCTGGGCCGGAAAGACCTGGGTCAGCTATGGCGACAGCATCACACAGATGGGAGGGTGGCAGGATTATATTACGGAATATTTTGGCTTTGCCGAACATTTTGAGCGCGGCCTGGGAAGCTGTACCTTTGTTCAGAGCGATCAGATTTGGTACGCCAATCCGGATGGCAGCTACAACAGCCGCTATGGGTTTCTGGGAGTGACAGAGGCCCCGGAGGGGACGACAGCCCATGAAGGCTATATGTGTAGCACGGATCGGATTACTACTTCGATTCCGGCGGATGCGGATCTGATTCTGGTTATGGCCGGTACCAACGACGCCGGAATAACGGTCAGCGCGCCGCTTGGGGATCTGAGTTATCCGTTTGATGAAACGACGTTTAAGGGGGCGGTGGCTTCCACGGTGGTAAAACTGCAGGAGCGGGCGCCTAAGGCATTGATTGTGCTGGCTTCGCCCCTGAGCGGCCGGGGGCCGGAGACGGAGGATAAGAAAGAACAGACAGCCAACCGGACCGAGCCGGAGTACAATCATCTGGGACTGACCACACAGGATTATGCCGATGCGATACGGGAAGTTGCAGAATATCTGAGTATCCCCTACATTGATGTTTTCGGGAGCACGGGGATCAATTCCTTTAACCGAAACCAGTATATTGGGGATATTGTACATCCCAATGAGGAGGGGCAAAAGGCGATGGCCCGCGTGATGATCGGAGCGCTGGACGATTTAAAGCCGGTGGAGAAGAAAGAAGGGGCCGCGCCGTGAAAGAGACAGGGGAGAGAAGAAGGGTACAAAAAGTTGGGACAGGAGACGGGAGAATGAGCGGCAAGAGCATGAACCGCGAGCGCGCAGGTATCACAAAAAAAGAGGCGGGATTTGCGTTCCTGTTTTCTTTGCTGACGGCAGCGGCGCTGCTTTTGATCTGTACAAAGTCCTCCGTTTTATACCCCTTTAATGACTGGGTTGACGCCAACTGTTATTTTTCCGTGGGAAAATCCATGATGAACGGGAAAGTTCTGTATCGGGACATCTACGACCACAAGGGGCCGCTGTTATATACGCTGCATGCGTTTGCCTGGCTGATTTCCAGGGACACGTTTTTCGGGGTATTTCTGTTTGAGATCGGTTCTTTTTCCCTGTATCTGCTCAGCGCGTATTATATTCTGCGGCTGTATGTGGGAAAGATTGCCCTGCCGGCCCTTCCGGTTCTGGGAGCTTTGCTTTTGTCGGCCATGAGCTTCAGCCATGGCGACAGTGCGGAAGAATTCTGTCTGCCTCTTCTGTCCTGGTCGCTTTATGGTTTGCTGAACTATTTTAAGAACCGTTATCCGGAGCGGATAGATAGGAGAGAGCTGGTGCTTCACGGCATTTTGGCCGGCTGTGTTCTCTGGATCAAGTTTACCATGCTGGGGTTTCATTTTGCCTGGATGGTCATTCTGCTTTTGGTCAGCATAAGCCGGAAGGATTGGAAAGCTTTTTGGATGGACGGACTGACTTTTTTGGGGGGAATGCTGGCGGCCACGATCCCCTGGATTGTGTATTTTGGCTGGCATCATGCCCTGTGGGACTGGATCGGAGGATATATCTACAATAATGTGTTTGTCTATACCGTGGAAGATCAGGTGAATCTTTTTACGACCCTGAAATCCATCGTGCGCAATACGGCGATCACGTTTTTAGAGAACGGCCAATATGCGGTTCTGACGGTGATCGGAATGTTCTGGTTCTGGTTCGGAGACAAAAAGCCGGCGCTGCAGAAGATCGGCATGGCGCTTTTGGCGGTTTTGACAGCTGTGGGAACCTACTGGGGAACGCAGGCATATTACCACTACTATGGATTTATTCTGGGAGTATTTGCGGTTTTGGGGGCGGCGCCCCTGCTTGGTATGCTGGAAAAGGTTCTGAGACACCATGGAAAGATGGATGCTGACAGAAGGCCCCGGAGGGCAGCGAAGGTTCTTATCGGGGCAGTGTGTCTGGTAGCGGGGGTTCTGTTTTCTTATCTGCGCAGTCCGAATGTCTATCTGCTGGGCTTTCCGAAGGAAGAGATGGTGCAGTATAAGTTTAAGAAGGTGATAGAAGAAACGGAGAATCCCACGCTGCTGAATTATGGTTTTTTGGACGGCGGCTTCTATACCGTATGCAACATTGTACCGACCTGCAAATATTTTGCAAAATTTAATATTCCTCTGGATGAAATCTATCAGAGCCAGGAGGATCTGATTCTTTACGGCCAGGTGGACTATGTGGTGACACGCAATTTTGAACTGGATGAAATGTATAAACGGTATGAATTGGCGGCCCAGGATCACTTCTGGTTTGAAGGAATCGATTATCAGTATTATCTTTACCGTCTGAAAAAATAGAAAAGTACTTTTGAGACAGGGGGTGCGGCAAGATCGCTTTGAAAGAGTTTGCCGCATTCCCTGTCTCCTTGCCGGAACAGAATGTTTACCCCCGCAATTCCCCGTCATGCTCTAACAGAGACAGGGAAAGAACGCCTTTTTGTTCTTTCAGCGCAGTAAGAAGAGCGCTTTCGTCCTCGGTCTTAATCTCCAGAACCATATCAAAACCGGCGCTGGTGATGTTCTTAGATTTGACCTTCCGGTATTTGGTATGGGCATGGATCACTTCCATGATGGCTTTCTCATGGTGGAAATCGTCCCCGTTGATGACCAGCAGATACGGGGATTTTTTGATGGGAAGGATGCTTAAAATCAGGATGCCGATTGTCACCATCAGGGTGGAGATGACGGCAATCTCATAGACGCCGGCTCCGCACATAATGCCGCTGCCGATCGACCAGAACAAAAACAGCAGATCCATGGGATCCTTGATCGGGGTACGGAAACGAATAATGGACAGAGCTCCGATGGAGCTGAGCGAGATGATCAGGCTGGACTGCATAGTCAGAACCATGGCGGCCATGATCGGAGCGAGAATGCCCATGGCGATGCTGAAGCTTCGGGAATAAAAGCCGTCCTTGGCGACAGCGCGGTAGACGTAAAAAATATAGATACCGATCACAAAGGACAGGCCGAGAGCCACGACGATGCGGCTGCTGGTGATTCCTGTGTTGCCGAAACCCTGTGTCAATGCATTCCATAACAATTCAAAATACTTCATCTCTCTACTCCTCACATGTTTTTTAACCGAAGCCGGCAGGTGCAGTATTTGGAAAAGGCAGTCTGTTCCAGGCGTCCCATATTCAGAGCGGCGGCAATATAGGACGGAAGAACTTCATCGTACTTTACCTCCAGGATATGTTTTCCCTGTTCCATCACGGGCAGCAGGGGAACGGTTTCATCCAGAAACCGCGCGGTGTAGCGGCTGCCGGCGATATTGCGGTCCAGAGTAACGCGCACATTGCCGGCCGGAGCGGTGAAAGCGGTGCGCTCATACTCCACGATCGCAACCGGGTGCATGCGCGCTGTCTTGATTGCCAGACAGAGCTGTTTTAAGGGGCGCGGGCTGTCGGTATAGCAGGCAGGCATTCCCCCGTCCATTAAAATCCGGCACTGTTTTCGGCTCAAAGAACAACTCTCTTTCTTGGTGAAACCGTGGATTTTGTATTTGATCTCCAGAGCAATCTTCTCGTCGGAGCGGTTGTAAATGCGGAGGCGGAACTTTTTCCGGTAATCCAGCCCCTCTTCGTTAGCGTGGAAACAGTTGTCGGCAGCATCGTCGAAATACAGGCTTCGGATATGATAGCATTCCCGTCCGCGCTGGTTTTGGTCCAGCTTCATCAGTACGCCAAGGCGGCGCCGTATCAGTTCCAGATCGACTTCCGTGCAGATATATTTCCACTCATTTCGATACTCTGTCATGGTTTTGTCTCCATTGCGGCAGACGGCTTGTAGACCGCTGTGCGTAATTTCGTTTTTATTTTACAACATTCTTACTTTTTTGTCCATTTCTTTTCCAGAAAATCTTAAGAAAGGATTTCTTTTTTTCCAAAAAAAGATTTTCCGCTGGTAAAAACGGGGAAATATAGTATAATAAGAACAGCTTATGGACTGAGGTATATTATTTTGCAGAACACTTTTTTTCATTCGGACGATTATGGAATGTCGGTACATTCTTCCAAATACATATTGAGCTGCTGCGAGGAAGGGGTGTTGAGCAGTGTGGCGGTGATGCCGAACAGCCCTGTATTTGCTGAGTGCTGCCAGATGCTGAATCCTTATGTGGAAGAGGGGCGGATCACCATCAGCGTACATCTGAATCTGGTGGAAGGAAGAGCCCTCAGCCAGCCGGACAGGCTGCCTCTTTTGACTGATGAGAGGGGATTTTTCTGCTGTTCATTTGGGAAGCTGCTGATGATGACGCTCTCCGCAAAACGCAGTCGTCTGAAAAAGGAGATCCAGAGAGAGCTGACCTGCCAGATCCGACGGGTTCAGGAGGCATTTCCGGCGGCTGAACTGGCGCTGGACAGCCACCAGCATTTTCACATGATACCATTAGTATTTGACACAATTCTGGATATTATCAAGGAGATGCCTCTTTCGCCGCGCTATGTTCGCCTTTCCTGCGAGCCGGTGCTGCCGTTTTTGCTCAATCCGGCAATTCTTGTAAAGATCCGGCCGGTTAATATGGTTAAGAATCTGCTTTTGAATGTGTTTGGCTGGCTGGATAAACCGGCGCTTCGCCGCAGCGGAATTTCCTATAACTTGTTTTGGGGCCTGATGTTTTCCGGTAATATGAATTTGTTTGTCGTGAAGGAGCTGCGTCCGGTATTTGAGCGGATAGCCTCCCGCAGAGGATTGCCGCTGGAGATTTTGAGCCATCCCTGTCCGATTGAGGATACGGAGGAATGCCTGGATAAGAAGAAAAAGGAGTTTGTGGACTTTTATTTCTCGCGGGGGCGGTTCGAGGAAGCGGCGATGTTAAAAACAATCGAGCGATAAGCTTTGGGAAAGGAAGCGGGGAAATGAGGGTGGGATTAGAGCCTGCACAGAATAGGTATGAATAGAAAAAAGTATTTACAGATTGGGTGTACGTTTGCTTTGCTTTGCCTTTTCCTGGCGCTGACTGCTTCATGGAAAAAGAAGACAGAAGAACCGTATGTGTCTTTCCGGCAGGAATATGCGCAGGAGGGAGAAGAACTGAATGTGATCTGTAATCATTATCCGGCCGGCACGGCGTTTTCTTTTGCGTGGTTTGTGGATGGTATAAAAATAGATAATACGACAGATACCTATGTGCCGGTCTATGAAGATCTAGGAAAATTTATCCGCGTAACCGTCACGCCGGATCATGGGTATCCCCCGGCAGAAGCGACCCTGTATTTCAGCCGCCTTCCGGTACTTTATATTGATGTGGCGGATAACGATCCGATTTACAGCAAGGAGTTTTATTTTGAGGCAGATCTGCGGATACAGGGAAATGCCGTTTATCACTCATTGACGTCGGAAATTTATAATGGACCGATCCAAATCAAGGGACGTGGGAATTCCACATGGCACTTTGAAAAAGTACCCTATCGGATGAAATTAGAAACGGCTTCGGATCTGTTTCAAATGGGCAAAAATAAACACTGGGTACTTCTGGCGAATGCTTTTGACGACAGCTTGATGCGCAACAAAATTTCCTATGACCTGTCAGGAGAGATGGGAATGCCGTATATGGAGTCGACCTGGGTGGATTTGGTTCTGAATGGAGAATATATAGGAAACTATCAGTTATGTGAGCACATACGAATTGATGAGAACCGGATTGATATCCAGAATCTGGAGGATTATGCCAAGCTGGCTGCAGAAATCTTGTGTGAAACGGGGGCTGTTTTAGAGGAAGAAAGGGAGGATCTGGAGAATCATCTTGTCTGGCAAATGGATTGGCTGACGACTGGCACCGTACAGTATGAAGAACAAATATTTGATGTGACATCTATTTTAAATTTGCCGGAGATAAACGGGGGATTTTTATTCGAGCTGGACGCTTTTTATGATGAACCATCTCGATTTTTGGTTGTAGACCAGCCGATTATGGTCCGTGATCCGAAATATATCGGCTCAAATGATACGCTTATGACATATATCCGCGATTATGTCACAGCCTTTTTTTTCGCCGCTTTTCAATCCGAAGATTTCTATACGATCTATGACGGAGAACCGACACATTATTCGCAGTTGTTTGATATAGAAGCGTTGGCGAAATATTTTCTGGTCTCAGAAATTTTTTTTAATGAAGATGCGGGGCTGAAAAGTACCTATTTCTATAAGGAGCAGGATTGCTTGGCCGAGATGGGGCCGATTTGGGATATGGATTACAGTTCGGGAGGAATTGGAGACCGGGCCCACATTTATGATCAGTGGCAGGTTGTGACCTATAGCAATTATGCGCAGGAAAGCCAATGGTATAAAGGCTTGGCGAGGGATCCCTGGTTTTTGTCGAAGGTGCTGGAGTATTGGGAGGAGTACCGGGAAGTGATCTTCCATATCTTGGATGAGGATGGCAGCATGGAGCAGTCTTATTCCTACATTTTGGAGTCCGCCAGGTCCAATGATATCCGCTGGAAGAAAAAGGGAGAGATCGGTGAGGAAGAATATTTCTTTGAGAACGGATACAAAGTGTTTAAAGAATGGATGACCAATCATCTGGCTTGGCTGGACGGCCAGTTTACGACCCTGGAAAACGTCGTAGATTCTATTGGCTTCTATGAGGCCGGTTATGGGGTATCCCTTGATTGGGAGGGAGAAAACGTTGTGGTACGGGCAGAGGAAGGGGAACGGGCCGTATTTTTCTACAACGGCATTCGCCAGGCGGAGGTGCCTCTGGTGGACGGTACGGCTGTTTGGCCGGTAGATCCTGAGCTTCGTACAGGGGAAAGCGATGTTGTTTTAGTGCGGGTTTACAGGGAGGATCAAACGCAGTCCGGCAGCGATTATATGGATTTTCGACAGTAATGGGAGAAACGATATGGAAAAAATGCGTTGCAGGAAAGACATGGGGGTCTACATTCTGGTATGGGGCGGTTTTGCTGTTTTGGCATATTGTTTTCCCTATACGGGAGACGATTGGATGTGGGGAACCTCCTATGGTATAAAACTTTTGACAACAGGTTTCGCAGGGTATAACGGCCGCTATGCGGGAAATTTGATTGTATTGCTTTTGACAAGATGTAAACCTTTGCAGGTTTTGGCTGTGTCTTCGTCTCTGTTTTTTTTGGCCTGGGAGATGAAACAGATCGTGAACCGGGAGAGAAGGCTTTTGTTTTGGGCGGCTGCCGCTCTTCTTTTATCGCTTCCGGTAGAGATCATGAGAGAGGCTGTGGTTTGGACTTCGGGATACAGCAATTATGTCACTTCGGCGCTTTTTCTGCTTGTGTTTCTGAGAATGGCACAAAAGCTTCAGGAGGAAAACCTTTGGATTCTAAAAAGGGATATCATTCTGTGTGCCTTTTTGGGATTCATCAATGGGTTGTTTGTAGAACATATTACCCTGGTAGACGTACTCATCGGATTGATTCTGACAGCGTACGCATGGTTTAGAAACCGAAAGATGCTGGGGCTGCCGCTGGCTTTTCTGGCGGGAGCCTGCCTGAGCGGGATTTTGATGTTTCAGAATGCGGCCTACTCCAACATTGCTTCTGGGACGGATACCCTGCAGCGCTCTTTGTTTCTGTCCTATCTTCCGATGCTGATGCTTCGGTGCAGAGAGAATCTGTCCCAGACGATTTTGCCGTACGGAATCCTGGCGAATTGGATTTTCTATGTGGCAGGAGCCATTCTGGCGTTTTGGATCGGGCATGAAAAATGGCCTGAGCTGAAAAAGAAGGCAAAGCTTCCGTTTGCGGCGGCAATTTGTCTGCTTGTCCTGTTTGCCCTGTATTCGGTTTTGCTCATTGGAAATCCGGAGTGGAATATTTTGGCGGATCAGACGGAAAAGTTTGAGATTCTGTTTACCATCGCTTATTTTATCGCATGGTTTTGCTTTTGCCTGCTGGCGTTCAAGGGAAAGCAGAGAGAGCGTATGCTGTTTTATCTGTTTTTATTTGCTGCGCTATTGGCTCCTCTGTTTGTTGTGACGCCGGTTGGCCCGCGCTGTTTTTTCTGCGGATATGTGGTGTTGATGGTGTTTTTGCTGGAGTTGTTTCAGGCGGCCTGCGGGGACTCGAAGCAAGATGCGCTATTCCAGCGCGCAATCGCCTTGTCGGTACTGGCCTTGTTTGTTTTTTGGGGAAGTATCTACGGTTATATTCATCTAAAAGAAAAGGAACGAATGCAGGAAATCCGGCGTCAGATCACGGAGGCGGGCGAAGCTTTGCCGGTGGTGGACTGGATAAGTTTGCCCTATAATGAATATTTATGGTGGGCAGATTTTTCAGACAAAAACGAAGAAGGCAGAAAAAGAATACCAGAATTTAAGGAATTTTACCAGATCAGTGATGAAGTGACATTTCGCTTTACTGATTCCATTCAGTAATGAACTATATACGAAACGGAGTAATGTGAATGCTGAGAAAATGGATAAAAACAGCAGAAAAACAGAGCGGCAAAATCGTGCTTCTTTTTTTTGCACTGTTCTTTCTCTATGGCTGTTTTGTTTCTGACGATTACGGGATATCTGCGGATGAGTCTGTACAGAGAAATCACAGTCTTGTCATGTATAATGAACTATTTCTGAAAGGAAAAGAATACGATACGCAGACAATCAACACAGCGTCGCTTCCGCCTCTGAGAGAATACGGCGCCAACTATGGTGTGATTCTGCAGCTTCCTTTGGTCTTTGCAGAACATATGCGTGGTTTTGAAATGACATATCAAGAAATCTATACCATGAGGCATTTTTATGTTTTTCTCTGGTTTTTTGTCTCTTCGATATTTTTCTATCGAATGTCGTTTATTCTCACGGAAGGAAACCGTTGGGAGGCATTGTTGGGCACGGCCATGTATGTGCTGTGTCCGCGCATTCTGGCCGATTCCTTTTATAACATAAAGGATTCTTTATGTCTGTCGCTGTTTACCATCAGTATGTTTTACGGAATACAACTGATACGCAGGCTTTCTCTGAAAGACGTGGTTCTTTTTGTTCTGTTTTCCGCGCTCTGTACTACCAGCCGGATTGTCGGGGGCGTGATAGTCGCGGTCTGTCTGTTTTTGCTGTTTGTGAAAAGCATTGTGCAGGGCACATGGAAACATCTGCTCAAATATTGCTGTCTGATCGGGATACTGTTTCTGACGCTGTTTGTTTTGATCAATCCCAATGTCTGGAGAGATATTCCCGGCACGATTTTAAGAATTATAAAGACGTTTAGCAACTACACAAATTGGAAAGCGGATGTATTGTACATGGGGAAACTGATTCCCGGTACACAGCTACCCTGGCATTATTTGTTTGTCTGGATTGCGATGACAGTCCCCGGCGTATATCTGCTGTTGATGGCGGCGGGAATAGCCGATGGCTGCAGGTGCTGCTTTCTGGGGAAAAAAAACGTGGAGGACGATCGCTTTTGGATTGACTGGATGCTGCTTTTGACTTTTGTGGTTCCGTTTGCCTATGTGATTATCGTACGTCCCGTTTTGTACAACGGCTGGCGCCATTTCTATTTTATGTATGCTGTGATGGCTGGCTGGGCCGTATCCGGACTGCATGGGATTAGAAAAAAAGCGCGTCCTGCCGTAACTGCGTTTAGCTGTTTTCTTTTGCTTTTGGTATTCGGTTATATCGGCGTATGGATTGTAAGGTATCATCCATATGAATATGTTTATTTTAATCCGTGGATTAAGGAGTATGCGGCCGCGAATTTTTCAAGAGACTACTGGTATGTATCAGAAACAAACGCTTTTCAGTATATTTTGGAAACTGATGACAGCGAGAATATAAGAGTTTCTGCACAGCAGGGATTTACCTGGTTTTTTGACACGCCGCAGGAAAGCCGTCTGGAGCGGGTGTCCTCAAAAGATCTGGCTGATTATGTCGTGTACGATGAAAATGACTTTGAGGAATCGTATCTGTTTCAAAAGAAAAAAGAGATCGTTGTGGACGGTATGGTTATCCGCAGTGTCTACGAGAGAATTTTTGATCTGAGCAGACGGTATACGCTTCTTGTGGAAGAAGACCGTGCGGAGTATGAAATGA
Organism: uncultured Lachnospiraceae bacterium; assembly: GCA_910586125.1. Taxonomy (GTDB): domain Bacteria; phylum Bacillota; class Clostridia; order Lachnospirales; family Lachnospiraceae; genus RGIG7193. Next base: position 48,756 of record CAJUHP010000005.1, on the reverse strand, counting down.
ACGGAATTGTCTGGCGCGAGGAGGAGTCACAGGAAGAAAAGAGTTACATTGGTACGCTGTCCGAACGTGTGGAAACGGATATGCTGGCTGTTATTGTATCGGATCTTTCTTTATTGCAAACCGGAGAGATGCAGGTAAGCATATCCGAAGACGGAGAAATTTGGCATACGGTGAGTGAGTTTCCGGACTATGCCGACTTTGGGCATAGGATATCCGCAGGGTCCATGGTCCATGAAATTGGATATATAAAGCTTTCCTACAATAAAAAGTATGCGGGGAAAGCTGAAATTTCCGTTCTGCTTTGCGAGTACAGTGCAAACATGGCGGACCAGGTGCCGCAGGTCAATCCGTTTGTTGTCAATTTGGAGAGCAATGTTTCGACGGATTCCAGACTCCGTTCCATGGTGGACGGCAATGGGGGGACGCGCTGGACTACACCGCATCAACAGCCGGGAATGTACTTTGACGTGATTTTGGATGACAGCCGTTTGGTGAGCGGAGCCATTTTGGATCTGGGGGAAAGTCCCTGGGACTATCCGAGAAACCTGCAGATTTACCGCTCCATGGATGGAGAACAGTGGGAAGAGCTTGCAGTCACAGCGGTGGATGACGAAACATACCAGTTTGCGCCCACGGAGTGCAGATATCTGCGGTTTGAATTGGGAGAGACGCAGGAAGATGTAGATTCCAACTGGTCTGTTTATGAATTGAAATTATTGACGGTCATGGAGTAGGATTGCTTTTCCAGGCAGGAAGTGGTACAATGTCAGCAGTCAAATGAGGATACGGTGGTGAGAGGACGATTATGGAACATACCCTGTCGGTGATTATACCGGTATATAATGAAGAAGAATCGGTAAAAATCCTTTATGAAAAAATTCGGGAGAGCATAGAACCGCACTATGCCTATGAGGTTATCTTTATTGACGACGGTTCCACCGATGCTTCCGTGCAGAAGATCAAGGAGATGATTCAGGAGGATTCCCGTGTTCATCTGCTTGTATTCCGCAAAAATTTCGGAAAGGCGGCCGCGCTGCAGGCCGGTTTCCGCAATGCCGTGGGAGATATCATTGTCACCATGGACGCGGATCTGCAGGATGATCCCAAGGAGATCCCGCGCTTTGTAGAAAAGCTGGAGGAGGGCTATGATCTGGTGTCAGGATGGAAGAAAGAGCGGCATGACCCGCTGGAAAAACGGCTTCCTTCCAAGCTGTTCAACAGAGTGACATCGCATTTGTCCGGCGTGTATCTGCACGATTTCAACTGCGGCTTCAAAGCCTACCGCAGAGAGGTGGCGGACAGTATCGACGTATACGGTGAGCTTCACCGCTATATCCCGGTGCTGGCCTATCGAAAAGGCTTTCGGATTGCGGAGATTGTGGTGGAACATCATGCCAGAGAGTTCGGCAAATCCAAGTATGGCTTTGAGCGGTATTTACGAGGTTTGTTTGACTCGATGACCGTGGCCTTTCTGGGTAAATTTTACGACCGTCCCATGTATTTTTTTGGAAAGATCGGGTTGTTTCTCTGTATGCTCGGCGGATTGATCTGTCTGTATCTGACTGTGCTGTGGTGCATGGGACAAGGGATTGGGGACAGGCCGCTTTTGATGTTGGGGGTACTTTTGCTGATTTTGGGTGTTCAGATGTTTTCAACCGGTTTTGTGGGAGATATGCTGGTGGATGCGACGTATCGCAGCCGGTACAACGAAAGCCATATCAAGGAGAAGCTGTAGATTTTTATAGGACAGAGTGTTTTAAATGCAGCAGGAATGACAGGAGGCAGAATGAAAAAACTGGTTTTAGTGGGGCCGGTCTATCCATATAAAGGAGGTATCTCACATTATACAGGGCTTTTATACCGCGTGCTGGCAAAGACCTGCGATGTGACGATGGTTTCCTATAAGATGCAGTATCCGAAATTTTTATTTAAAAAAGAGCAGAGGGATTACAGCAACGACCGTTTTCAGATTCCGGATACCAAGTACTGGCTGAATACGGCAAACCCTTTTAATATCGCGGCGACGGCGCGTCAGATTAACCGTCTTCATCCGGATATGGTATTAATTCAGTGGTGGCATCCATACTTTGCGCCCTGTTACTATATTCTGGCCAAACTGCTTCGTCATACCAAGATTGTTTTTGTCTGTCACAATGTATTTCCCCATGAACGTTTTCCCATGGACCGCTTTCTGACCAAACTGGTGTTAAAGCAGGGAGATCATTTCATTGTGCATTCAGAGAGCGACGGGAAAGAGTTGGCTTCCATCCGGCCTGATGGCGATTGGAAAGTGGCTCTTCATCCGACATATAATGTTTTTAAAATTTCGGATATGACAAAGACAGAAGCAAGAAACCGTCTGGGATTAAAAGAGAAGACGCCGGTTCTTTTGTTTTTTGGTTTTGTCCGGCCTTACAAGGGACTTCGCTATCTGCTGGACGCCATGGTGCTTGTCCGCAGGGAGATTGCGGATATCACGCTTCTGGTGGTAGGTGAGTTTGGCTCGGATCGGATGCAGTACGAGGAGCAGATGGATTCGCTAAAGATTCGGGATTGCCTGCGGCTGTACGACGGATATATTCCGGACGGTGAAGTGGAAAAATATTTTGCGGCCTGTGATCTGGTTGTTCTGCCCTATATTTCTGCGACGCAGAGCGGAATTGTGCAGATCGCCTATGGTTTTGAAAAGCCGGTGGCAGCGACAGCGGTAGGGGGATTGCCGGATGTGGTTATGGAGGGAGAAACCGGCTGTCTGGCGGCGCCTGGAGACGCAGCTTCGCTGGCCGGGGCGATCTGTCGATTTTTTGCAAACGCCGGAAACGTCGATTATGAAAAACATATCAGAGAGCAGGCGGATCGGTATTCCTGGGACAGAATGCGCGAGGTTGTTGAAAGCTTTTTGATTTAGAACAGAACGGAGCTAGTTATGCAAGATAACCGAAAGGTTTCTGTGGTGATCCCTGTCTATCGTGTGGAAGAATATCTTCCGGTCTGCCTGGAAAGCGTCTGCGCTCAGACCCACCGCAACCTGCAGATTATTCTGGTAGACGACGGTTCTCCGGATGGCTGCGGGGAGATCTGTGACCGCTATGCGGGGCAGGATTCGAGAATTCAGGTAATTCACAAGGAGAACGGGGGACTTTCCGATGCCCGCAACGCCGGAATCCGGGAAGCCTGCGGCGATTACCTTTTGTTTGTGGACAGCGATGACCGGATTGCGCCGGATTATGTTGAGCGGCTGCTTGCTTTGGCAAAGCAGTACCAGGCGGATATTGTGGCCTGTGATTTTGAGGAATTTGCGGAGGATAGAACGCTTTTTGGTGGTCGGCTTTCTGGAACGAGAGAAGAGAAGAAACCGGATTTGATTGTGCTGAACCGGGAAGAAGCGGTTTTGGCCTGGCTGTACCGCCGGCATTACGGCGTATCGGCATGGGGCAAACTGTTTGCGGCCAGAGTGATGGAGGGCGTCTTGTTCCCGAAGGGCAAGCTTCACGAGGACGTGGGAACCACCTACAAAATGTTTCTGCAGGCAGAGACTACGGTATATACCGGGGAAAAACTGTATGGCTATCGGAGAAGAAAAGGCAGTATTATCAACCAGGAGTTTGATAGAGGGCGTCTTGCCTATCTGGAATTTACGAGAGAAATTATGGAACAGATGCGAGCGGAACACCCAGAATTTCTGCAGGGGGCGGTGTCGAGGCATTTTCAGGGATGTATTCAGATTGCCTGCGCGCAGAAAAAGCCGGAGAAAGCCCTGTTGAAAGAGATTCGCAGGTATGCGAAGCGTGTGGCAGGAGACGGACAATGCCGCGTGGGATACCGGATCTTGGCGGTCTGTTCGCTGGTCAGCCCGCGCCTGGCCGTGCGGGGCGCCGGTATGATGCTGCGCCTTGCCAGATAATCGGGATGTCATCTGTGCGGCAAAGGAATATGCCGGGAAGGAGTAAGCACAATATGGCCAATACGTCTGTGATTATCCCCGCCTACAATGCGCAGGATTATATTGCGCGGTGTCTGGATTCTGTCTGCCAGCAGACGCAGGCGGACATTCAGATTCTTGTGGTGGATGACGGCTCCAAAGACCGGACGGCGGAGATCGTAAAGGGCTATGCCGCAAAGGATAGCCGGATCCGGCTGTGCAGTCAGGAAAACTGCGGCCTGGTCATGGCAAGAAAAAAAGGGATCGAGGAGGCTGGAACGGAATGTGTGATGTTTATAGACGCCGACGACTGGATTGCCGAGGATATGGTTTCGGCAATGGAGGCGGAGAAGCGTAAGACGCAGGCAGAATTGGTGGTTTCCGGACTTTGTTATGCCTTTGACAGTCATGTAGAACCTCACAGCATACCATACGGTGTGTATGAGGGAATGGAATTCTTTGAATTATTATTGGAAGAGAAGGTGCCGCACCAGGTGGCGGCGGTTCTGTATCAGAAAAGTTTATTTCAGGAGTTTCCATGGGATTTATGTAAGGCGCTTTCTATGGGGGAGGATCTGGCGATCAGCATTTTGCTCAGCAGCCGCGGCGTTCGGGCCGTAACGCTTGACCGGGATCTGTATTACTATTACCAGAATCCGCGCAGCATGTCTCATTTTCGTTATGAAAAGATTGTAAAGATTTATGATGCGCTGGATACAATAAAAAATTATTTAAGACAGAGACAAATGCTGGCAAAGTACCGCCAGCAGATGGATTTTCTGTACTATCTGCACGGCGTTCATTACCATGGAATCATGCCGTTTCAGAGAAATTACAGGCTGCGAAGGGAATTAAAAAAGCGCTGGCAGCAGCAGGGAATCAATATCTATCAAAATCCGTGTTATCAGGAGTTTGCCAAAAGACAGCCGCTGGAAAAAAAGATATTTATGAAGGCATACCGATATAGCTTTCATTTCAATTATATTCTGGGGGCTGCGGTTATGCCTGTTTTTAACTGGATAAAGAAAAGATAGGCGGGAAAGAGAGCAGAGAATATGAATTCAGAAGCGCTTGTGACGGTTTTTGTGCCGGTATATAATGCAGAAAAATATATTGAGTCATGTATGGACAGTGTCTTGGCACAGACTTATAAGAATTGGGAACTGCTGCTGATCGATGACGGCTCTACGGATGGCAGCGCCGAGAAGATCCGTGCGTATTCGGACAGAAGGATTCGTTTTTATCAGAATGATGGGAATCGGGGGATTCCTTATACCAGAAACAGAGGGCTGGAATTGGCCAGAGGAAAATATATTGCATTTCTGGATGCGGATGATGTGTCTCATCCCAGGCGATTGGAGCGGAGTGTTCGTTTCTTGCAGCGGCATTCGGAGTATCAAGTGATGGGAGGGGGCGTCGATTACCTGATCGACGGAGAGGTAAAAAAGGGTTCCCGGCAGTTAAAGCAGATGGTGTGCCGAAACTATGATTGTCTATATTGTTCGCCGCTCGTAAACAGCACTGCTATGGTGGATATGGACTTGGTGCGAGAGCAGCATATCCGGTATAATCCAGAATATTTTATGGCGGAAGATTATGATTTTTTCTGTCAATGTCTTTATTATACATCTATTGTTAGAATTCAAAAAAAGTTAGCCTGGTATCGAACTGGCCATGAAAGTATCACTGCCAGAGCAAAGAAAGAGAATGCGGACAAGAAAAATGCAATTATTGCACAGATACGAGAAAAGGTATTAGATCATTTTAAGGTGAAGCTGACTGCGAGAGACCGGCAGCTTTTTCTTTCTCTGCTGGAAGAAGAAAAGGTACTGCAGGAAGCGGAATACAGAGAATTATCGAGAATTTTGGAATCTATTGAAAAAGGAATGCCGGATACGGAGAGGGAAGCATGGAGTATTACGGCCCAAAGATTATTGACAAATATTATTATTCAGAATAAACATTTGAAAAATAATGGAATTTATTTGTGGAAGACAACGCCCATTTTTAGGAGGAATTCTTATCGATGGATTGCGTTGGCCCGGCTGCTTGTCTGAATTTACTTGACGGCAGGTTATTTCAAGATTAAAATGGGAGCAGACAAAACAGACCCAGAGGAAAACAGATGCAGGTGATTCATAAATTAAATGATTTGCTGGATAGGCGGCAAAAGGGAAAAATTGGTCTATTAATCGGAATGATGACGGTTGGGACTTTATTTGAGACAATCAGTCTCTCTATGTTGATCCCTGTCGTAACTTTATTTATTTCTCCTACGGCGTTGGCAGACTATGGGTGGTTATTATCTATCTTTTCTTTTCTTGGCATTCACAATGTATCGGAGAATATACCGTCGGTTATCATGGTATTGATTGGTTTGTATCTGATAAAGGGAGTCTATCAGGTTTTACAGGAATTTACAATAAATACGTTTATAGCTAACAACCAATGTACAACAATGAAACGGCTGTTTGCCGTTTATATTCAAAAACCTTATGAATATTATCTGCATGCAGACAGCGCTACAATTATTCGTATCATTACGACAGATGTAAATCAAATGTATGCTCTTTTGTTGGCTTTGCTGCAGATGTGTTCGGAAATCATAATGGTGGCAGGACTTTTTTGTGTTCTGCTTCTAACGGATGCCGTGGTTGCCTTGACGGGGATAGGAATCATTGGACTGGTTTTGCTGCTCAGTAAGTTTAGTCTTCGTAAGATTTTGAATCGGGCCGGACGAAAGGAACAGGAGACAGGCGCAAAAGCGATTCAGTATATCCAACAGGCGATTCTGGCGATGAAAGAGATAAAAATCAGTAAAAGCGAACGTTTTTTTTGGGTGAAGTATTCGGACAGCGCAAAAAAAAATATGCAGGCCCGGCGGATAGGCAATTTGTTATCTTCCGTTGTGAAACCTATGATTGAGACGGTGGGAATTATTTTGGTGTTTTTGTATCTGCTCTATGCAGCAGAAAATGCTGCCAGTTTAAGCAGTTTACTTCCAAAACTTTTGCTGTTTGTTACCATAATGGTACGTAGTATGCCGCTTATTAATTCCATTAATAGCCGCCAAAATATTATAGCCTATTATGAACCGTTTTTGATGCAGATGGAATATAACTCAGCTATGGAGGAATCGCTGTGCCGAAGAGAAGAAGGGGGAGAATGCCTATGCCGGCCGCTGCCAAGGGCAGATAACAGAATAGAAGATAACACAATCGAGATGAAAGATGTGGTCTATCGGTATCCCAAAACTCAGAAAGTGATTTTAAATCACATTAATCTTACTATTCCGTCTGGAAGCTGTGTGGGAATTGTAGGGCCGTCTGGTTCTGGAAAAAGTACGTTGGTAGATATTCTGCTGGGATTGCTACAGCCAGAAACAGGAAACGTTTTCTGGAAACAGACAGAGCTCAGCCTAGTGTATTCGGAATTTCTGGAAAGAACGGCCTATATTCCCCAAATGGTTATGATGTTGGACGATACCATTCGCAGAAATATTGCATTTGGCGTAGAAGATGAAAAAATTGACGAGGAACAGCTTTTAAGAACAGTAGAAGAAGCGCAGTTACAGACATTTATTGATGAGCAGCCAAACGGGCTAGATACGGTAATCGGAGAGAGGGGAATCCGCATATCAGGCGGACAGCGGCAGCGTATTGGAATCGCCAGGGCGTTATATAGAAACCCGCAAATCCTTATTTTTGACGAAGCCACATCGGCGCTGGATCATGATACAGAGAAAGCGATTATTCAGGCAATTCAGTCGCTTCGCGTAGGAAGAACCATTGTCATGATTGCACATCGTTTAAATACATTAGAAGGGTGTGAAGTGATTTATCGCGTGGAGAATGGACATGTTGAAGCAGTTCATCAATGAGAAAATAAAACATCCCTTGCAGGGAATGAGGGGCGATCTTCAATTCTTTTTTGAATTGCAGCGAATAAAGAAGAATTTTTTGCCGGTAACATATACTTTTTTGAGACAAAATGAAAATACTGGTATCTTCAGCGATTTGTTAGTTTATTTAGGGGCGGCAGGAATGGCAAAACAAAGCGGAAGCTGCCTGGTTTGCGAAGGAGACCGGTTATTGTTTCAGTTTTTTATTCCGCAGAATCCGTCAGGCCAGCCGGTTTGCGAGCGGATAACAGGTAAAAAGGAGAAAAGGGAATTACAGGAACAGGATATATGTATCAGGCCAAGAGATTCTTTTTCTTTCTTGTATGGACGGTATCAGCAATATTTCTGGAAAAAGGTGTTGAAAGGCAGCTTTTCGATGAAATCTTCATTCCAGAAAAAAATAGAAGAAGCAGCGGACTCTCTTTTTGAACAGAATATACCGGTTCTGGGGATATTGTATAGAGGAACCGATTATAAAAATCTGCAGCCGAAAGGGCATCCAGTACAGCCAGGCATATCAGATGTAATAAAGAAAACGGAAGAAATAATGAGAAAAAAGCATTGCCGAAAAATATTTCTTGCGACAGAGGATAGTCTGGCAGCAGAGAAAATGAGGGAGTATTTTGGCCAAGACTGTGTCATGATGTATCAAAAAAGACTATTTTCGCATACAGGAGAACATTATCTGTCTGAACTGTGTGAGCAGGACGCAAGAAAACAGATTGCGCAGGAATATATTATTTCTATGGCACTGCTGGCCAGATGCCAGTATTTGATCGCCGGAAGGACAAGCGGCCTGGCTGGGGTTTTACTTCTTGCCCAAAAGCCGTTTGCATATGCATATTTCTGGGATTTAGGTATTTACGGAGAAAATAAATGATATTTATAGAACCTATAGGCGGCTTATGCAATCGAATGCGGGCGATTAATTCTGCGTATCATCTGGCCTTGGATTTGGGGCAGGAGTTGACAGTAATCTGGACGGCAAAGGCGGAGTTGAATTGTCCCTTTGGTAAATTATTTATTATACCATCTTCGGTTCATGTAATAGAAAATAAAGGAAAAACAGCTCGGCGGTATAAACTACAGAGGTATTTTTCTAATCTTTACTTGAATGAAGAAGCAGTGGGACGTTTAAATGAGGATAATCACGGAATATCGAAAGATCTTTTTCGTCAAAAAAAGAGAATATATATTCATACAGGATATCAGTTTTATCGAACAGAAAATTATTCAAAACTTTTTATTCCAACAAAGGAGATATGTAAGCGGATAGACGAACAGAAAAGGAACTGGAAGGGGCGGGTGGTTGGCGTACACGTCCGAAGAACAGATAATAAGCAAGCGATCCAGGGAAGTTCAACAGACGGATTTATTGCGCAGATGAAAAAGGAGATATACGGTGAACCAAACACCAACTTTTTTTTGGCAACGGACTCAGACATAGAATCGGAAGCGCTGCGTAAAAGATTCGGTAGCCGGATTTATATGCAGGAAAATAAAAAATGTGAGCGTGACAGCGAAGAAGGAATGAAAGCTGCCTTGGTGGATCTTTTGTGTCTGGCAGGAACAGAAAAGCTTATTGGAAGCTATTGGAGTTCATTTTCCGATTTATCATCGGAATATTATGGGATAGAAAAGGTGATTGTATTTGATGAGTAGAGAAGAAAAATCCTATACGATATCTGATTGGATATTTAAGATACTATTTTTTCCGTGGCATATTCTATGTGGGTGGTGGCCTGGTTTTTGCAGGCGCTGGTTGGCTGTGATTGGGTTTACCTGGATTTTTTTGTCATCTCCGCTTATTCAGTCGAATTATGCTGAATGGGTACAGGACAGAATGGCTTTTGTCCAGGAGGCTTTTTTGATTTTATGGTTTATATTATCTTATGCCACCAACGAAGGAAAAAATATTCCGAAAATCCGGTGGCGTTGGTGGCTCTTGCTACCGGCCGTTTCATTTTGTATATATTTGTTTTTGGAAGAGATGAGACAGCCAAAGGATCTGGAATATGTGGGTCTTATTTATGGCGGAATGCTGTTGTGTGGGATGATTGGGGGAGCCAGCCTAGCATCTCGAAAGCGATTTTGGAATGTCTTTTGTTCAGGTGTGCAGTGGGCCTTTTCGATTACGGCGGTATTCTGTTTTTTGTATAGGCCAATTTATGATGAATTTCGCTATTTAGGAATGTATACAAATCCCAACTATTTAGGGATGTTTATGATCCTGATTTTATGTGTGGAAATTTATCGGATTGATCGGCTGGAAAAAATGTGGAGTAAAACCCACGATAAGTTTATTTTATGCAGGTTGTTGGGCAATGGGATTTTACTGGGAATTGCAGGAACATTTTTATATCTATCTCAGGCTCGAACTTCTTTAATTGCTTTTTTTGTTATGCTGGTAGCATGGCTTTTTTGGAGCCTATGTTATACGCAAAAAATTAAGAAAGCGATTAAAAGCACTGGCTTTATAATCTTGTTGGGAATGTTGACGGCAGTCATTATTTTTCCTGCCACTTATTGGGGGCTAAAAACAATACCTTATAAATTTGGAACTCCTCTGATTTTGGAAGATGATATGTATAAGCCTCCATTGACAGAAGGTGTCAGCAGATGGACGAATCAGTATCTTTTATCCATATCCAATCCAATTCTTTTTTCTGACTTGCCAATAGATAGCAATGAAAATTCTACTGAGGCTGAAAGTTTGGAAGAAAAAAAATGGTGGGAAGACAGTTTTACTCTGACCAGAATTTTTAAAGATGACTGGAAGACATTTGGCGGAAGGGATACCGTCTGGAGAGGTTATCTGAAAGAGCTAAGTTGGGAAGGGCATGAACATTTCAACTTGGTGATTGGGGGAAGAGATTTTCCCAGTGCGCATAATAATTTATTGCAATATGGGTATACCTATGGTCTATTCAGTATGCTTTTATATGCAATTTTATTTATGGTAATAATTGTTGATATATTTATGTACCCTTATTTAAATACAAAGAAAAGTAAGGAAGGACTTCTGTTTTTTGTTTTCCAGGTGGGATTTATGGTTACAGTGTTGACAGAAGTTCAGTTTATTTATATTCAAAATGTACTGGTGTTACCTTTCTGGCTTTCCGTTGGTACGTTATCAGTCGCAATAAGAGATTCAAAAACAATGAAGAAACAGAAAAGAATCAAAATATTCGGACTAAGTCCCAATTGGGTTGATACTGAGACGATAAAGAAATCAGAAGTAGAAGGGAACATAGATGAATATGAAGGATAATGAATTTGCTATTTCTGTCATTATTCCGTTCTATAATGTAAAAAAGTATTTTCAAGAATGCCTGAATAGCCTGTCTCGACAGACCTTTCAGAACTTTGAAGTGATACTGATTGATGATGGGTCTACGGATACAAGCATTGAAATTGCAGAAAATTTTTCTTTTACGCATAAGAATGTAACAATTATCAAACAGGACAATCAAGGACAGGGAAAAGCCAGAAACCAGGGATTGAAGATAGCAAAGGGAAAATATGTTTATTTTCTTGATAGTGATGATTATCTTCTAGATCATGCGTTGGAAAAAATGTGGCAAACTGCTGAAGAGTATCATTCTGATCTTGTATTATTTGAGGGGGAAACGAAATTTGATCTTGTCAGCAGAGGAAATATAACTGCAAAGGAAAGTGAGAATGAATTTAAAAGAAAGAAGGAATATCCTCAAAAGTTATATCATGGCATAGATATTTTTCATGAATTGAGGCAAAACAAAGAATATAGCTGTTCGGTATGGCTACAATTGATTACGCGAGAAGTTTTGATAGAAAATGATATTTGGTTTCCAGAAGGGATAATTCATGAGGACGAACAATATTCTTTTTTAGTCTTTATGAACTGCCAGAAAGTACATGTTTTACCGGAAGTTCTGTGCTGTCATCGCTGCCGTCTTGGTTCGACTATGACAAGTACTAGAGGAAGAAAAAATTTTTGGGGTTATCAGAAGACTTGCCAAGGGATAGTAGAGTGGAGTAAGACGTGCCATGTTTCAAAAGAACATAAAAAGATGATACAAAAATGTGCGGGTGATTTTTTCCGGGATACAATATATGGAATTTACTTTCGTTTGCCTTTGGAAGAGCAATATGCCATAAAAGAAGAGGCAAATGCCTTTGTACGATTTGCAAAGAGAAGAAAAGGATTCGGCGATTGGGAGTTATATCTGATAAGCATTTTTTGGAAGCCGTATTGTTGGTGGCGTCAAAGAGAAGGTCAACAGAAAAGAAAAAAATAGGACTATCATTTTTTTTGGATATGATGTATAATAAGGCAGATATGCGTACGAGATACAAAATGATAAGAGGTTGCAATCGTGAATAATCGGACAAGTTTTCAATTATTGATAAAAAAAATTGCTCTCATTTCCTACGATGTGATGGCAGTATTTTTGGCTAGCGCTCTGGGCTTGCTGGCGCGTTTTGATTTTCGTATAAATAATATTGAAGCGAGCTATCTGAATTCTGTTAAGGAATATTTTCTGATCAATGTGCTTGTCACTATACTGATTTTTATCATAATGCGTCTGTACAACAGTCTATGGCAATATGCCAGTGTCAACGAACTGGAAAATATTATTGTAGCCTGTATGGTGTCCGCTGTGGCGCAGATTGGCGGCATGAGCCTAATGTCGTACAGAGTGCCGATTAGTTATCATTTTGTCTATTATATCTGCCTGACTGTTTTGGTGTTAGGAAGCCGCTTTGTGTATCGGTTTCTGCGAAATTTAAACAGCGGCAGGCAGAAGCAGAAGACAGCGGTTCACCGCGTGATGGTGATAGGAGCTGGGGATGCAGGGAGTGTGCTGGTTCGGGAGATGACTTCCTGCACCTATCTGCAGAAAAAGGTCTGCTGTATTATTGACGACGATCCAATGAAAGTGGGCAGTTATTTTCGCGGGATTGAGATTGTTGGAAGCCGGAAGGATATCCCGGAGATGGTGCGGAAATTCGATATCAATGAGATTATTGTGGCGATGCCGTCAATCTCGGCACAGGAGCGCCGAGAGATTCTGCAGATCTGCCAGGCGACCGGCTGCGAGATTAAACTGCTGCCGGGCATGTATCAATTGGTGAACGGTGAGGTCAATGTCAGCCGTTTGCGGAATGTGGAGATCGAAGATCTTTTGGGGCGGGAGCCGATTCGGGTAGATTTGACTTCCATCATGGATTATGTGAATGGAAGAGTGATTATGGTAACGGGCGGCGGCGGATCGATTGGAAGTGAATTATGCCGGCAAATTGCGGCTCATGGTCCGAGGCGCCTGGTGATTGTGGATATTTATGAAAATAATGCCTACGAGATACAGCAGGAACTGCGCAGAAAGCATCCGGAGCTGGATTTGGTAGTCTTGATTGCGTCCGTGCGCAATACCCATCGGATGGAGACGATTTTTGATCGTTATCGCCCGGAGATCGTATACCATGCGGCGGCGCATAAGCACGTGCCGCTGATGGAGGACAGCCCGAACGAAGCCATTAAAAATAATGTGTTCGGCACTTATAAGACGGCCAAGGCGGCGGTGAAATACGGAACGAAGCGCTTTGTTTTGATCTCGACCGACAAGGCGGTGAATCCCACGAATATCATGGGGGCTTCCAAACGGATCTGTGAAATGATTATTCAGATGATGAATATGCGCAGCGATACAGAGTTTGTGGCGGTGCGCTTTGGAAACGTGCTGGGAAGCAATGGCAGCGTGATCCCTCTGTTTAAAAAGCAAATCGAGGAGGGGGGACCTGTGACCGTGACACATCCGGATATCATCCGTTATTTTATGACGATTCCGGAGGCAGTATCTTTGGTATTGCAGGCAGGAGTGCTGGCCAAAGGCGGAGAGATTTTTATTCTGGATATGGGCGAACCGGTAAAGATTCTAGATCTGGCAAAAAATTTGATTCGTTTGTCCGGGTACCGGCCTTTTGAGGACATTGATATTCAATTTACGGGACTGCGGCCTGGCGAGAAGCTCTATGAGGAGCTGCTTATGGCTGAGGAGGGAATGAAGGAAACACCAAATAAGCTGATCCATATTGGAAGGCCGATAGAGTTTGATGAGGAAATGTTTGCCAGACAGTTGGAAGAACTGATGGTGGTTGCCAATTTGGATTCGGATCAGATTAAGGATAAGGTGAAAGAGATTGTTCCGACTTATGTGGCTAGGAAGAATGGATGAAAAGTCGCTTCCGTGTTTTTTTTGAAAAGACTTGCGTAACAATAGGAATGCTGATATAATAACAGAGGCAAGAAAGAGGATAAGAAATCTGCTGGCAGAAGATGCCAGCAGATTGTCTGAACCCGAAAGATAACCAGAATAGACAATATTTTGGTTTTAATAAAAATAATATAATTTGTATAAAATAAAAAAGGGAATTTATTATAATGCTCTTGTCAGTTCTTGCAGCAAAGGCACTTGGCCTGACATAGTATAAAATATTTGTTGTCCGCAATTCCTGAAAAATCATTGGAAAACATGTTTGACTTTCAGGAGAAGGACAAGCGGCTGCGGCAGGTGAGGCTATGCCTCTTAGGGCGTAGATGGCGAAGCATGTCTTGATATAACAACAGGATAAAGAACGATGTGGGGGAGCTGGTGTTATGCCGGTTCCTTTTATCATGGGAGAGACAGGGGGGATTGTTTGTATTATGTGATTCAGGTTGCGCCGGGCATGGAAGACCGGACAGAGGCGTTGATTCGGGGAAGAGTTAATCGGAAGGTATATGACCATTGTTTTCATCCAATTCGTCATATTAGAAAAAAATTCCAGGGGCAGTGGAGAGATTTCCATGAAAAACTGTTGCCTGGATATATTTTCATTTCCAGCGATTTTGTGCGGGAATTATATCTTGAACTTGGACAAGTCCCTATGCTGACAAAGCTTCTGGGGAAGGATGAAGAATTATTTGTGGCGCTGCATGAGGAGGAGACACAGTGGCTGGAAGATTTAATTTCTCTTGAAGAACTGGGTGACGGCTGTTTTGAAGTGGGATTGTCTCAGGTGTATGCAGAAGAAAATAGAGTTACCGTATTGTCAGGGCCATTGAAGAATGTGGAGGGAAGAATCCGTAAGATTAATCTTCACAGGCGTATTGCCGAGGTGGAGGTGGAGTTTATGAATCGGAAAACCGTATTGTTTTTAGGGATTGAGATGGTGGGGAAGAAAGAAGCAGAAAGTCGGATTTAGAAGAGGAATTATAATGGAAAGATGTAATATTAGTTTTAGTCCGCCGGATATCAGTGAACTTGAAATTGCAGAGGTATGTAAAGCTTTACGATCTGGCTGGATAACTACAGGACCAAAAACAAAAATGCTGGAGTGCAGACTGGCAGCATATATACAAACGGGCAGGACGGATCTTGATTGCAGCAATAGAGAAGCGATTGCCCAGTACAGCCAGAGGGTCGTGTGCCTGAACAGTGCAACCGCGGCAGAAGAGTTGAATCTGAGGATTCTTGGTGTTGGCCCCGGCGATGAAGTAATCGTTCCCGCCTACAGTTATACTGCCTCTGCTTCCGCGGTAATTCATTGTGGGGCAGCAGTCAAGTTTGTGGACATTCAAAAGGACGGCGATCCGACGACTCATATGCCGGAGATGGACTACGATGCTTTGGAAGCGGCGATCACAAAGAAGACGAAAGCGGTTGTTCCTGTGGATCTCGGTGGTATTGTGTGCGATTATGATCGAGTTTTTGAGATTGTGGAAAGAAAGAGAAGTCTTTTCCGTCCTCGTGAATCGGATGGAATGCCTCTTGGCGATCTTTCCTCTCGCATTCAAAAAGCGATTGGCCGTGTGGCTGTTGTGGCTGACTGTGCTCACAGTTTAGGTGCAAGCAGAATGGTAGGGGGGAAGAAGAAATACTGCGGCGCGATAGCAGATATGACAAGTTTCAGCTTTCATGCCGTAAAAAATTTTACTACTGCGGAGGGGGGCGCCTCTGCCTGGCTGCCGCTGGATGGAATTGAGAATTCTGAAATCTATAAAATGTATCAGCTTTTGAGTCTGCACGGTCAAAATAAGGATGCACTTGCAAAAACAAAGATCGGCGCTTGGGAGTATGACATTATCGGCCCATGGTATAAATGCAATATGACCGACATTATGGCGGCCATCGGTCTTCGGCAGCTTGACAGATATCCGAGTTTACTTTCACGGAGAAGTAAAATTATTGCAAAGTACAACCTCGCTTGTGATGAAATCGGTATTGGTCATATGGTTTATCATACGGATAATATGGATAGCTCAAACCATCTATATCTGATACGAGTGCCAGGGATTGATGTCGAAGGTAGAAATGAGATGATTGAAAAAATGGCAAAGCGGGGAGTCGCTACCAATGTTCACTATAAACCGATGCCGATGATGACGGCGTATAAGAATTTGGGATGGGATATCAAAGATTTTCCAAATACATATGACTATTATCATAATCTGATTACGCTTCCGCTGCACACGCTTCTGAGCGACGAGGAGGTGGATTATGTGTGTGAAACATTGAAAGCCGTTGTTAAGGAGTACCAGAAATGATGTCGTTTGATTATATGAGAGTACGATACTTTCTATATTGTCTGTTTTACAGAAATGGTTATAAACATGGAAACTTTCTGAAGAAGCATAATGCATTCCATGCCATGGGAGAGAATTGTTTTTTTCAACCATATAATCTTCCTGCCGATGCGAAATATATAAGGCTTGGAAACAATGTGGTTATCGCATCGAATGTGAGATTTATCTGTCACGACGTGATCCATAATATGCTGAACCATGCCCCTAAGTTTTTGTGGGGGGGGGGGTACAGCACCTATTGGGGTATCATTGATATTAAGGACAATGTGTTCATAGGTTCAAATACAACGATCCTTACCAATGTAACCATTGGATCAAATGTAATAATTGGCGCTGGAAGTCTTGTGAATAAAGACGTTCCTGACGGGAAGATTGTGGCAGGCGTACCGGCAAAAATTATTGGAGAGGTTGCAGACTTAGCAAAGGCGAGGAAGCATTACAGTGAAAGTCCGCTGGGAAAAATGAATCAAGAGGAACGGATTCAATATCTCTGGGAAAAATCAAACTGTGTTTAAATGGCAGAAGAAGCAGGATTATGTCATTTTGCTGTCGAAGGATATTGGGGTAGGAAAACAGATATGTACAGATGTTTTGGAAAAAGATTAATAGATATATGTATAGCTTTTATATGCATTCCCTTTTTTGCCTTGATTTTTATCTTTGTGGCTCCAGTTATCTATTTTACAGATAAAGGTCCGATCTTTTATAATGCGGATAGATTGGGCAAAGGCGGAAAGTTCTTTAAAATGTTTAAATTCCGCTCCATGCGGGTGAACGCTCCGGATTTAAGGAATGCGGACGGCTCTACGTTCAACAGCTCTTCTGACCCGCGTGTGACAAAGATTGGCCATCTGCTTCGGAAAACTAGCTTGGATGAGACTCCGCAGATTTTCAATGTCATAAAGGGAGACATGAGTATCGTGGGACCGAGAGCGCACTTGACTACTAGATATTGCGGATGGGATTCACAGACGGAGATTCAGAAAAAGAGATTATCTGTTCGTCCGGGAATTACTGGATACAGTCAGGCATATTTTCGGAATTCCGCCACATCGAAAGAAAAGGACGAACAAGATGCTTACTATGTGGATCACATTTCTTTAAGACTGGATGCGAAGATATTAATACAGACATTTTTATCCATCGTAAGACATAAAAATCTGTATTCATCTGAAGGCAAGCGGGCGACTGGCGTTTATTCTTCGGATAAGAATGAGGTTGTAGGACTGGAGGAAGAAAAGGATGCAGTCAGAAGATGAAAGAAAACGGTTTTTAGTTGTCGGAGCATCCATATTACAGTTGCCGGCGATTCTGAGGGCTAAGGCAATGGGATTTTATGTTGGTGTGGCCGATTACAATCCTAACGCGATTGGAATCCCGTATGCAGATGAGTATTTTAATGTCAGCACGATTGACGTAGAGGGAATTACCAAGGCTGCACAGTTGTTTCATCCGGACGGAATGATGACGCTGGCAACAGATATGCCTATGAGGGCGATAGCGGCAGCAAGTGAGGCATGTAAGATTCCAGGAATCTCATACGAAACAGCGATCAAGGCCACAGACAAAGCAGAAATGATGAAAGCCTTTGAGGAGCACGGTGTGGAACATCCTTGGTACTATGTGGCCAGAGGAAAAGATGAGTTTGATACGATAAAACAAATGGTAACATTTCCCTGCATTATTAAACCGACAGATAACGCAGGGAGCAGAGGCGTTGTTCTGGCGCATGATAAGAAAGAGCTGGAGAAGGCTTATGAATATTCACATAGTGAAGCCAGAGAAGGAACGGTTATTGTTGAAGAATATCTGCAAGGTCCTGAGTTTAGTATAGAAGTTATGGTGGTTGATGGGGAACCGAATATACTTCAGATTACAGATAAGCTTACCACCGGCGCGCCTCATTTTGTAGAGATGGGACACAGCCAACCATCAAGGCAGAGCGAAGAAAATCAAGAAAAAATTTGTAATTTAGCCATAAGAGCCTGTAAGGCCGTTGGTATTCAAATAGGTCCTGCCCATGTGGAGTTGGTTTTGACCAAAGAGGGGCCGAAGATGGTGGAGCTGGGAGCACGATTAGGCGGCGATTGCATTACCACCCACCTTGTTCCATTATCAACCGGCATTGATATGGTTAGCGCGTCTATTGATGTTGCTTGCGGCAGAAAGCCAGATATCATGTCAAAATTCAACAAAGGATCCGCGATTCGGTATTTTCATACTTCGGCTGGCGTATTGAGGGCTGTAGATGGAATTGAGGAAGCAAAACAGATCCCTGGGGTACAGGAGATTATGATTGTCAAGGATATGGGAACAGAAATTATGGATATCGGCAACAGCGTAGATCGGATTGGATTTGTGATTGCACAGGCAGATACAGCAGAAGAAGCTGTGAGAGTGTGCGAGGAGGCGAAATCTCAGATTGAATTCTGCATTGAATCAAAGTTTTCAGGAGGAACCGTTCAGTGAAAGATTTAATTATAGTTGGAGCGGGAGGGCTTGGCCGAAAGATATTTGTCTGTTTAAGGAGGCTTAATACAGATCATAAATGGAATATCCGCGGTTTTATTGACGACAATGAACACGCGCTTGATGGAAAAAAATGTGATTTGAAAATTATTGGGAGCCTTTCCGATTGGGAGCCGCAGGAAGATCAGGTGTTTGTGATGGGCATCTCCGATCCGCATATCAAGCATGTGGTTTCTGATAAACTCATGGCAAAGGGAGCGAAGTTTGAGACCATTGTATCTCCTGACGTTATTATGGGCGATTATGTGGAAATTGGTGAGGGAAGCATAATTATGACCCCTTATAATGTAGAGAGTGGTGCGAAAATTGGTAGGTTTGTGACACTGTTGGGATCAACGATTGCCTTAGACGGAAGATTAGGAGACTATTCTACGACAGGCGGATTTGCTAATCTTACCTATGCTGACATAGGAAAAGAAGTATATGTAGGAAGTCATGCCGTAATCTTGAGTCATATTCATGTCGGTGATGGCGCTTATATCGGGGTGGGAAGTATTGTGATGAAGGATGTGCCCGCATATGCACAGGTTTTTGGAAATCCGGCGCGTATTGTTGGAGAAAGACCCAGATATTAGAGCATAGGATGGGAGGTATCTTATGAATAATAGAGAAAAGTATAACGAAATATTTGTTTCCATCTTTGGCGTTAAAGAAGAGCAATTGGACGGGACATTTAATTTTAATAATATAGAATCATGGGATTCTATGACGCACTTGATGCTGATTGGTGAATTGGAAGAGATCTTTGATATTATGCTTGAAACAGATGACATTCTGCATTTTGGCGGTTATCAAAATGGTATGACGATACTGAAAAAGTATGGGGTTGACTTCGCGGATTGATACTTAGGACTAAGTTTTGGAGCGAAGTTTAATATGAAGCCAGAAATTGCTCAATTATCCTATGGAATAGAGCAGGCAAATTCGTATCTGCTGATTTCGGACAACCGCACAATTGTTGTGGATGTGCCCTCAAAATATGTGTTAGACGAACTGCTCCAGAGAGAGCTGATACCGGACTACGTGATTCTCACGCATGAGCATGCCGACCATCTTTGGGGGCTTAACTCTCTTCGTGAGACATTCTTGGAAGTAAAGGTCATAGCACAGGAACAATGCAGTGAGGCCATTGTAAGTCCATTAAAGAATCAAGCAGTACAATATCATATCTATGCCGCTCTCCGCTTTGGCATGAACTATATAAATCCTGAGGCAGAGAACAAAAAGTATCACTGTAAGCCGGCAGATATCGTGTTTCATAAAGAGTATGAGTTTCAATGGTGCGGCTACAGATTTAAAATGCTTCACACACCGGGGCATAGTCCAGGGAGTAGTTTGCTTTTTATGGATGACCTGGTATTCTCTGGAGATACCATGCTGAATGAGAACACGTTTCTGAGATTTGACGGCGGCGATGAGGAGAATTTTTCAAGGATCACATTTCCTATCCTTTGTGCAATGGATTCTGACACGAAGATTTTTCCAGGACATGGAAGGCCGTTTATGAAGAGAGAATGGAGTAAAGAGGTGTGAAATGGGCGAACTGTTAAAAGATAAAGTGTGTATCATAACCGGCTCAACAAGGGGAATCGGAAAAGAGACCGCACTTCTGTTTGCTTCTGAAGGTGCAAAGGTGGTTGTAAACGGTGCGCATCATGGCTCTGCGGATATGTGGATAAGCGAGAGTGAACATCGAAACCGTCTGCATCCGTTCTATTTTGATATCTCGAATTCGGCTGCCGTGCATCAGAGTGTGATGGCTATAAAAAAGCAATTTGGCCGCATTGATGTCCTGGTCAATAACGCTGGGGTGGAATTTAATGAATTGATTGGAATGATTTCTCGAGAAAATATGGAGAAGATGTTCCAGATAAATGTTTATGGCATGATTGAGATGATTCAGACAGTCAGCCGAATCATGGCAAAGAATGAAAACGGCGGCAGTATCATCAACATATCATCCATGGTTGGAGTTAGAGGCAATCCCGGACAAGTTGTATATGCTGCGACAAAGGGCGCGGTGATTTCTTTAACGAAATCTGCCGCGAAAGAACTTGCTGCAAAGAAGATAAGAGTCAATGCCATTGCTGCCGGACTTACGCAGACGGAGATGATGAAGCAGGCAGACATAGAGAAGCTGCAAGGAAGAATCAATAATATATGTATGGGCCGGATTGCACAGCCGAAGGATATTGCTGGAGGCTGTCTTTTGTTGGCATCGGACTATGCGGGCTATATATCAGGGCAGATATTGCCTGTTGACGGCTGCACAATCATGTAATCAGAGGAGGAATAGGGTCTATGTTTCTAGATCTTGATAAGCAAAAAAAGGATGCGCTCGCCCTGATTGATAACGAGGACAATCGCATAACGTATGGAGAACTTGTAAAGTTGATGAACGCGGTCGGGGAACAGGTAGAGCCTCGCTCGTTAATATTTATGCTCTGCAAAAATACGGTAGGCTCTATGGCAGGATATCTGGGATTTATTGAGCATGAAGCTGTGCCTGTAATGCTGAATGCAAAGATCGACCCCGATTTGTTACAGAACCTTTTGGATCTCTACACACCGGCATATATCTGGATGCCTGTGGAGGAAGAGGAGCATTTTGAATATGAGAAGGTGTTTGAGATATATGGATATGTTCTGCTGAAGACAGGTAATAAAATCTATTCGCTGAATGAACAACTGCAGCTCTGTATGACAACCTCTGGTTCAACAGGCAGTCCAAAGCTTGTCCGATACAAGAAAGGCAATTTGGAATTGAATGCGAAGAATGTAGCGATTGCTTTTGGCTGGACAGAAAAAGAACGCCCAATCTGTGATCTTGGTATGCAGTACACCATGGGGCTGAACGTGATCAACACACATCTGTATGTTGGTGCAACCGTTCTTCTTACTACCTACAATCTCATGTCGGGTGAATTCTGGGATTACATCAAGAGGGAGCGCGCAACAAATTTTACAGGCGTTCCCTTCAGCTACGATATATTCTATCGCCTGCACTTTGAACAGATGGATTTACCAGATCTCCAGACCTTATCTCAGGGTGGTGGAAAGCTGACAGATGACCGGTTTATTCAGCTTGCAGAGTACGCACAGAAAACGGGAAAGA
Source organism: uncultured Lachnospiraceae bacterium (assembly GCA_910586125.1). Taxonomy (GTDB): domain Bacteria; phylum Bacillota; class Clostridia; order Lachnospirales; family Lachnospiraceae; genus RGIG7193. The sequence continues at coordinate 26,681 of CAJUHP010000005.1, read as the reverse complement.
GGTTTATTCCTTCGTTTGGAACAACGGAGACTTCTGCGCGGATGGCATGCCTTCCCGCTGAGCTTGCCTGCATTAAGACGGGAAGTATCGGCCGGGCAATTCCGGGAGGAGAGCTGTTTCTGATTGATGAAAATGGTAATGTGCTGACGGACCCTGTGGCAGAAGGAGAGATGTGCTATAGAGGGCCCAATGTCACGATGGGGTACGCAATCTGCAAAGAAGATCTCAAGAAGGGCGACGAGTTCCATGGTGTTTATCGGACGGGCGATTTAGCCCGCAGAGATGAGGATGGTTGTTATTTTGTAACAGGGCGTCTCTCTCGATTTCTGAAGCTCTTGAGTTATCGCGTGAGCCTAGATCAGTCTGAGAGACTGATCCAGCAGGAATTCAATATTGAGTGTGCCTGTGCTGGAACCGATAAGAGAATGAACATTTATATTACGGATGAGAGGAAAAAAGATGAAGTACTTGAATTCATATCCAAGAAAACAAATCTTTTTAAAAATCAGTTTAAAGTGTTCGTTGTTTCAGAAATTTTTAGAAATGATTCGGGAAAGATCCAGTACAAGGTTTTGGATAGCACATATGCTGGTTGATGTGTTGTAATTAAGAACGAGAGAAATGAAAAGTTTGGAGAGGCGAAATGATAATATCTGCGTTGAAGGATCTATACAAAAGGATTAACAGCAGAGCTGTTCATAGCGTAGAAGAGGAAAGAATGTCCTATAAAATGCAGATGGAATACCTTGGGCATTTTTGTGAGCCGAGAGACGATTTTGAGAGAAGTTATTTTAAGTATAAATGTTTTTGTGAGTACTGTTACTATAAGAGAAAATGGATTCTTGTCATATATAATATCGGTGCCATGTTAATCCTTCCCTTTGTTCATACAAAGCTTAAAAAGGCAAAGAAAAGCGGGAATCAAATTGAGAAAGTAAACGCCGTGATAGAGAATGTTCCGAGATTGCCCAATACGGATGTTATACCGGATGAACTGGTTAACCGATTTGAGAGCGTTAAAGAAATAGATCACATTGACTATTCAGAATCCTTTTTGTCAGAGAGAGCGGAAGAGATCTATCAAGAGCTCAAAAGAAGATATTATTTCAAATTCTATTTCAGAATGATTGTCCTGCAGAAACTGGGGCAGTTCTCGCGTTATTTGGAATGCTATAGACCAGAGGCTGTAGTTTTTTATGGCTGTGAGAGAGAGTTTTCCGGGCCTCTTCAGTCCTTGCTGTGTGAGCGGTGTAATGCTCAATATATTTCATTTATGCATGGAGATTATCTATCTACACTGAATTTTGCTTTTCAAAGATATTCTTTATACTATGTATGGGATGAATCGTACAAGACAATGTTTGATGAATTGAAATGTGCGTCTCCGATGCTTTTATACAAGCCCAGGAAGCTGAGTGGGATAGCTGCGGCAATCGAACCAGAGAAATGTAGATATTTTGCTACATACTATTTTTCGGATGAAATCAGAAGTGAAGCGGAAAAGATTTATGAAATTTTTAAAGAGTTTGAAGCGTTTGGACTTCGCACAAAAATACGGCCTCATCCACGATTTTCGGATATAACCATGCTCAAGGAGGTTTTTTGCGATATAGAAATCGAAGAACCAGAACGCTGCGCATTGGGAGATTCCATTACAAAGTCGCTTTATACGATTGGATTGAATACGACCGTTCTCTCGGAAGCTTTTTTTTCTAAAAAGGAGGTTGTGATTGATGATGTTTCCAATCCGGAGAAGTATATGCAATTGGATCTGCGAGGTTACGTAATGATAAAAAGACCACATATATTGTTGAGTGAGTTGAGAGGAAAATTGTACAACCAATATGAAAAAAAGTATGCTTTTTTTAAGTGATACAATAATAGTGCGGTATACAGCAGCGTATAAAAGGAGAGAAAATTATGACGGGGTATAGTTATATATATATTATTCTTTCTATAATATTGTTGTTGTATTCCGTTCGTCACAGGCTGGATCTGCTCTGTGTGGCTTTCGTATGTTATTTGGTTTATTCTATGTACTGCATTCCCGGGATCGGTATCTCCGGTTTATATAGACCAAAGCTTTCACCGTCATTATACTATTCAGTTTATTTACAGATTTTAATCATGTTTGTGGCGGCTGTAGCGGTGCGGCATTCTCAAAAACAGCAAAATGTCATTCAAACAAAAGGATGGAAAGAAGACACCAATGATAAAACATTAAGAATATCGTTTCGCATTTACACTCTGATTATTGTGGCTTTTGCTGTTATGAACATTGCTTCGGTTGGCTTGAATAGCTTTGCCGCCGGGAAAAGTGTTATATGGGAACAAACAAATATATTCTATGTAGTGAGTTTATATGGCGCTTGGCCGGCATTTGCCTACGGGATTCATAAGAATGACAAAATGGTTTGGATTCCCAGCTTGCTGATAGAGATGACAATCTTTTTTGCGGGCTCCCGTGCGTTTGTGACCACCATGATTGTCATCTTCCTGTGTGAAAAAGGAACAATTCTTTGGAAAAACAGAAAAAACAGCATGCGGATTTATATACTCGGCGCGCTTGGCGTTGCATTTCTGCTGCTGTATCGAATGGTTGACAAGTATATTATGGCAGGCGATATAGCAGGAGCAATCAACACGCTTAAAAATCCAGTGGTCTGGTCAACTGCATTTGAGTTCAATGAGCCGAGAGTCATTATTGCGAATTATGACTATGCTTTCACATCTGGTGTGAGATTTCCAATAGGGGATGTGGTTTATCGAATTATTGATTTTATACCCGGATTGACTTCGATCTTCAACATTAAACTTGAGTATCCGGAGTATTATTCAACATGGCTCATGGAGCAGGTTCATGGCTCCGCTGGAGTGGGCGGTTCAATATGGGGCGAGAGCTATTCAATGCTTGGATTTTTTGGTATTATTTTGTTTACTTTGATTTGGCTTGCTTTTATTTACAAGTGCAATAAGCATTTGGATTATCATGAAAACCACAGCTATTTTATTGTAGCATTGGGTACATACTTTGCATGGTATATAAACCGATTGGATTTTAATAGAGTGGGGCAAGCGTGTAAAGTAATGTTCTTTTGCTTCTTGATTTGGGTTGTTATTTATCTGGTATTGGGAGGCGCTGTGCGGATAGGCAGATTTTCTATTAAATTAAGAAAGGCGATTACCATAATCAAACGCAGAGAAATTTTTTGATAATATGGAGGTTGGATATCTCAGTGTCTATAGATGGTTTTAGAAAAATAACAGGAGAAAAGTTTCATGCTTATCTATAAAAAAATTTTGATTATTGGTGGTGTTGCGAATCGTTGCAGCCGCTCATGGAAGGAGTATTTATGGGGCGGAGAAAGAATTTATCTGTCAGGGTAGAAAGATCACATTTTGAGGTATTTGTTAAATGAATGAAAACGCAAAAGCATTAAAATCAGGCGTATGGTATACGGCATCCAATTTTCTGCTGAAAAGTATTGGTTTTCTGACTACTCCGATTTTTACAAGATTAATATCTCAGAGTGATTTTGGTAATTTTAACAATTTCAGTTCTTGGCTTCAGATTTTTGTCGTATTTGTTTCATTAAACCTGGAGTCCACTCTGATCAGCGCAAAGTTTGACTATAAAGACAGGTTTGATAATTATATTGTATCGGTTTTGTCGCTCGGCCTTTTGTCTGCGGTTGCATGGTTGGTCCTGTTAAATGTCTTCTTTTTGTCGGTATTTGAGTTTTTAGGCATGAGCCGGTTTCACATGAATTGTATGTTAATCTATCTGTTGGCATATCCGGGGATTCGTTTTTTTCAGAGCAGAGAACGTTTTTTTTACCGGTATAAAATGACTGTTTTGATTAACATACTGATTTCGGTGGGAACGGCAGCATTATCGGTTTTTCTGGTTTTATGTATGAACGATAAACTGACAGGGCGGATTTTGGGTTATATAACGCCGGTTGTCGTTCTGGGCGGAGGGCTGTACCTTTACTTCTTTGTTCGCGGTGGAAAAATAGATTTGTCATGCTGGAAATATGCGATCCGCATTTGTATTCCCTATATTCCGCATTTGTTATCGCTTCATCTGCTGAACTCGATGGATCAAATCATGATCCGGCAGATATGCGGGGCGGAGGATACCGCGCTCTATAGCCTAGCCTATATGTGCGGTGCCGTTATTACCATACTTCTTGCATCAATGAATGAAGCGTTTTCGCCATGGCTGGGAGATAAACTGTATCGGCAGGAATACAGGGAGATTCGGAAGGTTTCTAAAAAATATATATTGATATTTTCTGTTCTTGCCTATGGAGCCATGCTGGCGGCGCCGGAAATTTTGCTTGTTTTGGGCGGCAGATCTTATTTGGCGGCAAAATATGTACTTCCCCCTGTCACCATGGGATGTATCTGTCAATTTTTATATACGATGTTTGTGAATATCGAACAGATTAGAAAAAAAACGGTAGGAATGGCTATTGCCAGCGTAAGTGCAGCTCTTTTGAACTATGTGTTGAACGCGGTTTTTATTCCCCAATATGGATATATTGCTGCAGCCTACACAACATTGGCAGGTTTTGCCTGGCTTCTTTTATCTCATATGCTGATCGTATATAAGATGAGAATGAGTCATGTATATGATTACAAATTTATCGCAGCCGTTGTTTTCGTGTCATTTGCTTTTTGCATTTTTGTCAACGTCTTATATAAAAATAATGCATTCAGATATATTATTTTGGGAGCTTACTTGATTGCTTTGCTTATCATTATCTGGTTTTTTCGAGATAAATTTCAAAATTTAATTTGTATAATTTTGAAAAAAGAGAAAGACAAGAAGAAATAACATAATAATAATTTGCGCGGAGTATAAAACGGCGCGGAATGGAGAGAAAAATGTTAAATAACAAAACTATCTTAGTAACCGGAGGAACCGGCTCGTTTGGCCATCATTTTGTAGACTATGTACTGCATCATTATCAGCCAAAAAAAATCATTATCTACAGCCGGGACGAATACAAACAGTTTCTTATGGAAAACGCCTATCGAAAGCACGAAGATGTGCTTCGCTTTTTTATCGGCGATGTGCGGGATGAGGAGCGCCTCCGCATGGCGATGAACGGGGTGGATTATGTGATTCATGCGGCTGCGCTGAAGCAGGTGCCGGCCTGTGAGTACAACCCCAACGAAGCAATCAAGACCAACGTCAACGGCGCGATGCATGTCATCAATGCGTCTTTGACCGCGGGAGTAAAAAAAGTCGTAGCTCTGTCTACGGACAAAGCGGTCAATCCGGTCAATCTGTACGGCGGTACCAAGCTGGTTTCGGACAAGTTGTTCTGCGCGGCCAACTCCTACAGCGGTGCAGAGGGAACCCGTTTTGCTGTCGTCCGCTACGGCAATGTAGCCGGAAGCCGGGGAAGCGTCATTCCCTTCTTTCAAAATATCATTGATAAAGGCGGAAAAGAGCTGCCGATTACCGATTACCGCATGACCCGTTTCTGGATTAGTCTGGAACAAGGGGTGGAATTGGTGATCAAAGCGCTGAAGGAAGCGCGGGGCGGTGAAACCTTTATCTCCAAGATCCCCTCCTTTAAAGTTACGGATCTGGCCCAGGCTATGCTGCCCGGATGTGAGATGCCGGAAGTGGGAATCCGGGAAGGGGAAAAGCTGCATGAAATCATGGTGACAAGAGAAGATTCGCTGCATACCTATGAGTATGAGAAACACTTTATTATCTATCCGCATTATAATTGGTGGGGAAAACAGGATATCATACCGGGCGGAAAGCCGGTTCAGCCGGAGTTTGAATACAGTTCCGGCAACAATACACAGTGGTTACGCGTCGCAGAGATACAAAAACTGCTGCTGACCGATCTGGATGAGCATTGAATGCTCTTTTTTTGTGCAAAAAAGCAGAAACCGAAGAGGGAGGGAAAAGAATTCGATGGAAAAACTGGCAATCGACGGGGGAATCCCTGTCCGAAATAAAAAAATATCCTACGGAAAACAATGGATTGATGAGGAAGATATCGAAGCGGTTCGGGAGGTTCTGCAAGGCGATTTTATCACCTGCGGTCCGAAAGTGGCAGAACTGGAACGCGCGCTGGCCAGTTTGACCAAAGCGCGCTATGCCATTTCCATGTCCAGCGGAACCGCTGCGCTGCACTGCGCCTGCATCGCGGCGGGAATTGGGCCGGGGGATGAGGTGATCACCACCCCCCTGACCTTTGCCGCCAGCGCAAACTGTGTGTTATACTGCGGGGCGCGTCCGGTGTTTGCCGATGTGGACCCGGAGACCTATCATATCGATCCGGAAAGCATTCGGGCTCACATTACGGAACGGACGAAAGCGGTGATTGCCGTAGACTTTACAGGACAGGCGGTAAAGGTGAGGGAGATCCGGGAAATCTGTGATCGCTATCATCTTCTGTTTATCGAAGACGCCGCCCATTCTATCGGAACAAACTATGCCGGTGAACCGGTGGGGAGTCTGGCGGACATGACATGCTTTTCCTTTCATCCCGTTAAGACTGTGACCTCCGGGGAGGGCGGGGCTGTCACCACAAACCGGGAGGATCTTTATCGAAAGCTGGTGCTGGCCCATACGCATGGGATCACGCATGAGGAAGCGGAGATGGAAGAGAGGCCGGAAGGTCCTTGGTATTATGAAGAAACAGCCCTCGGCTATAATTATCGAATGACCGATTTTCAGGCCGCGCTTTTATTGAGTCAGCTCAAAAAGCTGGAACGATTTAAGGCGAGACGGCAGGAGATCACAGCGCGCTATCAGGAGGCGTTTGGAAAGATGCCGGAACTCTTTCTGCAAAAGGAGATGCCGGAATCGGATACGTGTCGTCATTTGTATATCCTTCGGTTAAGGCTGGATTCGCTGAACATAACCCGACGGCAGTTTTTTGATGCCATGAGCGCCGAAAATGTTCAGTGTCAAGTCCACTATATCCCGGTATACTGGTTTCCTTATTACCGGAAGCTGGGGTATAAAAGAGGGTTATGCCCCTGTGCAGAGAAAATATACCAGGAGATTCTCAGCATTCCTTTGTATCCCAGAATGAGCGATGGGGATGTGGAAGATGTGATCCGCGCTGTGACCAAGATCTTGGAGAATACGCGAAAGGGGACGAGATGAAACTGGCGTTAGGCACCGTACAGTTTGGAATGGACTATGGCATACAGGGAGGCCGCCAGCCCGCCGAAGAAGCGGTAGAGAGCATACTGTCCGATGCGCTTCGACAGGGAATCACGCATTTTGACACGGCATCGGCATACGGGAATGCCGAAATGGTATTGGGCCGCTACCGGAAAAAGCATCCGCAACCGGCGCAGGCGATGCGGCTGGTATCCAAACTGCCGCCGCAGGCCCTAGTTCAAAAGCCAAAGGCGATCTGGAAGGATCTTGTCCTGCAAGAGATTGACGAGAGCTTAGAGCGGCTGCAGACGACTGGCTTGGAAGCCTACCTGTTTCACAATGCCGAATCCCTGTTTCAGGAAAACGCGGTGCGGGCCTTTCATGAGGCATGCCGGGAGAGGCCGATAAAAAAGATTGGCGTTTCGATTTATACGCCGAAGGAAGCCAGAAAAGCGCTGAGCTATGAGGAGATTCGGGTGATTCAAATTCCATATAACGTGTTTGACCGGCGGCTGGATCAAAGCGGTTTTTTTGAACAGGCCAAAAAACAGGGAGTGAAAATCTATGCCAGAAGTTCCCTTCTGCAGGGGCTTTTGCTGATGGATCCGGAGCAACTGCCGGATTCGGTCCGCTTTGCAAAAGGATACCTGGAGAAATTTAGAAGCATCTGCCGGGACTACAAGGTATCTCCCCTGCAGGCGGCTGTCGGTTATGCGGGTGCGCATGACGGCATTGACTTCGTGCTTTTCGGCGTAGATAACCAGAAACAACTGGCGGAGTATGTGTCTCTGCAGAACGAGAAGCTTCCTCCGGAAATGATTCAAACGCTGCAGAAGGAATTTGAAGAAGTGGAAGAACGGCTGGTCAATCCGGCGCTCTGGAAATGACAGAGAGCACAGCAGGGAGAGGAAAATAACAATGAAATATCTCGCAATGATACAGGCAAGATGCGGTTCCACGCGTCTGCCCAATAAAGTGTTGAAGGATCTGTGCGGAAAACCGGCGCTGGCTCGTATGATCGAGCGGGTCCAAAAAAGCAGGCGGGTTGACGAAGTGATGGTAGTGACGTCGATCGCCAAAAACAATCTTCCGATTCTGGGGCTGTGCGCCTCCCTGGGAATCCGGGTGGGGGTCGGCTCGGAAGACGATGTGTTAGACCGGTTTTATCAGACAGCCCGGCTGCTGCAGCCTTCTTATGTGATCCGGCTGACAGCAGACTGCCCCTGTTTTGACGCGGAGCTGTTGGACGAAGCCATCGACGGTCTGCAGCCCGAAACGGATTATTGTGGCATGCTGAGCGAAACCTTTGCGGACGGCCTGGACCTGGAAATCATTCGGTGGGAGGCGTTGGAGAAAGCCTGGCGGGAAGCCTGCCATTCCTATGAGCGGGAGCATGTGACGCAATATATGATTCACCATCCGGACCAGTTTCATCTTCAGGATTTCATATCACCGGTGGGATACTTCGGAGATCACCGGTGGACGGTGGACGAACCGGAAGACTTTGAGGTGGCAGAGAAGATTTATGCGCATTTTTTGAGGGAAGAGCAGAGGGAGGATTTTCATTACCAGGATATTCTGGCATACCTGAACGGCCATCCGGAAATCAAACAAATCAACCAGAAATTTCAGCGCAACGAAGGACTGAAAAAGTCCATGCAGCAAGATATTGTTGTCGCCAGAGAGCCGGTGTAACCGGTCCTCCATGCAGACAGGATAGGAGGAGAGGAACAAGAAATGGAAACACAAAAAAACAGCCGTTTTCAGACCGGCCAGGGACAGAAACTGTATCAGGAAGCCAAAAAAGTGATACCGGGGGGAACCCAACTTTTGAGCAAACGGCCGGAGATGTTTCTGCCGGATCTGTGGCCGGCGTATTATCAAAAGGCCAAAGGCTGCCGGGTTTGGGACTTAGACGGAAACGAATACATGGATGTCAGCTATATGGGAATCGGCGCCAATGTGCTGGGATACGCCAATGAGGAAGTGGACGCGGCGGCGAGTGAAGCCATCGCTTCCGGCGGGATGTGTACGCTGAACGCGCCCGAGGAGGTGTATCTGGCTCAGGATCTCCTTCGGCTGCATCCCTGGGCCGGCGGGGTGCGGTATGCAAAGGCAGGAGGGGAAGCCATGGCATTGGCAGCCCGAATCGCCCGAGCGTACACCCAAAAAGAGATTCTCTTGTTCTGCGGGTATCATGGCTGGCATGACTGGTATCTGTCAGCCAACCTTTCCAATAAAAATGCGCTGAATGATCAGCATATTGCCGGTTTGGAGCCGCTTGGCGTTCCCTCCGGCCTGGCAGGGACAAATCTGCCGTTTCATTATAATCAAATCGAAGAATTCCAGGCCCTGATGAAAAAACACCAGGGAAAAATTGCCGCTGTCATAATGGAACCGATCCGCAACGACTATCCGGCGGACGGTTTCCTGGAAATCATACGGGAAGCCACCAGGGCAGAGGGGATCGTTCTGGTTTTTGATGAAATCACAGCCGGATTCCGGCTCTGCGCAGGAGGGAGCCATAAGGTACTGGGAGTGGAGCCGGATCTGGCTGTTTTTGCAAAAGGAATGACAAACGGGTATCCGCTGTCCGCTGTGGTGGGCCGCAGGGAAATCATGGAAGCAGCACAGGGAACCTTTATCAGCAGCACCTTTTATACGGAACGGATCGCATTTGCCGCGACGCGGAAGAATATAGAACTGTATCAGAAGTACCGGGTTTGGGAAAAACAGGACGAATACGGCCGGATGGTACAGGCGGGATGGAAAGAAAAAGCAGCGAAGCACGGGCTGGAGATTGAGGTTGGCGGCATTGCGCCGTTAGGGCATTTTACCCTGATCGGAAAAGAAAACAGCTTGGTATATAAGACATTTTTTGTACAGGAAATGTTAAAACGAGGTTATCTCGCTTCCAATGCTTTCTACACCACCTATGCGCATTCGCGGGAGATTATCCTGGATTATCTGGAACAGGTGGATGAGGTCTTCCAGAAGATGGCGGCGATCCAGGAGAATAACGAAACGGTGGAATCCCATTTGGAAGGACCGGTGTGCCACAGCGGATTCGGCCGGCTGAACTAAAAAACAGAAAGAACAAATAAGTCATGAAAAGTGTATAAAAAAGGAGAATTATTGCCATGATTACGCAAAAAATATTGGGGGGGGGGGGGACTCATTCTCCGTCAAATTGAGCTGAATGACTGTAAGGATCGATATGTGGAATGGCTAAACGATCCGGAAGTCAATCAATATATGGAGACCAAATGGTCCGCGCAAAACCGGGAAACCATCCGCGCATTTGTCCAATCCCAGAGAGAGAATAACCACAGTATCCTGTTTGCGATTGTGGTAAAAGAAACCGGCCAACATATCGGAAATATAAAAATCGGCCCGATTCACCCCCATTACCGCCATGCGGATATCAGCTATTACATTGGAGAAAAAACCTGGTGGGGGAAGGGGTGCGCGACGCAAGCCATCCGTCTGGTGTGCCAGTTTGGATTTCAGGAACTAGGCCTGCACCGGATAGAGGCCGGGACATATGCCTGCGCAAGAGGAAGCCAGAGAGCGTTGGAGAAGAACGGGTTTCAGAGGGAAGGAGTTTTTCGGGAGCAGGTATGCTTTGACGGAAACTGGACGGATATCTACCGGTATGCGTTGCTGGAAAGCGAAGAAAAGATCCGCTCATAACATAGAACAGGGAGGAAAGAAACGTGAAGAAAATGCGGTACTGCACAAAATGTATTCTGCCGGAGAGCGCGGAGTCGGTGGGGTTTGACGAGGCGGGGGTCTGTAACATCTGCCGGCAGGCGGAAGTAAAGCATGAGGAGATCGACTGGGAGGAGAGAAAGAAGATTCTGCAGGAGATTGTCAGCCGATATCAGGGAAAGGGAGAATATGACTGCATTGTGCCCTTTAGCGGCGGCAAGGACAGCACGTACCAGTTGTGGTATGTAGTCAGAGAGCTGGGCTTAAAACCTCTGGTCGTCCGATTTAACCATTGGGGATACCGGCCTCTGGTGCAGGAAAATAATATACGGACTTTTAAAAAGCTGGGCGTCGATGTGCTGGAATTTACGGCAAACTGGAAGGTCGTCCGCAAATTGATGCTGGCTTCTCTGAAGGAGACGGGAGATTTCTGCTGGCACTGTCATACGGGAGTATTCGCACATACTATGCAGATGGCAGTAAAATTTCAGATACCGCTTGTGATATGGGGCGAGGCTTCCTCCGAGTACCGGGCTTACCATAATCCCCAGGAATTGGAGGAACTGGATGAGAAAAAATTTGACGAAATCATTGATTTGGGAATCAATGCCGATAAAATGTATGGATTGTTAGAGGGAGAGGTAGATAAAAGAGATCTTTTGCCCTTTCAGTTTCCTTCCAGAGAGGAATTAAAACAGCTCGGCGCGAAAGCGATTTATCTGGGAAACTATATCAAATGGCATACCAAACATCAGGTGGAAACCATAAAAAGAGAGCTGGGCTGGCAAGGGCAGGAGGTGGAAGGGATTCCGCCGCAGTATGATTATGAAAAAATAGAATGCCGCTGGCAGGGAATTCGGGATTATTGTAAATATATTAAGCGTGGTCATGGACGAACCAATCATCTGGCCTGCATTGATATCCGAAACGGGGAGATGGAGCGAGAAATGGGATGGGAACTGGCTGAGAAATATGACGGGAAACGTCCGGCCTCTCTGGATGGATTTTTGAAGGTTCTGGGAATTGAGGAAGAGGAGTTTGAAGCGATTTTGCAGAAAAATGGAATTGTGGACTGGGGATTCGACCATGACAAAATAGAAGCCGGCGCACCCCTGCCGGATATGGAGCAATGGGACAAAGAAATATAGGAGGCAGGCATGTTCCATTTGAAAGAAAAGATAGAAAACGGAGAGATCTATATCATAGCGGAGATGAGCGCGAACCATGGCGGAAGTCTGGAACATGCGCTGGAGATTGTCCGGCAGGCGGCGAAAGCCGGGGCGGATTGCATTAAGATTCAGACGTATACAGCAGACAGTCTCACGATCGACTGTGAGAATGAATTCTTTCGGATTTCCGGCGGCCTGTGGGACGGATACAGCCTGTATGAGCTGTATCAGGAGGCGGGTACGCCGTACGAATGGCATGCACGGATAAAGGAAGAATGTCAGGCCTGCGGCGTAGATTTTTTATCTACGCCGTTTGATTCGGCCGCGGTGGATTTTCTGGAGAGTTTGGGAGCGGAGGCATATAAAATTGCCAGTTTTGAACTGGTCGATCTTCCTCTGATTACCTATGCAGCCTCAAAAGGAAAGCCGATGATCCTATCGACGGGAATGGGAAGTCTGGAAGAGATACAAGAGGCGGTAAACGCCTGTAAAAAGGCGGGGAACGAGCAGATTATTCTGCTGAAATGCTGCAGCGAGTATCCGGCATCATGGGAGGATATGCATCTGGGAAACATTCCGGATATGCGGAGGCGCTTTCAGGTACCGGTCGGCTTGTCCGATCACAGCATGGGAAGCTTGGGCGCGGTCGTTGGCGTGGCACTGGGAGCCTGCGTGATTGAAAAACACGTGAAGCTTCCCGGTATCGACAGCGCCGACAGCGCATTCAGTATGGAGCTGCCGGATTTTGCCAGGATGGTCGCGGATGTGAGAAACGCGGCCCGGATCGCGGGCGGACCGAACTACTCTCTGACAAAAAGGGAGAAAGCTTCCCTGGTCTTTCGCCGGAGCCTGTTTGTTGTTAAGGACGTGGCAGCGGGAGAGGTTTTTACATCCGATAATATCCGCAGTATCCGGCCGGGGTATGGCTTGAAACCGAAGTACCTGGAGGAGATTTTGGGGAAGAAAAGTGCCTGTGACCGGAAACGGGGAGAGCCTGTTCAGGAGGAGTGGAAGGAAAACAAAAGCCTATGAAAATCTTATGTCTGTATCAGAATGCATGCGCGGAAGAGCTGTTTTTCTGGCTGAGAGAGCAGGGACAGGAAACCGTGCTGTGGAAAGAAAAACTGGATGCCGCCTGGTGCCGCAAACAACAATTTGATTTGGCAGTCAGTTACACCTACCGGTATATTTTGTCAGACGAACAGATCCGGGCGTTGGGAGAAAATGTGGTAAACCTTCACACCTCGTTCCTGCCTTGGAACCGCGGGGCCGATCCGAATCTGTGGAGTTTTCTGGAACAAACGCCCCGCGGCGTCACGCTGCACTATATCAATGCCGCTTTGGATCAGGGAAACATCATTGCGCAGGAACTGGTGGAAAGAGAAGCGGGGGAAACGTTAAAAAGCAGCTATGAGGCGTTAGACCAGGCCGCGAAACGGCTGTTTCAAAAAGCGTTTCTCTACTATAACCATTGGGAATCGCTTCGTAAGCTTCCATTGGGAAAGGGAAGCTATCATTCGCTGCGGGATGGGGAGAGGATAAAAAAAGGAATGGCAACTTATGATATTCCAGTAGAAACATTTTTAAAGGAGACACAGAACTTATTAAAATCTGTAAATAGTCCGGGGGGGGGGGTACTCAGCCGACTAATTCATGGGTTGGGGCAGGCCCGTTTCATACAATGGGTGGGCGGTGTGTAGCATGAAACAGACATTTCGGTTCCATCCCATCGTAACGGAGAGATTGCGGCTGCGGGAAATTCAGGAGACGGATGCCGATCTTCTGGTTGGATGGAGAACACGTCCGGAAGTATACCGTTATTTTGTGAACGCACACCCGATTCAGAGACAAGAACATCTGAAATGGTTTTGGGAAACCTATCTTCCCGACGCAGACCGAATCGACTGGTTGGGCTGTAAAAAAGAGACTGGAAAACCGGTTGGTGTTTTCGGTGTAAAACGGGTGGGCATGGATGGCCAGACCGCAGAATTGAGCTATTTATTAGATCCGAGAGAATACCATAAAGGATATGCGCAGGAGGTGCTGCGGGCGCTGCTGGAATGGAGTCAGAACTATGGGAATGTGAAAACCGCGATAGCGGAAATCCACAAAGAAAACGAGGCGTCTCTGCGGCTGATTGAAAAGCTAGGCTTTGCAAAGAAGGAAAAGCGGGGGAGTTTTTTGCTGTATGAGAAGAAGCTGGAAGGGGATAAGATAGAAGAGGGAAGCACATAAAGAAGAGGATGAATGGGCTTTGATAGATAGAAATCGAACCGTGGATTTTTTGAAAGGTATTTGCATTCTGCTGGTTATTTTTACGCATTATTCATGGACAGAGGCCGAACGGCTGAAATATCTTTTTCCGTTTTGGGTGGATATGGCGGTTCCCATTTTTATGATCCTGTCAGGATTTGTCGCATCCAAATCTTTTTACAGGCATAACATAGACGGTTTGGAAAAAGCGTATGGATGGGAACCGGTATGCGGGAAAGCGATTCGGTATACGCTTCCTTTTTTATTTGCCTTTTTGGCGGAGGAATTGATTTTTATGCTGTATCATGTAAGACATGGATTTAAGAAGAGTCTTCTGCTTTTTCTGAATGGAGGACAGGGACCAGGAAGCTATTACTATCCCTGCATGATGCAGTTTATATTTTGGTTTCCCGTTCTTTATTTTATCGTAAAAAGATATCAGGAAAAGGGTGTGTTGATATGCGGCGTTATGAACTTTGTGTTTGAACTGCTCAAAAAGGCATACGGTATGAACGAAGACTGTTACAGAATGCTGCTCTTTCGCTATACGCTCTTGATTGCCTGGGGTTGTTATCTGGCGGTGAGCGGGAAAAGAGAGAGGCGGTATGTAAGCATTTTGTCTATATGTGCCAGTGCCATTTATATTCTATTTTTTGTTTATTTTAAGCATGTGCCGATCATCACGGATTATTGGACGAATACATCTTTTGTGGCTGTTTTGTTTCTTTTGCCTGTTTCGAGAATCCTGCTTCAAAATGATTCATTAAAGTGCAAACCTTTGGAATGGATTGGAAGAGCTTCCTATCATATTTTTTTAACACAGATGGTGTACTTCACATTTGTATACTCTTTCTACGAAGTGGTAACAGACCGATTTTTACAAATAGGATTGAATTTTTTTGTTTGTATAACGATAGGGATACTTTTTTATCTGATTGAAAAACCGATAACCAGATATTTGCAATCGCTTCTTTTTTGCTTGGGAAGATCAAGAAAGAATTAGGGTAGGATATATTTGTTTATAAGGGGCAAAGCCTTTTTGGGCTTTGCCCCTTTTTCTGTTGCAAAAGTAGATAAAAAATTTACCGGAGCAACAGCCCATTTTTTTACGGCTAAACATAGAAAATCCGATTCGACTGTTGAGCCATGCCTACTCCTATAATATTTATTCATCCAGAAAGTATGAAAACGAGTAGGGCTACATATATCGGTAAGAACAGCAAGCCATTGGATAGCAGATATTTTTTGATTTTTTGCGTGTATATAGCAGATATATCACTTAGTAATTGAATTGAATAATTATATAATAACTTATAATCGTTATGAAAATAACATATCATAATATTCAGACACAATTTTTGTTGATATATTGATATTATTGTCGTATAATGAAAAAAATAGAAGAAAAGATATAAAATATATTAATTTTTTTAGATACTAACTTAAATTTCCCACACCTATCAGGTGTGCAGAATCTTAAAAAATCAATATTTCAGCTCATAAAAAGGTACAGATCAGCAGTGATGGTATCATTAATTTGTCAAAAAATCATATTCTGGTTCACAACTAAATTTTTTTAAGAATTCTGGTTTGGAAAGATCCTTTTCTAGTGCCATACCAGTAAAATAATGGGCATTTCTGTGATGGATATTTTTTCGTTATCCGTTTTTCCTTATTATCTATAACAGAAATATGCAGAGAAAAACAGGTGTCTGTGAAGATGGTTTTTACAAAAACATAAATAGTTTTATAAAGCCGCAGACAGCAAAGATGTCCTCACATTCATATAGAAAACGATGGGATACAGAGGATTTCTCAAGTCCTGCAAATCATATCTGAGGCTGGCAAGCAACTATGCGTTAAAGGGAGAGCGGCTTCCATTTATCAAGCAGCTTGACCGGAGATGGAGATATACTGGAAAAATCTTGAAAAAAAGCACAAAGGAGATCATCACCCATGGAAATGTTACCCACCGAACGAGTTCGTCTTCACGGCGTTCCGATTGAAATCAAGGATGCCTGGCTGGAAAGAAAAGTCCTATTTTTAGAAAATCAAACAAAGCGTCTGAAAGAAAGCTGTATAATCTTGTATCAAAAACGTGTATATAGAAAAAGAAAAAAGCAGCCTATTTTGGCTTCTCAGGAAGCGGTAACGCTTTGTCAGGAAATCTGTCAGGAAAACTGGTCAGAACAGATTTGGCTGTTAAACACCTTCAAGGCCAGGGCCGGTTGTATTCTGGGATGTTTATATGTCAGCCAGCGAAATTATGATGAAGCGCTGGAGTATCTGTCTGTTGCCAAAGAATTGATAGAAACAGAGACTTTGCAGTATGTCGTCCCGGAAACCTATGTGCGGATCGGGATTGAGATGGCCAAGTGCTACATAGACAAACACAATGCCAAGGAAGTTGTTCAGGACTGCCTGAAAAAAGCAGAAGAAGTTTTGTACACCAGTCAGGAAGAAATCTGCAAAAATTATCAGAGGATTTGCTTTGATAAATTGTCTCTGGATTTGAAACTGCAGGAAGCTTTTACTGAGATGGACAAGTATTCCGGTAATTCCTGTGATGAAAGGGCAGCATATTGTTTGTTGAGAGAGGCCAGGCAGATCTATCAGGATCTTCCTGATCTGAAAAAAGATGCGATACCGGAAAAGTTCTGCTATGAAGACTGGAAGAGCAACAAAGAAGTTACGCTTCAGACTACCCGTGGGGGATTGTTTAAAAACCTGTATTTCCAGGCGGGACAGAGAATCGATTCGCTGAG
The DNA here is from genome assembly GCA_910586125.1 of uncultured Lachnospiraceae bacterium. Lineage (GTDB taxonomy): Bacteria > Bacillota > Clostridia > Lachnospirales > Lachnospiraceae > RGIG7193. The sequence continues at coordinate 9,636 of CAJUHP010000005.1, read as the reverse complement.
CAAAAAGGATGCGGATACCCATCTGCTGGAGGCAGCATGGAAAGATATTGAGATGATTTCTGGAATTCTGAATACAGAATATGAAGGAGAGGAGAAAAACGGTTCAGAGGAGATAAAGAAAAGACAAGGTGAAAGCAGGCGGCAGGAATCCGAAGAGTGCCTAAAGATTCTAGAGAGCCTGCAGCAAAGCTGTCTTGAGACAGCTCTGGCCATCTTTTTGGAAACGGTCCGCAAATTTGACAGCAATACGATCTGCCTGAATGATATCGCCGCACTTCTCTATGACGCCGAGCGGCGGATGGAGAAGGAATATCTGTTGAATTTGATCAGCGGGCAATGTCCGTATTGTCGAGAGAGCATCCGGGAAACCATTCGGGCAATTTTGGATAAAGTACTGACAGTGGAAAATATAAATATGTTTGCGCTGAATATGAAAGCCGATTTGTCAGAGGCTTATGACATGCCAAAGAGAACCGATGATTATCCGGCGCTGCGGCAGTCTTTTCTGAAAAAATGGTTTCAGCGTCTGGAGGAGAAGAGCAAGAAAAGTCAGAGGGAGGGAAGGCAGGAGGAAAAGGAACCGGAGAACAAAATGCCGGAGCCGATGCAGAATATTCTGATGTCTTTGGTTGTTCTTTATAATCATGTAATTAAATTTGCCAGCTCCGCGGTCATTGATTTTAATGATGAGACATGGAAGGAACTTAAGGTCGGACACTACACGAGAATGAAGGTACTGCCTAAATTGATCAACCCGGAAGGGGATACCAGACTGCGGCTGCATCAGATTCATCATTTGAATGATCCCAGAGAGGGAGCTATTTTGATTGACCGGCTGAAGGAATTATTTGCGGCGGGAAAGACTTGCCCGCTGCGGGAAATGCTTTGGAACCTGTATGCGTCCGATCGCAATGGAGCAGTCCGAAATTCTGTGTACATGGGAAGTTTTACCAGTCGGCTGGATCAGTTAAATATGTGGGATAGATATGGAGACGGAGGAAAAGGAATTTCCATCCAATTTTGCGCGGGTTCCAGCTTTGATAAAGATCCGCAGGTTTCTTTGTGCCAGATATCGACCAGCGGAAATACCGGGCGCTATAAGATCGAGAATGTCAAATACCCTCTGTATATGGTGCTTTATCTGCCGGACAGAGAAGGGCTGGATCTGGAAAAGGAAGCAAACTATGCAAAACACAGGGCAAAAGCGGCGAGAGAGAAAGGAATTTCTAATCTGGAAGCACAGTGGTGGGAGAGACAATATGAGTTGATTGGCAAACTGGGCGAGCTGGAGAGAAAGATCAAAATATCGCTGGAACAGATCGAAGAAAATTTCAGCAGTCTGGAGCCGGAGACGCAAAACGCTTTGGAGAGAGAACTGTGCAATACGATCATGGTAATTTTGGACGTGGCCCGTTTTCTGATCAAAAGTGATTCTTACAGAGATGAACGGGAATACCGAATTATTCAGTATTCAGCCGCTCCGGATTGTATAACGGAAGGCGTAAGCGTTCCCAAACTGTTTATTCCGGCGGAGAAAAGGATGGAATATGAAAAAGTCTGTTTTGGCCCTCTGGTGAGAGATTTTGAGTCAAAAGCAGCCTATTTATTGAATATACGAAAAAAAGACGTCGGGGACGGGAAAGATAACTGGGAGATTGATGTGTGCCGATCTTCGATTCACTATAAGAAAGAGTAAGCAGTATGGAGAGAACAGGGAGTATTTTGATTACCGGGAGTTCTCATGGGATCGGACGGGCAACGGCAGAATGGTTTTTGGACAAGGGGTGGGAAGTGTTTGGCTGCGGCAGCAGCCCGGCGGATCTGCGTGGGGAGGAAATGGCTAGACAGCACAGCGGTTTCCATTTTCGGCGTGCGGATATCTCAGAAGAGTCAGAGGTCAGAGGACTTTTGGAATGGTGCGGATCGATTGACGCAGCTTTTAACAATGCGGGGATCGGATGCGAACCGAAATCAATGCACTTGCTGGATGCCTTGGAAGCGAGAAGAATTCTGGAAGTCAATTTGCTGGGTACCGCTTTTTGTATGAAGTATGAGTGTATGGCGATGCAGGCAGAGGGCGGAGTTATTGTAAACAGTTCCTCTGTGGCCGCCGCAAAAGCGGGAACCGGAGCCGATTGGATTTATTCCGCATCCAAGGCGGGAATTCTCCGTATGACAGCGGAGGCGGCGGTCCGCAGAGAGTATTGGGATAAGATTCGATTTTTTTCTTTGATTCCGGGCTGGATTGAAACGCGGATGACCGCTGCGGATGATAAGGAGGAGTGGAAAAAAAAGCTTCCGTCGGGTAAGGCGGGAACACCGCAGGAGGCAGCCCGGCTGGTATACCGGATTGTAACGGAAAGAGAAGCTTTTGATTCCGGTCAGGAATTTCATGTAAACGGGGGAGGAAGCCTGCTATGAAAGAAATGCAGGGGAGAGCACAAACAAATAAGAGGACATGTGGGATTCTGATGCCGGTAAGCTGTCTTCCAGGCCGGTATGGGATCGGTGATTTTGGCTGGGAAGCCAGGCAGTTTGTGGACTGGCTCGGGGAAGCCGGAATCCGCCAATGGTCGATTCTTCCTCTAAACCCCACCAGCTTCGGAAACAGCCCATATCAGAGTCCGAGTGCGTTTGCCGGCAGCATAAATTATATTTCGCCGGATATCCTAGAGCAAGACGGCTTATTGTGCCAGGAAGAATTGGAAAAAGCAGCAGTGCAGGAGACTCAATGTCAGGTGGACTACGGAAGGCTTTTTACGGAAAAACCAAAGCTGCTGCGTCAGGCGTATCGCCGTTTTCGGGAACAGGAGAGGGGAGAGGAGAGAGAATACCAGAGCTTTTGCTGTGAAAACCGTGAGTGGCTGGAAGATTACGCCCTTTTTATGGCGATCAAGGAGAAGGAGAACCATGAACCGTGGCAAAGGTGGCCGCGGTTTCTGGCACAGAGAAGGGAACCGGAATTTTCCGAATATAGGAGCCGCCAAAAGGACGAAACGGATTTCTGGCGGTTTGTTCAGTATATTTTTTTCCGACAGTGGAACGCGCTGCGGGAATATGCCAACCGGCAGGGAATTGATATCATTGGAGACATGCCCTTTTATGTTTCTCATGACAGCGTGGACGTATGGTGCTGCAGGGAATTGTTTGCCGTGGGTCTGCAGAGCGGAGAAGTAAAAATTTGGGCGGGAGTACCGGACGATTCGCGGGAGGAGAAATACAGAAACTGGGGAAATCCGGTGTATGTCTGGAAAAATCATCAGGCGGACGGGTATGATTGGTTTCGCCGCCGGATACGTATGGCGGGCCGGATGTATGACGGTTTGCGGATTGACCATGCAATTGCGCTGAGTCGTTTTTACGCCATAGAAGGAGACGCAGAAACCGGCAGGGAAAAAAGGCGATGGTGCGCCGGACCGGATGCGGGAGACGATAAGCTGTCACACGTCATTGCCGAGGAGGCAGGGCGAGTGGGCTTGTCGGTGATGGTAGAAGATCTGGGGATCATTCCCGAAGGTTTCCAGGAGAGAATGCAGAAAATAGGCTGGCCGGGAATGCGGCTGCTGCAGATTGCTTTTACGGATAAGTACGGGCTGGACAGTAACCATCTTCCCTTTTCCCATGAAAAAAATATGGTGGTATATACCGGCACACATGATCAAATGCCGTTACGTCAGTATCTGGAGGAATTGCCGGAAGAAAAGCTGGCTTATATGCGGTGGTGGACAGGCAAAACGAGCAGGAAAGAACTTTCGTGGGCTTTGATTAAGACGGCCTATCAATCGGTTGCCTGTCAGGTTATCTTGCCCTTGCAGGATTTGCTGGAGCTGGGAGAAGAGGGAAGGCTGGTATATCAGGACAGATGTGAAGATTCCTGGAAATGGAGGCTTTCTGATATGTCGAAGTTGGATAGGCGGCTGGCAGACCGCTTGAAGCGGCTGGCGGTTCTGACCGGTCGCTGCCCAGAGGAAAAACAGAGATTATGGGAGTATCTGCAATAGAGCGAAAAGAGGGCAGGATGAAATGTCAGGTAGTTCTGGTGACGGGAGCCGCGGGATTTATCGGGAGAAATTTGACAGAAACTCTTTTGCGCAGAGGGTACCGGGTGATCGCTTTGGATTGGAAAGAATGCCGGTATTGCTGCGGGGCGTACCGGTGCGTTCTCGACTTTGCGGAGAATGTAAGGGAGTGGGAATTACGGAAGATCCGGGGAGATATCCGGGATCATGGATTGCTTCAGAGAATATTTTGCCGTTATGCCATAGACTATGTGATTCATCTGGCGGCGTTGTCCACCATTCAGATGGGGGCGAGGAATGAGCGTAAAACCAGAAGCGTAAATGTGGGCGGCACAGAGAATTTATTGAATATAGTAAGAGATCGGAGAGACGTCAAAGGTTTCTTATATGCCTCTACAGATAAGGTATATGGAGAGCTGCGGTCACAGGCCTATACAGAACAAGATGCGCTGACGCCCCTGAACAGCCCGTATGATGAGTCCAAACGAGAGGCGGATGAGATGGTGCGCCTATGGTGGGAAGAACACGGCGTTCAGGGGATTGTGCTTCGTTTTTGCAATATTTACGGCAGGTATGACCGGCAAAAGACCCGTATTATTCCAGGTACGATTCAGGCGATTCAGGAAAATCGAGAATGTGTTTTGCGCATGTACCGGGGAGATGACGGTCAGCTCCACAATTATCAAAGGGATTTTCTTTATGTAGAAGATTTGTGTGAGGCCATCACAAAGATTTTGAATAAACTGGAGACATGGAATCGGGAAGGCGGCGCACAGTGGGGGCAGGCTTTCAATCTGGGCTCCTGCTGTCATCATTCTATCGGTGAAGTGGTGCGGATTCTCCGGGCGCAGATGAATGCTCAAACGCCGCTGCAAATTGAGATCACAGAGACTATATCGGAGCTTCGCAGGCAGCATATGGATTACAATAAAGCCCGCCTGGTATTTGGTTTTGAACCGTTGACACCGCTGGAAGACGGACTGAGGGAGACCATTGCCTGGTGGAAGCGTGAGCAGCAAGACAGAAAGAATGACAGGTGAAGAACACAATGGAAAGTAAGCGGGTAAAAGAACTGCTGACTTATATAGAGGAGGGGCAAAAACCGGAAAAACCGGCGCCGGTTCATACATTGAACGCACTGGGAAGCTATCCGCTGGCATACCGTACCTTTGGCGGACAGGCTCAGGGAAACGGCCGGTTGGATGACGAAACGCTGGAGCTGGCCTTTGGAAGCCATTATCTGCTGACAATGCTGGCGTCGGGAGCCGTAATCCGGCAGATGCTTTACTGCGAAAAAGAGTCATGCCATAGTCTTTATTGTGATGACATGCTTTTTGGATACCTGGATCGTCATGGGTTGGCAGAGCACGGCGTCTGGGATCGCATTGAGACAGAAGATATTTGTAGAAATATCACGATGGACAACGTCGATCATCGAATTTATTATTCGGCAGTCAAGCCCTATGCCCTGATGGCGGAAGCAAGAGATACAAAAGAAAAAATTCCCATCCTTTTTGTTGACACAGATTTGATTTTAAAAAGACGCCATGATGCCATTTTAAAAAATCCGACGGGGATACGGGCAGCTTTCGGGCATCTGGAGGCAGTGCGGATGCCTTGCTATCCGGATTTCACAGAGCTGCATTTTCCGGAAGGAGTTCAGATACCAAAGAACTATCCGATCAATCTGCCGGCGGTCAATACCTGTTTGATGTATTTCAATGATCGGTCTCTTCTGACGGAATGGAGCGTCTTTTTCAGTCGACTTTTTTTGCATAATCACCTTCCTTTTTCTCCGGATGCGGATGTGATATCCAGGCAGCTTCTGGGAATTGACCAGAGAACCTTTCCGATGGTGGCCGCCTCTCATGGCTATTGGGATACGGATCAGGTGGAAGCTTTTCTGAATATAATCTGGGATCCGCCCTTTTTTTATGACTGCAAAAGCAAAGAGCAGGTGGAATGGCATTATTACACGCTGGAGCATCATCCCGAATGCCGAAATTGGCATCAGGACATCATGCACACATGGATTAATAAACGAAATATAGAGAGAGACACCGCATACCGGAACTATCAGGGCTGCATGATGCTGGAGATGATACAGGAGCTGGAACCGGAGCTGGAGAAGCATCTGCGGACCTTTAAAAGTCTGGCGCCTTATCTGGAATTGCAGAAAGATTATGGGACGATTGAAAATATGCTGAGATACGGCGTAGTGCGCGACAGGCTGGACAAATCATGCTGAATCAATCGGGCGGGACATTGGGGGCAGGAAGCCGCGGATGGATAAAAACAAAGAGATTCTGGAAGCGTTAAAAAAATATATGCCGGGAGGAAGCGTTGATGATAGCAGCCATATTCCTGTAGAGGGAAGGGGCTGCCGGTATTGGGACGCGCAGGGAAACGAATATCTGGATTTTTCTTCCGGAATTTTTACCAATACGTTTGGCCATGGCTGTGCGCGTTTGAACCGGTCCGGATATGAGCAGGCAAAACGGCTGGCAAATATTCATGCCAGGCACTCACAGGCGGAGCTGATGTTTTACCGGCGGCTTTTTGAGCATCTGCCTGCCGGTGATTATAAGGCGATTCCCTATAATGACGGAGGATATACCATAGATCGGGGACTGACGGACATTGTCAACTATTACAACAAAAAACGAATTGCCATCGGCGCTTACCGAAATGGATTTCACGGCAAAACACAGGCGGCTAAGCTTCTGATCAACGAGACAGAAAAGGCGTCGTTATATGATAATTTTCAGATTGATTTTCCAAACTGCTACCGCTGTTCATGGAACGGGAAGCCGGAATCCTGTGACCGGGAATGTGTAAAGGCCGCCTGCAAAATCCTGCAGGAAAAAAAGGCTGGCGCGCTGATTTTTGAACCGGTTCAAGGAGCCGGCATCGTGATTCCCCCCAAGGATTACTGGCAGCTTATGCAGAATTTTTGCCGGAGAGAAGGGGTTTTGCTGTTTGCAGATGAGGTGTTAACCGGAGGCGGAAGGACGGGAAGCTATCTGGCGAGCACACAGTTTGGACTGCTTCCAGATATGATCGCGCTGACAAAAGGGCTGGCGAATGGAAAGCCTTTGTCTGTTTTGCTGGAAAGAGAATATTTGACAAAGAACCGTTACGCCATGCGCCCGATGGAGAGAGACTCTACATTTGCGGCGCATCCGGAGGCGTTGGCCGTGGCGGCGGAGCTTTTGCAGATGATAAAAGAAAAAGAGCTTCTGGCCCATGTGCGCTGTCTGGAGGCGCCGTTAAAGGTAGAGCTTGCGGCTTTGAAGGAGCGTTTTTCGATTATTGGAGAGGTGAGAAGCCTGGGGCTGATGGGGGCAGTAGAGTTTGTGCGGGACAAACAGACAAAGGAACCGTTTGCCGGAATGGGAATGACGGTACTGAAAAAATGCAGGAAAAACGGGCTGGAGGCGATCGGGGGAGATTACATTCTGCGTCTGGCGCCGCCTTTGATCATAGAACAAAAGGAGCTGCTTTCTGGTTTGAAAATTTTGGAGAGAAGCATAGAGGAGGTACAGAAAGCAGTTTCTGGCTAAAAAGGAGAAACGGATGAAAAGGGATCAGTTTTATTGTATGCGTTATTATATTACGTACCGCTGCAATTCCCGATGCCGATATTGTAATGTCTGGCAGGAGGAGGCGTTTGCAGACAGGAAAGAATTGACGCAGGACGATGCAAGGACACTGATCCGGCAATGCTTTGAAGCCGGAGTACGCTATATTGATTTTACTGGAGGCGAGCCGCTTCTCTGTGAAAATCTTCCTGCGCTGCTGCGTTATGCGAAAACGCTCGGCATCAAGACGGAAGTCACGATAAACGGCATTTGCCAGGGGCAGGACAGACTTTTGGAAACTGTCCGGTGGGCGGATAAGTTTAATGTGTCTTTGGATACTCTGAATCAAGAAACGTATCAAAAGATTCGGGGAGTGGACGGTCTGAAGCAGGTGAAGGAAACCATCGAGACCGTTCGCAAGCTTCGGCCAGTGCGGATGATGGCGACGGTATCAAAAGATAACATTTGGGAATTGGATGAGCTGATTAATTTTGCAGGTCAGAATCAAATTGAGATTTATCTGAATCCAGTGTTTTCCTATTTTGATGGTGAGGCGGAGGGGGAAGAAGATTATACGGGGTGGATCCGGGAGCAAATTTATGAGCCCTATACCATTGTCATGCTGCATTTTATGGAGTGGATTCGGGAATGCCGAATGAGAGCCCAGATACCCTGTTCGGCAAATCATCAAACGCTGACCTTTGCCCCGGATGGTTCTCTGCTTCTCCCTTGTTATCATGCTGTGCAGGAGACACTGCCCTGGAATGGAAGTCTGGCAAACATGCTGGAATCTCCTGTTTTTGAGCAGTATGGCGCCGGTAAAAAGAAAGCCGACCTCTGCAGAGACTGCATGGTGATTCCTTATTTTGGGATTTCTTTTAATTATCGTCTGGATACCTGCTTTTTGATTCAATCTTACTCCGAGAAGCTGAATCACTTAAAGAGGGATTTTATGAATTCATTTTCCGGACAGAAGAAAAACCAATATCTGAGAAGTCATCTGGAGGAATTTTTGCGAATGGCTCATTCGCTGGATACGAGCGGACATGAGAATGGCGGGAATCTGTACTGGGCGCGCTGGGCAGGGGATGGATATGAAACCGATATCTACAGAGAACGACTGACAGAAGATGAGTATCAGCAGGAGCAGAAGGCCAAGGACTGCTGGCAGCTCAAGCTGACACCGCACCATATGTTTGACTGGATTTATGAAAATATTTATAAAATAGCTCATCAAAAATATCAGGCGGGAGAGAGGGCGGAAGAACTGACAGAAGTCTTTGCGGATGCAATGGAATTTCAGATCCGCTGGTGGAAATGGTATATTAGTTACTATATGAAAGTTTCCATAACATGTCAGTTAAAGAAGGAAGAGGATTGGATTGATCGTTATTTCGCCCGACTGACACAGCTTGGCAGACGATATGGCTGGGGGGAGGTAAAAAATTTCCGGAGCAGACCTTAAGCTGTATTTAAAAGCGCTTTAAATAAAAAACAGACCGCATTTTCCTCAAACAAGATTTAAAAATATAAGAGCTAGTTTCGTTAAATAGCCTGTTTAACGAAAAGGCTCCCGAAAAAAATATAAGAATTTATAAAACAGGAACGGCGATTTGCCCTTTAAACTTCTGTTATTATACGTCGAAACAAAAAAGAATGCAACACTTTCCGAAAAAAATATTGGATTTTCCAGTAAGGAAAATACGGAAAATCCAGAAATCCCTGCCAAAAACATGTGAAAGAGGCCGAAAAACCCTTAATATAAGGGTTTTTCGGCCTCTTTTTTTCGTTAAACAGGCTATTTAACGAAAATTTCTTCCCCTTTGAAAAACAAGAGATGGTCGAGTCTGCCTCAGGCAGCACGCAAAACACAGAAAGGAGAAACCGCATGGCGCTCGCTCTCTACGAACACAACCAAAAAGCCTACCATTCCGCGCTGGCCATGATGGAAGAAGCCGGGAGAGCGGCCGTGATTCACCCTACCGGCACAGGAAAATCCTTTCTCGCCTTCAAATTGGCGGAGGATCATCCCCAGG
>CAJUHP010000004.1 GCA_910586125.1 uncultured Lachnospiraceae bacterium | reverse complement strand
GTAATTTTATCTTACATCAGTTTGAAGGTTTACACAATCTTTGGGATACTCCCCTTCTTGCTCCGAAACTCAGCTCCCCCGCCCCGCCTTCCCTCTCCCCCTCGTTTTGTCTGCAAATTTCTCCCCAAAAAAGGGCTTACAAACTCCCAAATCTATGCTAAAATATACCTACAGATTCTTCTGATAAATAATCCAAAGCCCCCGAAGCAGCAACCCGTCATCCAGGATAATCTCCCTCCTGCAATGCGGCACCACAAACCGGGACAGACCGCCCGTGGCAACCACCGTCGTTTTTCGTCCCAGTTCCTCCTCCATCCGTTCGATCATCCCATCGATCATGGCAGCGTTGCCGTAGAGCGCCCCGCTTTTCATGCAGTCGATCGTATTCTTACCGATCACCTGCTTCAGATTATCCAGCCCGATCTTTGTGAGCTGAGCGGCGCGGTTTACCAGAGAATCCAAAGACACCTGAAGTCCGGGGATAATAACGCCCCCGATATAATTCCCGCATTCATCGACTACCGTCATGGTGGTAGCCGTTCCCATATCAATAACAATAAGGGGCGGCGGATAATCCCGAACAGCCGCCACGGCTGCCACGATCAGATCGGCGCCGACAGAGGCAGGATTATCCATTTTGATGTTGAGACCAGTGCGGATGCCGGGACCCACCAGAGGCGGTTTTTTGCCGGTAATCTTTTCCATGGCTCTCTGTAGCGTTGTGGAGACAGGGGGAACGACAGAAGCGATAATCCCCCCCTCCAGATCCTCTCTGGTGATTCCGTAGAGTTCCAGAACATTTTTTAGATCCAGCGCATATTCCAATTCCGTCTTTACGGCGTCGGTGCGCAGTCTCTCTACAAAATAAGTTTTATGCTCGTCAATGCAGCCGATTACAATATTCGTATTGCCGATATCCAGTGCCAGAATCATGATTGTCATCCTTTCTCTGTCATGATTTTGAAGCGATTATAGCATACTATTTTCGGAAGCACAATAAAAACCCCGACACAGAATACCAGCCTGCGGGCAGATGGAAAAAGGAGGATGTATGCTGAAAGGAAAAACCGTCGTTCTGGCGGTCAGCGGCAGTATCGCCGCCTATAAAAGCGCGAATCTGGCGCGCAGTTTTTATAAATTGGGAGCGGACGTACAGGTCCTGATGACAAAGAACGCCACAAACTTTATCAATCCCATCACCTTTGAGTCTCTGACCGGCACGAAATGTCTGGTGGATACCTTTGACCGGAATTTTGAATTCAGCGTGGAACATGTGGCGCTGGCAAAACGGGCCGATGTCGTACTGCTTGCCCCGGCTTCGGCCAATGTGATCGGAAAGATTGCCTTTGGGATCGCGGACGACATGCTGACCACAACGATCATGGCCTGTCCCTGCCCGAAGATCCTTGCGCCAGCCATGAATCACAATATGTTTCACAATCCCATTGTTCAGGATAACCTGCGCCGCCTGGCCGGATACGGCTATGAGATCGTATCGCCGGCCCGCGGAATGCTGGCCAACGGAGATATCGGTGACGGAAGGATGCCGGAGGAAAGCCTTTTGGTGGAGTACGTTCTGCGCCGGATCGCTTTTGCCAAGGATCTGGACGGAAAGAAGGTGCTGGTGACGGCAGGGCCGACCAGGGAAGCCGTCGATCCGGTGCGCTTTTTAACCAACCATTCCTCCGGCAAGATGGGATATGCCCTGGCGGAAGCTGCCATGCGCAGAGGAGCAAAGGTCACACTTGTCAGCGGGCCGGTTTCCCTTGCGCCGCCGCCCTTTGTGGACGTTGTGCCGGTAGTCTCGGCAGAGGACATGTATCAGGCGGTTATGGCGCGGGCCGGGGAGCAGGATTTTATTGTCAAAGCGGCGGCGGTGGCAGATTACCGGCCGGCATCGTTCTCTTCGCAGAAGGTAAAAAAGCAGGAGGGAGATCTGTCGATTCCCCTGGTGCGGACGAAGGACATTTTGGCGGCTCTGGGCGAAAGGCGCAGACCGGGCCAGGTGATCTGCGGATTTTCCATGGAGACGGAGAATCTGGAAGAAAATTCCCGCGCGAAACTGGAGCGAAAACATGTGGACATGATTGTGGCGAATAATCTGAAGGAGGAAGGCGCGGGATTTTGCACGGACACCAACCGGGTGACGATTCTGACAAAGGAAAACACAGAAGCGCTTCCTCTTCTGACAAAGGAACGTCTCGCCCACGTTCTTTTGGACCGGATGAAGAAGTATGCAGAGATTGTTTAAGTTTTTGACCAGCAGGGTGGTGCTGGTGGCTCTCGCCATTCTGGTGCAGCTTGGCTGGCTGATCGGCTCCCTCTGGACGATCAGTCAGTACCACCGCCTCTGGTCGCTGGTCCTTGTGGGACTCAGTTGGGTTTTATCGGTTCATATTGCCGGGCGGCAGGGAAACTCCGCGTTTAAGCTGTCGTGGATCATTCTCATTCTGTCCGTGCCGTTTGCCGGCATCATTCTATACCTGCTGTTTGGCCGTCAGAGGCTGTTTGCCAGCGCAGAACACCGCCACGAACAGATTTTCAGAGAGCTGAGCCGTACGCTTATCCAAGATACCAAAGTGGAAAAGGAAATTGCCGCGGCGGGCGCCGCCGTAGCCAGGCAGGTAGCTTATATCCGCAAAAAGGCCGGTTATCCGGTTTACGCAGATACGGCGACACATTTTTTGCCCTGCGGGGAGGAGTATTTCCCGGCCCTGATCGCCGCGCTGAAAAAGGCGGAACGCTTTATCTTTTTGGAATACTTTATCATTGAGCCGGGCTATGTCTGGGATACGATCCTGGAGATTCTGAAGGAAAAGGCTAAAGCCGGCGTGGAGGTCCGCGTTCTGTACGACGATGTGGGCTGCATCCAGAGACTGCCCATGCGCTATCCGGAGGAACTGGAATCGTACGGGATCGCTTGCCATAAATTTAATCCCTTTGTGCCGTTTATCTCCGCCATTATGAATCACCGGGATCACAGAAAGATTGTGGTGATCGACGGCTGTGTCGGATTTACCGGCGGGATCAATCTGGCGGATGAATATATGAACCGGGTGGTCCGTTTTGGTCACTGGAAGGATACCGGCGTCATGCTGGAAGGGGAGGCGGTGTGGAATCTGACCGTCATGTTTCTGCAGATGTGGAATACGGTGCGCATGTCGGAGGAGGATTTCGCGCGGTATCAGCCGGAGCTGAAAAAGGACAGGGGATCAGAAAAAGAACTGTCGTTTGGGGACGCTGAGGGCGCGGCAGCTTCGGGGGAAAACCGTGGACTGGAAAATGAAAATGCCTGCCGCCCCGGCGGCTATGTACAGCCGTTCTGCGATAATCCGCTGGATATGGAGACGGTGGGAGAAAATATTTATCTGAATATGATTTATCATGCGACCCGCTATGTCTATATCGCCACGCCGTATCTGCTGATTGACAATGAGATGATGACGGCTCTGACGCTGGCGGCCAAAAGCGGCGTGGATGTGCGGATTATGATGCCGCATATCCCGGATAAAAAGCTGATTTTTCTGCTGTCGCGCTCCTACTATGGACAGCTTCTGGAGGCCGGGGTGCGCATCTATGAATACTTGCCGGGCTTTCTCCACTCCAAGACATTTTTGGTGGATGATGAGCTGGCCGTGATTGGAACCATAAATTTAGATTACAGAAGCTTGTATTTACACTTTGAATGTGGTACATTCTTATATCGGGCGGCAGCCGTGGACGAACTGAAAACGGATTATCTGGCAACGATGGCAAAATGCACGGAGATGGATCTGGAGTTCTGCCGTTCTACGCCGTTTCACCTGCGCATCCTGCAGCGGTTTATGCGTCTGTTTGCCCCGCTGTTTTAGCGCGTGTCTGATATATTAATGTTCAGGAGGAAAAATTTTTGTCAACCACAGAAATAAACGAAGAGATCAAAAAACGCCGGACCTTTGCCATTATCTCCCATCCGGACGCCGGAAAGACGACGCTGACGGAGAAGTTTCTTCTCTATGGCGGCGCGATCAATCTGGCCGGTTCCGTGAAAGGGAGGAAGGCGGCCCGCCACGCTGTTTCAGACTGGATGGAGATCGAGAAGGAGAGAGGAATCTCGGTGACTTCCTCGGTCATGCAGTTTAACTACGACGGCCGCTGCATCAATATCTTGGATACGCCGGGACATCAGGATTTCTCGGAGGACACATACCGCACGCTGATGGCGGCGGACTCCGCCGTGATGGTGATCGACGCCTCCAAGGGCGTGGAGGCGCAGACCATCAAACTGTTTAAGGTCTGCGTGATGCGCCATATTCCGATCTTTACTTTTATCAATAAGCTGGACCGGGAGGCCAACGATCCGTTTGAGCTGATGAGCGATATCGAGAATGTTCTGGGGATTCAGACCTGTCCGATCAACTGGCCGATCGGCTGCGGGAAGAATTTCAAGGGCGTGTATGACCGCAGGGAGAAGACCATCACCACCTTTACCGCCGCCATGAATGGACAGAAAGCCATTGATTCGCGCGAGATCGCGGCGGACAGCCCCGAAGCGGTATCCGTGATCGGGAAAGAGTACTATGATCAGCTTTTGGACGAGATTGAACTGTTGGACGGCGCCGGCCAGGAGTTTGACATGGAGGCCGTGCAGGCCGGAGAGATCTCGCCGGTATTTTTCGGTTCGGCGCTGACGAATTTCGGCGTGGAGACGTTTCTGAAGCATTTTCTGCAGATGACCTCGTCACCGCTGCCGCGCGTGTCGGATATCGGAGAGATTTCACCGTTTCGCTCCGATTTTTCGGCCTTTGTCTTTAAAATCCAGGCCAATATGAACAAGGCGCACCGGGACCGCATCGCGTTCATGCGCATCACTTCCGGGCGCTTTGAGGCCGGGATGGAGGTGTATCATGTCCAGGGAGGCAAAAAGCTGCGTCTGAGCCAGCCGCAGCAGATGATGGCGCAGGATCGCAAGATTGTGGAGGAAGCCTATGCCGGGGATATCATCGGCGTGTTCGATCCGGGCATTTTTGCCATCGGGGATACACTGTGTACCGGGAACGAGAAATTTCAGTTTGAGGGAATTCCGACGTTTGCGCCGGAACATTTTGCCAGAGTGCGTCAGATGGATACCATGAAACGCAAGCAGTTTGTCAAGGGAATCAGTCAGATTGCCCAGGAGGGCGCCATTCAGATTTTCCAGGAATTCAATACGGGCATGGAGGAGATTATTGTCGGCGTGGTGGGCGTTCTGCAGTTTGACGTGCTTTTGTACCGGCTGCAGAATGAATACAACGTGGAGGTCCGGCTGGAAAATCTTCCCTATGAATATATCCGCTGGATTGAGAATAAAGATGAAATCGACGTAAACAAGATTCAGGGAACTTCGGATATGAAACGGATCAAGGATTTGAAAGACAACCCGCTTCTGCTGTTTGTCAATAGCTGGAGCGTAGGAATGGTGCAAGACCGCAATCCGGGACTGAAGCTGTCGGAGTTCGGGCGGGAGTGAGCGTTGGCGCGCCGGTAAAACCGGGCGCTTGCAATGATAAAATCCAAGGAGGATAACTATGTCAGAGATACTTTTTTTGGAGCCGGTATTTAAGGATGTGATCTGGGGCGGCAATGCGCTTCGGACTCGCTTTGATTACGCGATCCCCAGTGAGACGACGGGAGAGTGCTGGGCGGTCAGCGGTCACAAGAACGGGGACTGTAAAATCCGCGGCGGCCAGTATGACGGCTGGACGCTGGGCCAGCTTTGGCAGGAACACAGAGAGCTGTTCGGAGGCCAGGCTGGGGATCAGTTTCCCCTGCTGGTAAAGATCATTGACGCCAGAGATGATCTGAGCATTCAGGTACATCCGGACGATGTCTACGCCGGCGCTCATGAAAATGGTTCTCTGGGAAAGACCGAGTGCTGGTATATTCTGGACTGCGAGCCGGGAGCGACGATCATCGTAGGGCATAACGCCTCGTCGTCGGAAGAGCTGAAGAAGATGATTGAGGAGGATCGCTGGAAAGAGCTTTTGCGGGAGCGCCCGATCCACAAGGGAGATTTTTTCCAGATCGAACCGGGAACCGTTCACGCCATCAAAGGAGGAACGCTGATTCTGGAAACGCAGCAGAGCAGCGACGTCACCTATCGTCTCTATGATTACGGCCGTCTGCAGAACGGAAAGCCCAGACAGCTTCACCTGTCGCAGAGCATGGATGTGATCGTTTGTCCGGCGAAAGAGGCGGCGACAGAGAGAAGCGTGGAGGAGACAGAATCGTACCGCCTGGAAAAGCTGGTGGAGTGCAAGTATTACGCTGTCGAGCATCTGGTGCTCCACGGCAGCATGAAGCGGCCCAAGCAGCCTTTGTATGAGATTCTGGATGTTCTGGACGGAAAGGGAACGATTAATGGAACCGAGATCCAGAAAGGCGATCATTTCCTGCTTTTGCACGGATACGGCGAGTATGAGCTTTGCGGAGAATTGGAACTGATGCTTTCGCGTCCCTGACCTGCAGCCCCAAAAAGGAGGAGACAAATGATTGCACAGATGCTGCGTAAAGAAAACATACAGATTCTTGACCAGGTCGCAGACTGGCAGGAGGCGGTGCGCGTCAGCGTAAAGCCGCTGGTGCAGACCGGTTTTGTGGAGCCTCGCTATGCGGACGGGATAATTGAAAATGCGCTGGAACTGGGACCTTATTTTGTCCTGACAGACGATGTGGCGCTGCTGCACGGCAGGCCGGAGCAGGGGGTCATTGAAAAACAACTCGCTGTGACTGTCGTACATAAATCCGTGGATTTTTCCGGGGACAAAAGCCGGCAGGCCAGGCTTTTGGTGACGCTGGCCGCCACGAACGGAGAGGATCACATCGACGTGATGGCTACCCTGGCGGAGCTGTTTATGAACGAGGAAAAAATCCGTCAGGTCATAAACAGCAAAAGCGCGGAGGAAGTATATCAGATTTTTCTGGCTGCCGAGGAGGCGGCCTTGGAATGAGAAAGGAGAGAGAATTATGACGGTAAAAAAAATCATGTGTTGCTGCGGGACGGGAATTGGTTCTTCTCTGATGGTGCGCCTGAATGTGGAGAAGGTGTTAAAGCAGATCGGAAAGACCGGCATTAACGTCGTACATGCCAGAACGTCCGAGGCGGTTCCTGGAGCGGCAGATATTTTTGTGGTGGGCGGCGATCTGGCCGCGCATGTAGGCGAGCTGCCCAACAAGATTGTGCTGCGCAACATCATGTCGATGAACGAATTGCAGGATAAACTGACGGAGATGCTGGAGAAGGTGGAGAAAGAAGAAAACTGACCGGTTTCCAGGTACATGATCAGAAAAAAAAGACGGGTGGGAAGCGGCTGCTTCTGCCCGTCTTTTATACGGATGAAAGAGAATTAATTTCCCTTGCTGCTCAGAGGATTGCTGCGCTCTTCAAAGAAAAGATTGTTATCCGGCGCGGCTTTATCGCCGTCGTGATAGTCCGAATCCTGGCGGACGGCAGCGTCGTGTATGCTCTGCTCATCTTTAGGCCAGGTTTGGCGGTGACAGTCACAGAATGTTTCGCCTGCTCCCATACACATCTGGAGAGAATCGTCCGGCTGTGCCAGTTCGATGTGATCGACAGCCACAATCTCTTCCGTAAAACGTTCCGGATGATCGGGGTACTCCTCAGGGAATCTTTTATATGGTTTTTTTCTTAATTCAGACATAGTTTTTCCTTTCTGGATCGTTGTCAGGTTTAGTATTGCAGAAAGTTGGGCAGATTATGCCGGTTTTTAAAAATTGATAAGAAGCGGTGTCCGCTGAAACAGATTCCCCGAATATGTCTCATTTTTGAGCGGCCATTGACACGGCGGTGGGAGGCAGATAGAATAGTTTTATCAGAAGATAGCTTTTTCACGGCAGAAAGAGGCGAAAATTTTGGGCAGGTTCATAAAAGTGATCGGGATTGTACTGATTATTTTTTTCCTTTTGATGGCAGCGCTGATCTTTTATCTCTCGCGGCGTCCTGCGGTGGCGGCGGATTACCATGAGAAGATTACGAGCGGCGGGATAATCGAGGAAAAATATTTGGCCGGAGGGAAATATGAGGTAGCTTATTTTGAGCAGAGCGTTTTGGAAAACTATAAGAAATATGAGGTGTGGTATCCGTCCGAATTGGAGACCAGTGAGAAGAGGTATCCTGTGGTGGTGATCAACAACGGGACTGGCATTCCCGCCTCCAAATGCAAGGCCCTGTTTGAACATCTGGCTTCCTGGGGATTCATCGTCATCGGCAATGAAGAAGAGAATTCCTGGAATGGATTTGCGGCGGATATGAGCCTGAATTATCTTCTGAAAGCAAACGAAAACAGCGAAAGTATTTTCTTCGGGCATGTAGATACGGATAAAATCGGCGTATCCGGCCATTCGCAGGGCGGCGTGGCAGTGATCAATACCATAACCGCCACAAGACATGCTGGAAAATATCAGGCGGCTTATGCGGCGAGCGTGACTCATGAAGAGTTGTCTTTTTTGCTGGAATGGGAATACGATGCCTCTGAGATAACCATTCCCTTTTTTATGACGGCCGGCACGAAGGATATGGATGCAAAAACAATCTCACCGCTGGAGGGCATGAACCAGATCTATGATAAAATTACCGGCGCTCCCATAAAGGTGATGGCGAGAAGAACCGATGCGGACCATGGAGAGATGCTGACAGGTGCGAACGGGTATGAGACAGCATGGTTTATGTGGCTTTTGCAGGGAGATGAGGAGGCAGGCTTGGCATTTGGCGGCGCGTCGCCCGAAATATGCAATAATTCGTGTTATCAGGATCAGAGACTGGACTATAATTAGCCGTTCAAAACAGATTGACAACAAAGCCTCTGTATGTTAGTATTAGACCGACAGTCTATCTATACTGGAAATCAAAGCGGGTGAATGAAATGCGAGTGGTGAAAGAAGCAGAAGAACGAAAAAATGAGATATTGGATGCAGCAGAACGATTATTTGGAGAAAAAGGCTTTGACAGCACAAGTACGACGGATATTTTGAATGAGATTGGAATTGCCAGAGGCACGCTATACTATCATTTTAAGTCAAAGGAAGAAATCCTGGATGCGATGATAGAACGTACGGTAAAAAGGTTGGCTGAAAAAGCGGAAAAAATTATATCTGAAAAAGATACGCCCATATTGCAGCGGCTTACAAAGATGATGCTGGCCCTTAAGGTAGACGATAAGAATTTCAGCCATGAACTTCTGAAACAGGCACACAGACCGCAGAACGCCCTTATGCACCAAAAAATGCAGACATGTATTTTATCTGAAATCAATCCGCTGATAACGGACTTAATACAGGAAAGCATTGTGCAGGGGATATGCAAAACCGATTATCCCGAAGAAGTGGCAGAAATGACATTCCTATATGCAAACATTGTATTTGATGATCTTATGGAATATAGTGCAGAAGAAAAGCAGAGAAAGATAGCGGCATTTATTTATAATCTGGAACGTCTCTTAAATATGGAGCAAAACAGTATGAAATCAGCCATCATGCCTATTTTTCAAGATCGCGAGAGATAAAGGAAATGGGATGTAAGGAACATGAAAGTTTCATATTTTTTAACCTATGACCGACAGGCAGACCGTCAGTCTATTGGTTTAGGAATTACATTTCAGTGAATCTGATATATATGATTTTAGGGAGGGACATTATGGAACCGTACAGATACAGACCATTGCGTTTTTATATCACTTGTTTTGTCGTTACATGGATATTTTGGATTTTTGCGGCAGTTATCAGTAAATCACCGAATGATAACGGTATATCCGCTCTGCTGATGCTGTTTGGCTTAACCGCTCCTGCTGTCATAGCAGTCATTACCATATTGACTTCGGGGAATAAGGCGCTAAAAGCAGATTTAAGGCGAAAACTAATAGGTTTTTACTGTATCAAACCGCTCAGTATGATAGCCGCCATTTTCGGGTTTATGGCGATTGTTTTTCTTTCCATCTTGCTTTCGCTATTAATAGGGCAGTCCTTAGAGCAGTTTTCCTTTACGGAAGATTTTTCCTTTTCGGTTGGAGGAACTTCTGCGCTGCTGACGATTTTGCTGGCGGCCATTATTGAAGAGGTTGGCTGGCGGGGATACGGCGAGGATTCTGTAGCATCGTATTTCTCATGGTTTACAGAGTCTGTCATTTTTGGCGTGGTATGGGCGTTGTGGCACTTGCCCTTGTTCTGGATTGAGGGTACCTATCATTATGGATTGAAAGAACTTGGTGTTTTATATGTGCTGAACTTTTTAATCGGCGTCGTTCCATTAGGATTTCTGACCACATGGGTGTATGTAAAGAATAACCGCAGTATGCTTGCCTGTATCATATTCCATTTGTTTGTGAACACGATGCAGGAGAAAATCGCCATGACGCCACAGACAAAATGTGTGGAGACAATTACAATATTTTTTGCGGCAGCAATGATTGTGCTGACAAATAAGGAAATGTTCTTTGAGAAAGAGCATATCGGAAATCTGCTGGATGATAAGCAGGAACAGAGAAGGGAAAAATAAGCAGGAACGTTTGATGGAGGCAAAGGATTTGCTGATCATGATTTGTAAAGAATGGTGTTTTGGTTGAGGAACGGGATGGGTTAGCTTGATTTCCGGGCGCAGAAATGTGTCCGGTTTTTTACGTCTTGAATCCGGCCGGCTTTTTTGGTATAATATGGCCGGAATACTAAGATTGTGTGACAGAATGATTTCTGAGGTTTCTCATGCGCTATCATATCGAACATGCAAAATATAAATATGGTCAGGTCACGATAACAGGCTGGCTCGCCGGGGAAACGGCAGAGGCGGCCTGTGAAGTGTGGGCGGAGAGCGCCCGCGGTCTTCGTATCGCCGCCGCCGTGGAGCGCACGGAGCGGGAGGATGTGCGGGACGCATTTTTTCCTGGACAGGCCGAAGCCGGTTTTGGTTTTTGCATTCGCTTTTCCTGGGAAGAAAGGCAGGCTTTCCGCCTGTGTTTTGGCGAGGGGGAACAGATACGGCGAATCCGGACCAGCCCGGCGCGCATCCGAAGAGAAGGGCAGATCCCGGACAGCCTGAGGGCGCTTGTGCGGCAGAAGCTTAAGGGAGAGACGAAAGAGGAGAGGGCTGCCAATCCTTACGATACAGCGGTCTGGGATTCTTCCCCAAGACAGGAAATAGCGGCGGCGCACTCTGTGAAATTCAGTATTGTGGTTCCTGCCTATGAGACGAATCCGGAACATTTGGCAGAAATGCTGGAATCGGTTTTTCGACAGACCTGGGAAAACTGGGAGATCTGCCTGGCGGACGGAAGCGCTGTCCCTGTTCTGGAGCGGTGTCAGGATAACAGAATATCCGAGGTTCTCGCCGGTTTTTTGTCGGATTTTCGCGTTAAATACCGGCTGCTGCCTGAAAATCTAGGGATTTCTGGAAACAGCAACGCGGCGCTCGCGATGGCGGAGGGAGATTTTGTCGTGATGCTCGACCATGACGATGTGCTGGCGGAGGACGCGCTGTCCTGCGTCGCCTCGGCTATCCGGCGCCGGCCGGATCTGGATTTTCTTTACAGTGACAGCGATCTGACCGATCCCGATCATCTGTACTGCTATAATCCGCTGTATAAGCCCGGATGGTCTTTGGAGATGTTATACAGCGCCAATTACATCACGCATCTGTCCGTGCTGCGCACAGCATTTCTGAAAAATCTGGGCGGCTGGCGCAGCGCCTACGACGGAGCGCAGGACTGGGATTTGTTTCTGCGGGCGGGGGAACAGACGGACCGAATCGAACGGATCCCCCGGATTTTGTACCACTGGCGGGCGGCGGTGGGATCCACCGCGAGAAATGTGGAGGAAAAACCCTATGCCCGCCGGGCGCAGCTTAAGGCTGTGCAGGATCATCTGGACCGGATGGGGATTTGCGGCCGCGCCGGTTTTTCCGATCGGGACGGCACCTGCATCCGCGTGAAGCTTTCGGGAGATATCTCAAAAGAGGTGCAGCTCTTTTGTGCGCCCGGCGTGGAAGTTTCGCCAAAGGCGGCAAACGAGCTGCGTTCCTGGGCCTCCCTGCCGGGGATCGGCGTGGTCTGTCCGCGGATTCTGGACGATTCGGGCCGGATTGTAAACCAGGGACTTTTGCTTTCCAAAGACCGGGCGGTTCCTCTCTTTGCGGGATGCTGTCCCGGCACGGCGGATTCTCTCGGACATACCGACTGGTATCGGGATCATGCGGCAGCGGACGGGCTGTGCTACAGCGTATCCCGCCGCGTGTGGGAGGAAGTCGGTCCGCCGGATGCGAGTCTGGGCGCGCTCGCCATTGTGGATTTCTGTCTGCGGGCGCAGGCAAAGGGATTTCGGAATCTGATGACGCCTTTTGCCGAGGTAAGACGCAATAAAAGTCCGGCAGAATCGTTTGACCTGGAAGCGTACCGGGAATTACTAAGAAAATATCAGGCATAGGAGCCGGAATGAAAGCCATTCGATATTATGTAGATAAATCTGAACTGTTGGACGATACAGCCCATCTGATGGGGTGGGCCTTATCCATGGACGGCGTGCCTTTACAGATTACCGTCACAGAGACAAAAGGAGCGGCGGTGGAGGCGGTGGTCCGCGCTCTTTCCCGCCCGGACGCCTGTCTGGCTGTCTGGGGCGATGAGCGGCAGCCGGACTGCGGGTTTGACGTCCGGTTTCCCTGCGAGGCCGGCCGTCGTTACCATTTGATTCTGGAAAGCGGGACGCACAAGATTTCGATCCCGGTCCGTTACGAACAGCTTAAGAAGGAGAGCGGACGCCGCTTTGTTTCGTTTCGCAAGATGGTCCGCATGACCACACCCGCCATGTTCTTTGACGACATCCGCTTTCTTTTCTCCCGCGGCCCGTCAGCCCTGAGAGAGCGGCTGAGCCGCCGGTATGAGACGGACGACAACAAATATATGCGCTGGCTGTCCGAGCATCGCAGGGCCTGGCAGGAAGAAGGCGGCGGGAAAACACTTTTTGGCGGGGAGAAAAATCTGGCGCATACATTTCCCACGGTCAGCATCGTCGTACCCATCTACAACACGCCGGTAAAATTCTATGAACAGATGCTTCAGTCCTGTCTGCAGCAGAGCTACGAAAACTGGCAGCTCTGCCTGGCAGACGGCAGCACAGATAACGTGGACCGGGGGAAATACCTGCCGGAAGATAGCCGGATCTGTTACCGGAAGCTTTCCGGAAATCTGGGAATTGCCGGGAACAGCAACGAAGCGCTGTCTTTGGCGGAAGGACAGTGGATCGCACTGCTTGACCATGACGATATCCTGGAGAGCAGCGCGCTGGCGGAGATGGTGGAATATGCCCTGAAAACGGGGGCTGATCTGGTCTATTCGGACGAGGATAAAGTTTCGCCGGATTTGAAACACTATTATGAGCCGCATTTTAAACCGGATTTTAATCCGGATCTTCTCCGCTCCAACAACTATATCTGCCATCTTCTGATGGCAAAACGGGAGCTGTTCGCCAAAGTGGGCGGATTTTTGGGCGAGTATGACGGCGCGCAGGACTATGATCTGATTCTCCGGCTCAGTGAACAGGCTGTAAAGATTGCTCACCTGCCCAGGGTGCTGTATCACTGGCGGACGCATCCGGCTTCGACGGCGGAAAACCCGGACAGCAAGCCCTATGCGGTGCAGGCCGGCCAGCGGGCGCTGCAGGCGCATTTAGAACGGACAGGGCTGCACGGGACGGCCAAGTCCACGAATCGGGCAGGATATTACCGGGTTCGTTATGCCGTGACGGGCCATCCGAAGATCTCGATTCTCATTCCCAATAAAGATCAGGCGGATCTTTTGTCGGCCTGTATTGAATCCATAGAGAAAAACACAGACTGGCCGGACTATGAGATCCTAGTTGTGGAAAACAACAGCACCACGGAGGAGATCCGCCGGTATTACAAAGAGCTGGAACGCGATGAGAGAGTGCGGATTCTGACCTGGGACGGCGCGTTCAACTATTCGGCCATCAATAATTTCGGCGTCAGCCACAGCACGGGCGACTATGTGGTTCTTCTGAATAACGATACCACGGTGATCACGCCGGACTGGCTGTCGGAGATGGCTGGAATCTGCAGCCGTCCGGAGGTGGGCGTCGTGGGAGCGAAGCTGTTTTACCCTGACGATACGATTCAGCACGCCGGGGTGGTCATGAAACTGGCCGGATGCTGCGGCCATATTTTTTATGGAGCGCAGAGAGACGATCCGGGCCGTTACGCCAGAGCGTCGGTGATTCAGGATTTCAGCGCCGTGACGGCGGCCTGCCTGATGTGCCGCAGGGAGGTCTGGGAGCGTCTGGGCGGCTTGTCCACCGATTTTCAGGTGGCCTACAATGACGTGGATTTCTGCCTGCGGGCCCGTGAGGCAGGATATCTGGTGGTCTATACGCCCTATGCACAGTTGTATCACTATGAGTCCCGCACCAGAGGATATGAGGATGGCAGCGAGAAGCAGGCGCGTTTTCTGAGGGAGCAGCAGCTTTTGCGGGAGCGCTATCCGGAATACCAGGAGAAAGGAGATCCCTGCTACAATCCGAACCTGACTTTGATTGCGCCGGATTTTTCCGGCCGCTATCTGCACGACGGACAATAGAAGCGGGAGAAGAGAGCATGGAGGTTCAGACAGAGCGCAGGCCGAAAAACCTGCTGGCGAAGACCGTTTTGTATTTTAAAAAAAATGGGGCAAAGAAGGGTTTCAAAAAGATTCACAATAAATTTTTTCGTCTGGAGACGGTCAGCTATGAAAAATGGCAGAAGGGCGCGCTCCCCTCTGCATATGAATTGGAGCGCCAGCGCCGGGAAAGCGCCGCGTGGAAAGAAGAAAAAAATCATCCGTTTTTCAGCATTGCCGTCCCCATGTATCACACGCCGCAGGCGTATCTGGAAGCTCTGATTGACTCGGTGCAGCGCCAGACCTATGACAACTGGGAACTGTGTCTGGCGGACGGAAGCAGCAAACCCTGCGCATGGCTTGAAGGAGAGCAGACGGATGCCAGGATTCATTACCGTTTTCTGGGGGAGAATCGGGGGATTGCCGGCAATACCAACGAAGCGCTCTCGATGGCACAGGGGGACTATATCGTGCTGGCCGACCACGATGATCTGCTGGCGCCGGATGCTCTGTACAGCCTGGCCGCGGCCATACGGGCCGACGCGGAAACGGATTTTCTGTACTCGGACGAGGATAAGGTGGACCCGAAAGGGAAAAAATACTATGAGCCGCATTTTAAACCGGATTTCAATGAAGACCTTCTGCGCAGCATGAATTATATCTGTCACCTGACGGCGGTGCGCCGCAGCCTGGCCGAAGAAGCGGGCGGTTTTTCGCCGGATTTTGACGGGGCGCAGGATTACGACTTCATTTTCCGCTGTACCGAAAAGGCCAGAAAGATTGTTCATATCCCCAAAATTCTCTATCACTGGCGCTGTCATCCGGCCTCGACGGCCGAAAATCCGGACAGCAAGCGGTATGCCTTTGAGGCGGGCGCACGGGCTGTTTTGGCGCACTATGAAAGACTGGGAATCAAAGCCCAGGTGAAGGAGGGCGTCAAGCCGGGAATGTACGAAACCTGTTACGAAAGGCCGTACGATCCGCTTGTCACGGTGATTATCCCGAATAAGGATCACCGGGAAGATCTGGAGCGCACAATTTCCAGCGTGCGAACACACACCGCATATCAAAAGCTGGAGTGGCTGATTGTAGAAAACAACAGCACACAGCCGGAGACCTTTGCCTGTTACGAGCGGCTGAAGGCGGAAATCCCGGATTTGCGGGTGGTGGTCTGGGAGGGGGAATTCAATTATTCTGCCATCAACAATTTCGGCGCGTCCTTTGCCCGCGGTGAGTATCTGTGGCTTTTGAACAATGATCTGGAGATGATTACACACGACTGTGTTGACGGACTTTTAAATCCCTGTATGCGCCCGGAGATCGGCATCGTGGGGGCCAGGCTGTACTACGGGGACGACGCGGTGCAGCATGCCGGTGTGATTGTGGGGCTGGGCGGTGTGGCCGGACATGCCTTTGCGGGGCTGCCGCGGTACGATTTCGGCTATATGGCCAGGGACCGGTGTACCCAGCGCCTGAGCGCTGTGACGGCAGCCTGCCTGATGATTGGCCGTCAGGTTTTTGAGGCGGTCGGCGGTTTTTCAGAGGATCTGGCTGTGGCGTTCAACGATGTAGATCTGTGCCTGAAGGCAGGGCAGGCCGGTTATGGTGTTCTGTACAACGCGCAGGTGGAAGCATATCATTACGAGTCCAAGACCAGAGGACTGGAGAATACGCCGCAGAAGGTGGCCCGGTTTAACGGGGAGATGGATCGGTTCAAGGAAAAGTGGGAGAAGACGCTGCGTGCCGGCGATCCCTGCTACAATATCAATCTGACATTGGCCCGCAACGATTTTACGCTGCGAAATCCCTATGAAATTGACTATGAGAAGAGGGTTTTATAGACGCCTGGGGTTCTGCAAAAAAGAGAATCCCCGGCGCTTATGAGGACAGGTGAACGATGAAAACAACGGTAATCATACCCAATTATAACGGAGAACATTTTATGGAAGCCTGTTTTCAGGCGCTGGACAGACAGTCTCAGAAGGATTTCTGCGTTCTGGTGGTGGACAACGGCTCAACGGATAAAAGCGTGGCCTGGATGAAGAAAAATCTGCCGGGGCTGAAGCGTCTTCGGCCGGGAGAACGCCTGCCGGGAAAGAGCCAAGTCGCGCCGGAAAAAGAGCGAGAAGACGGCCAGGGCAGAAGCTTTCCGATTTATCTGCTGGCGCTCTCAAAAAACACCGGATTTTCCGCAGCGGTGAACCGGGGGATTCGGGCGGCGGTTACGGAGTATGTGATTCTCTTAAATAACGATACCGAGGTCGATCCGGATTATATCCGCTCGTTGGAGGAAGCCATAGAACGCTCGCCGCGCATCTTTTCCGTCAGCAGCAAGATGATTCAGCTTTATGACAAGAGCCGAATGGATGACGCGGGAGATCTGTATACCGTGATCGGATGGGGATTTCAGCGGGGGGTGGGGCAGAGGAGCGACGGCTATACGAAGGCCAGGCGGGTTTTTGCCGCCTGTGCCGGAGCCGCCATCTACCGACGCCGCGTCTTTTGCAAAATCGGATATTTTGACGAGGCGCATTTTGCCTATCTGGAGGATCTGGACGTTGGCTATAGGGCGCGGATTGCCGGCTATGAAAACTGGTATTGTCCGGAGGCGGTCGTGTATCATGTGGGCAGCGGAACCAGCGGCTCCAAATATAATCCTTTCAAGGTGCGCCTGGCGGCCCGCAACAGCGTCTATCTGAATTACAAGAACATGCCGCCGGCGCAGCTTTTGCTCAATGCGGTTCCCTTGGCGTTCGGCTATATGGTTAAAATCCGTTTTTTCACCAAAAGAGGGTTTCGAGAGGAGTACGTCGGCGGCCTGAAAGAAGGCTTTCGGACCTTGAACCGGTGCCGGAGAGTCCGCTTTCGGGCGGAGAATTTCCGGCGGTATCTGCAGATCGAGGGCGAGCTGATCGGCAATACGTTTATCTATGCTTACGAATTTCTAAAGCGCCGGATCAGAAAAGTTTAAGAAAACGATCTCTTGTTTTTCCTTGCAATCTGGCCGGGATTGGGGTAATATAGCACAATAGGGTCCGGCTTGTCCGGCCCGGATCATTCCACTTCAGGAGAAAGACCGTGATCAAAGAGAATCAAAAACGTTTGAATAATCTGGCGGTACTGCTGGATGCGCTGGTTGCTGTGGCCGCGTATCTGGCGGCTTACTTTTGTGTGTTCCGGCTGCAGATATTCAGCGCGTTCACCGGTCCGGTTAAGGCCGTGTACCGTTTTGATCAGTATATGTCGGCTCTCTTTTTCCTGGTTCCCTGCCTGCTGTGTGTTTACTGGGTGCTGCGCCTGTATGCGCCGAAGCGGGCGACGCAGAGTATCCGGGAGGTAAACAGCATTCTGCAGGCGAATCTGATCGTGCTGTTGGTCTTCTCTCTGATTCTGTTTTTGGGAAAAGAACGTCTGCAGGACTTTTCCCGTCCCATGCTGGCGATGTTTTTTTTGATAAATTCGGCGGGGGACGTATTGTTTCGCTACAGTGTCCGCCAGGCTCTGCGGCAGTTCCGCCGCAAGGGCTATAATCAGAAGCATGTACTTTTGGTCGGCTTGAGCCGGGCTGCGTTCGGCTATATTGACCGGACCATGGAGAATCCGGTCTGGGGATATAAAATCCGCGGGATTCTGGACGACAATACGGATTGGGGATATGAGTACCGCGGGATTCATGTCATCGGCTCCACCGAAGAGCTGGGAGATATCCTGGCAGTAAACCGCCTGGATGAGATTGTGATTACGCTGGGGCTGAACGAGTATGACAAACTGGAGCATATCGTGGCCGTTTGCGAGAAATCCGGCGTTCATACCAAGTTTGTACCCGACTACAATAATATCATTCCCACCAGACCCTTTACCGAAGATTTGGTTGGTCTGCCTGTGGTTCACATCCGTCATGTACCGCTGACCGATTCGTTTAACGCCACCATCAAAAGGATTTTTGATATCGTAGGCTCGGTACTGGCGCTCATTGTTTTTTCCCCGGTTATGCTTCTGACATATCTGGCAGTCCGTCTGTCCTCACCCGGTCCGGTGATTTTCCGCCAGGAGAGAGTGGGGCTTCATAACCGCGCCTTTGCCATGTACAAGTTTCGCTCCATGCGCGTGCAGAGGCCGGGAGAAGAGAAGAAAGAGTGGACGAAAGCAGGGGATAGCCGCGTGACAAAGGTGGGACGGTTGATCCGCAAGACAAGCCTGGACGAGCTGCCGCAGCTTGTCAATGTGTTAAAGGGGGATATGAGCCTGGTGGGGCCCCGCCCGGAGCGGCCGTTTTTTGTGGAAAAATTTCGGGAGGAAATTCCCCGCTATATGGTCAAGCATCAGGTGCGGCCCGGCATGACCGGCTGGGCCCAGGTCAACGGCTACCGCGGCGACACGTCGATCCGCAAACGAATCGACTATGATCTGTATTATATAGAAAACTGGACCGTGGGATTTGATATTAAAATTCTGTTTCTGACGGTGGTTCACGGATTTATCAATAAAAATGCGTATTAAACAGGAGGTTTTTTATGGCGAGAGGGAGAGAAAAGGCCCCGCCGGTAAAGCACAGAAGCCGTTCTGTAACGGCGGAGGAGATCGCAGAGAGAACATATCAGGACAAACGTCAAAACGAGGTACGAACCAAAAAACGCCGCCGCCGCAAAGCGGCGATTCTGGTGTTGGAAGGGCTG
The DNA here is from genome assembly GCA_910586125.1 of uncultured Lachnospiraceae bacterium. GTDB lineage: Bacteria > Bacillota > Clostridia > Lachnospirales > Lachnospiraceae > RGIG7193. Next base: position 106,536 of record CAJUHP010000004.1, on the reverse strand, counting down.
GTTTTAATCGTATTGCTGATCGCCGTGTATCTGGTGACGAGATGGGACAGCATTATCAAGGCGGATTTTTCCAGAGGCGATGTGAAGGTGAACACGGATCTGTCGGAAAATACGCTTATTTCACTGAAGGGATACCGGACCTTTGCGGTGTTCGGCACCGACGCCAGAGATATGACCAAGGAGAAGGGACATGCCGATGTGGTCATGCTGGTCTGCATCAACAATGAAACCGGCGATATCAAGTTGGTTTCTGTTTTTCGGGATACGTTCATGAACGATTCTCAGGATACGGACGCTTACCGGAAGATGACGACCATGTACTGGCGGGACGGCGCACTGGGCGGACTGGGGGCTTTGAACCGGAATTTTGATCTGAACATTACGGAGTATGTGGCGGTAAACTGGTATGCCGTGGCCCGGACCATTGATCTGCTGGGAGGGATCGATATTGAAGTGCCGGATTCCATGATGAAATATATCAACGGCTACATTCAGGAGACCAGAAACTCCACCGGTCTTTTTACGGACCCGGACGACTTTGAATCGGATTATATCTATGCGCCGGGATACCAGCATCTCAACGGCGTACAGGCCGTGGCGTTCTGCCGCATCCGCTACATAGACAACGATTATGGGCGGGCCGAGCGGCAGCGGCAGGTGGTGAACCTGATGCTGGAGAAGGCAAAGACAGCGAGCCTTCCCACGTTAATCAGTATCTTGAACGAGATTCCGCAGTATGTTTCCACAAATATTGAGGTCAGCGAATTGATTCCTCTGGCCGAGGTGATCGCGCGCTTCAACATTGTGGAGACACTGGGATTTCCTTTTGACAAGCAGGCAAAAAAAGTCAAAGAGGGGGGCGCAGACTTTGTCTTCCCTGTGGGCCTGGAGCAGAATGTAGTGCGCCTGCATCAGCTTCTCTACGAGAACGAGGATTACGAGGCGTCGGAGACTGTCAAGGCGATCAGCAAGTATATCGAAAAATATTCCGGGATCTCCGCGCCGGATTGAGGAGAGAAGGGCAGGCCGTATTTTTTTCCATATTTTTTTAAAGGTTTCCTCACAGTTTTAACACATCTTTTTTTTATAGTATAGGCATACAAACAGAAAACACCTGTACAGATGTTTATCTTGATAGAAAGGATGTACCGGCATGAACGAATACGAAGAATTCAATGAAAACAGAGATGAGAATTCCAGGGGGGAATCAAACGATTTTGCAGCGGATTTCAGCCAGGATGAGACGGTCTTTGACGACAGATTTTCCACTCCGAAAAAGCGGGGCGGCGTAGGCCGGGTCATAGTTGTGACGTTTGGAATGCTGCTTCTCGTGGGTCTGGCGGCGGCCGGGGGTTACAGTGCGCACACCCTGGTGGGCCAGTTAAAAGAAAGCTGGGTAAACGCGGATAACAGGCAGGACAAGGACAGTTCGGAGAAAGAGACAGAACCGAAAGAAACGATCCCGCAGACGACCACGGTGGCCAACCAGAACAAGCCCGGTACAGTGCTTCTGACCGATGTATCGGATATGGTGGCGTCGGTCATCCCCTCGGTAGTTTCCATCGTCAATACCGGTGTTTACAGCAGCCAGGGATTTGGTTTCTGGCAGGACTATGCAGAGATTCCCACGGAGAGCAGCGGTTCCGGTATCATTATCGGACAAAATGAAGAGGAGCTGTTTATCGTCACCAACAATCATGTGGTGGCTGACAATAAAAGCCTGACCGTTCAGTTTGTGGACGGCAGTTCGGCGCAGGCCACGGTCAAAGCGTCCAAGGCCAGCTCGGATATCGCCATTATCTCCATTCCTTTGGACTCTCTGTCCGATGAGACAAAGAACGCCATCGCCATTGCAACGCTGGGAGACTCCGACGAGCTGCGTATCGGGCAGGGAGTGGTAGCCATCGGCAATGCGTTGGGATATGGACAGTCCGTGACGACCGGCTGCGTCAGCGCCCTGGATCGGAAAGTGACGACCAATGACGGCACGACACTGACCGTACTGCAGACCTCCGCGGCCATCAACCCCGGCAACAGCGGCGGCGCGCTCTTAAATGCCTCCGGCGAGGTGATCGGCATCAATACGGCAAAGGTTTCCGACACCAAAGTGGAAGGCATGAACTATGCGATTCCGATTTCACTGGTGACAGATCTGATCCGCGATATGATGCAGTGGGAATCCCGTGAAAAGGTGGACAGTCAGGATGCTTCCTATCTGGGAATCCAGCCCGTATCGGTGGATGACAGCTCTTCCAAGGATTACAATATGCCCAAGGGCGTGTATGTCTACAATGTAACGGAAAATTCGCCTGCAGAGAAAGCCGGGCTGAAAGCCATGGACATCATTACTTCCGTTGACCAGTACCCGATCGGCAGCAAGGAAGATTTACAGAATGCGCTGGAATATTTCTCTGGCGGCGAGACGGTGTCCGTCGTCGTTTACCGGCAGGCAAACGGTGCGTATGAAGAGATTGCGCTTGAGGTGACGCTTGGTTACAAGAGGGATTATATTCATTAAAAATCCCGTTTAAATATTGTTCATTTCCCTTTTTCTCTGGAAAAGCCGTCCGGACAGCCGGGCGGTTTTTCTGTGGGTATTTAGAAAAACTTAACTTGTAACAGAGCAAAAAGTCCTGTATACTAAACACATATGCGCCGGTTGGCGCGCCACCAAGAGACGGCTGTCAGCCGTTCTGCGAGAAGGAGAAAACTACGACAATGAGTGAAGAGTACCAGGAACCGAAAGAGAGCGAAGACATAAAAGAAACAGAGACAGACAAGCAGGAAGACGACGACTATGAAAAAGTCTGTTTTATCTGCCGCCGTCCGGAGAACCGGGCAGGCCGTCTGATTCGTATGCCCGGCAATATGGACGTGTGTTCCGACTGTATGCAGAAAGCGTTTAACTCGCTGCAAAGCGGCAATCTGCTGGGAAATTATCAGGAGATACTAAAAAACTACCCCAATATGGGAATGGATCTGATCAATCTGAACGAGCTGGGAATGAACAGCCCCGAGGTGCCGAAGCGGCAGAAGCTGAAGAAGAAAAAAGCCAAGGAGGAAGCCGAAGCGCCGAAATTTGAGCGCAGCCAGATTCCGGCTCCCCACCAGATGAAAGCGCAGTTGGATGAGTTTGTGGTAGGACAGGAACAGGCAAAGAAGTCGATTTCCGTGGCTGTCTACAATCATTATAAGCGCGTGCTGGCCGATCCCTCCGACGGGATCGAGATTGAGAAATCCAATTTGCTGCTCTTAGGTCCGACCGGCAGCGGCAAGACCTATCTGGTCAAGACGCTGGCCCGGCTGTTAAACGTGCCGCTGGCCATTGCGGATGCCACTTCTCTGACGGAGGCCGGCTATATCGGGGACGATATCGAGAGCGTGATCACCAAGCTTTTGGCGGCGGCGGACAACGATGTGGAACGGGCTGAGAGAGGGATTGTCTATATTGATGAGATCGACAAGATCGCCAAGAAGAAGAATACCACGACCAGGGACGTCAGCGGTGAGTCCGTGCAGCAGGAACTCCTCAAGATGCTCGAGGGCGCTGATGTGGAGGTGCCGGTGGGCTCCAACAGCAAGAATGCCATGGTGCCGATGACGACGGTGAACACGGCGAATATTTTGTTTATCTGCGGCGGCGCGTTTCCGGATCTGGAGGACATCGTTAAACAGCGGCTCAATGAAAAAGCGGGCATCGGTTTTGGCGCGGAATTGAAAGACACCTTTGAAAAGGATAAGAATATCCTGGCAAAGACCACCACGGAGGATCTGCGCCGCTTCGGCATGATCCCGGAGTTTTTGGGCCGCCTGCCGGTGATCGTGGCTTTGGAGTCACTGACAGAGGAGCTTCTTCTTAGGATCTTAAAGGAGCCGCGCAACGCCATTATCCGTCAGTATCAGAAGCTTTTGGCCATGGATGAAGTCCGTCTGGAATTTGAGGAGGAGGCGCTGAAAGTGATCGCCAGGCGTGCCATGGAGAAGGAGACAGGAGCCAGAGCCCTCCGCTCGATCATCGAGGAATATATGATGGATATCATGTATGAGATTCCCAAGGATGACAATATCGGGACGGTTACGATCACAAAAGATTTTCTGGAGCATACCGGCGGGCCGCGGATTGCCATGCGGGGGATGGAGCCGGCGTAATCCCAGGAATTTTTGAAGATGCGGCGGCATATACTAGGAAAAAATGCCGGGGGTTTGCCATGCCGGGCGAAGCCGAACGCAGACAATGTACAGAAAATATTATGTCAGAGGACTATGGGGATTTTATCCTGGAGGATTATTTCCCGGAAGAAGTGGAGATGATACCGGAGAATTATTGCAGCCAAGCGGTAAACAGCCGGTATCTCTCTTTTTATGTTCCCAAATCGATGTGGACGCCTTTAAATTACGGCAGTCTGTCTTACGGGGCTATCCCAAAGCTGTTTACGCCGCAGGACAGCTCCAGCCTGACGGTTTCCGGGATTGCGAGAGTGCGGGAATCGGCGCTGGGGCTGACCGGAGAGGGCGTGCTGATCGGCATCATCGACACAGGAATCGATTACCGCAATCCGGTTTTCTGCAACCCGGACAAAAGCACACGGATCGCCGCGATCTGGGATCAGACGATTCAGGATGGGACTCTGCCTCCGGGGCTATCCTATGGTTCCGAGTACCGGATGGAGCAGATCAATGAGGCGCTGCGCTCTGCGACGCCTTTCTCTGTGGTGCCGTCGCGGGACACGGAGGGACATGGAACCTTTCTGGCCGGGATCGCGGCGGGCAGCGACCGGCCGGAGGCGCAGTTTATCGGGGCGGCTCCGAAAAGTATGCTGGCCATCGTAAAGCTGAAGCCGGCGAAGCAGTATCTGCGGGATTTTTTCGCGATCCAGCCCAATGTGCCGGCCTACCAGGAGAACGATATTATGCTGGCCGTGGCCTATCTGCAGCGGCTGAAGACAGAACTGGATATGCCGTTGGTTGTGCTGTGCAGCATGGGTACTAACTGGGGCAGTCATACGGGGCTGTCGCCGCTGTCCCAGACGTTGGATATGCTTTTGGCGCGTCCCGGTGTATCGGCGGTGGCGCCGGCGGGAAATGAGAGCGGCCTGGGCCATCACTACGAAGGGCGGGTTGAGCAGGAGGGCGGCTATCGGGATGTGGAAATTCGAGTGGCGCCGGATGAGCGGGGATTTCAGTTGGAGCTGTGGTCCCGCGTACCGGACCGCTTTACCGTATCCATTCTCTCACCGGGCGGTGATTATGTGCCGCAGATTCCCGCCAGGCTGGGGGAAAACCAGCGGATCCGTTTTCCTCTGGAGGGTACGGTTGTGGATGTCAGCTACCGCTTTTTGGAGGTGCGCGCCAACAGTCTTTTAGTCGTGATGCGTTTTCTGACGCCGGCTCCGGGCGTGTGGACGGTGCGGGTCTACAGCAGCTACTATGTGACGGGAATCTTTAACATGTGGCTGCCCTGCCAGGGGTTTATTCGGGAAGAAACCTCTTTTTTGGACCCCAATCCGGACACGACGCTGACCGTGCCTTCCGCCACGGAGCGGCTGCTGACCGTGGGCGCTTACAACCACAATACCAGCGGGATCTATATCCGTTCCGGCAGAGGCTATACGACTCTGGGTACAATCAAGCCGGATCTGGCGGCTCCGGGCGTGGATGTCTACGGGCCGGGGTTAAATGGGCAGTATATCCGGCGAAGCGGCACCAGCGTGGCGGCCGCCATCGCGGCCGGTGCGGCCTCCTGTCTGCTGGAGTGGGGGGTGGTGCGGCGGAACCGTCCGTTTATGAATAACAATCTGATCCGGGCAATTCTGATTCAGGGGGCCGGGCGCAACCCCAATCTGACATACCCAAACCGGGAGTGGGGTTGGGGAAGCCTCGATTTATATCACGCGATCGACAGTTTGTCGTAATATTTGCCTTACGGTTCTCGGAGAAATTTTTTGCGGGAGCGGATGCGAGAAGGCGTTTTTTCCTCCGGTTTTTGGGAAATACTCTTGTCAGAGCAGAATATTATGAATGACAGAAACGTCTGCAGGGGGTATAATAAAATCGAAACGCATGGATTATTATACCAGGAGGAAAAAAATTTATGAACAGTTTCACATATCACATTCCGACCGAGATCGTATTCGGAAAGGATTCAGAATCTCAGTGCGCGTCTCTGATTTGCAAATACGGCGGCAGCCGTGTTCTGCTGGTCTATGGGGGCGGGAGCGCAGCGAGAAGCGGTCTGCTGGATCGCCTGACCGGGCAGATGGAGGCGGCGGGCCTTGCCTGTGAGACGTTGGGCGGCGTCCATCCGAATCCTTATCTGGATTTTGCCAGAGAGGGAGTAAAGAAAGCGCTGGATTTTGGGGCGGACTTTATCCTGGCGGCCGGAGGCGGCAGTGTGATCGACACCTGTAAAGCGATTGCCGTCGGAGCCGCCAGCCCAGACACGGATATCTGGAAATTCTGGACGCGCGAGGAAACGGTGACGAAGACTTTGCCGGTGGGCGTGGTTTTGACGATCTCGGCTTCCGGAAGCGAGATGAGCGATTCGGGCGTGCTGACCAATTTGGAGAAGGGGGAGAAGAAGGGACTGAATACGCCCTTTTTCCGCCCGGTATTTTCCGTGCTGAATCCGGAGCTGACCTACACGCTTCCGTCATACCAGGTGGCCTGCGGCGTGGTGGATATCATGATGCACACGATGGACCGGTATTTTAATCCGGATACGGCCAATCAACTGACCGATGAGATCGCGGAGGCTCTGCTTCGCACTGTGATCCACAACGGAGCGATCGCCGTGAAAAACAGCCATGACTACAACGCCATGAGCGAGCTGATGTGGTGCGGCAGCCTTTCTCACAACGGTCTGACCGGGCTGGGAGGTCAGAAGGATTTTTCGACGCATCAGCTTGGCCACGAACTGTCGGCCCGCTTTGACGTCGCGCACGGCGCCAGCTTGTCTGCGGTCTGGGGCTCATGGGCCCGGTTTGTGTATAAGACGGATGTCAACCGTTTTGCACGTTTTGCGGCCAATGTTTGGGGGCTGCGCGGGTCCAGTGAAGAGTCGGCGGCGATCGCCGGCATTCACGCCACGGAGGAATACTTTTCTTCCATCGGCATGCCCACGAATTTTTCCACGCTGGGTATCGGCATTCAGGAGGACGAGGTGCTGCGGGCTCTGGCTCTGGGCTGCACCTATCAGAAAACCCGAAAGGTCGGCGTATTTAAAGTGCTGGACGAGCCGGAACTCTATGAAATCTATAAGGCGGCGAATAATTGATGATGACAAAACAGGAACTTTCAAAACTGTATCAGGATATTTTACAGGAGATGCCGGCCCGTACCTGCCATGACTCTCTGAAAGATTTACAGCAGAAAATTCAGACTGTGCTGCGCCACGGCAGACAGAAACGCATCAAAGACGAGACGCTGGTGTCGGAACTGATTCATCTGGTACCGGTTTTGAAGGACTGCAAACAGAGGCATCTCTATGAGGCGCAGGTTGTGGTGGCTTTGCCCCAGGTTCTCGCCGTGTGCGGCCGTCTGGCGGAGATGCGTTACGGCGCATATGACCGGCTGGAGGAGGACAAGCCTGCCCTGGAGGAGCTTTTTGCCTGTTTTTATCACAGCAGAAAAGAAATGCTGATTCTGCCGCCGGTGAAAGCGTACCGGACCCGGTACATAGAATCGCAGATTCTGACGAAGGTAAAAGAGGCGATCCCGGATGCTCCGGCGACCGAGTACCCGCTGGCCAGAGAGAAAAAGCGGCACTTTATTCTCCATGTGGGAGCCACCAACACGGGGAAAACCTACGAGGCGCTGTCGGATTTAAAGCAGGCGCGAAGCGGTGTTTACCTGGCTCCTCTGCGCCTTCTTGCGATGGAAGTACAAGAACGTATGCTGGAGGAAGGGATTTTCTGTTCTCTTCTGACCGGAGAGGAAGAGGATATTCTCCATTCCGCCACGGTTCTGTCCGCCACGGTAGAAAAACTGGACGTCAGCCATCCCTATGAAGTGGCGGTGATCGACGAATGCCAGATGATCGCGGATCCGGGGCGGGGCGCCGCCTGGACGCGGGCGATCCTGGGCGTGCGTGCAGAACGGGTTCATGTCTGTATGGCGCCGGAAGCCGAGCATATCGTCAAAGCTTTGATTGCGGACTGCCGAGACACCTGTGAGATTGTCCGGCACCGCAGAAAAATTCCTCTGACTTATGTGGACAAGCCCTACCGTTTTCCGCAGGATATACGGGACGGCGATGCTTTGGTGGTTTTTTCCCGCAAAACGGTGCTGTCCGTGGCGGCGGAGCTTCGCAGGGCGGGCATTACGGCCAGCGTGATTTACGGCGCGCTGCCCTACGCGGCCCGCAAGAGGCAGGTGCGCCGTTTTTTGGACGGAGAATCCCGCGTGCTGGTGACGACCGACGCGGTGGGTATGGGGATGAATCTGCCGATCCGGCGGATTGTGTTTATGGATATCGTGAAGTACGACGGCAGGCAGCGCCGGCTTCTGGAGCCGTCGGAAACCAGACAAATTGCGGGTCGGGCCGGCCGCCTGGGCATGTATGACGAGGGCTTTGTGACCTGCATCGAGCAAAACGACGTGATCCGCCGCAACCTGGAGACGGCGCCGGAGACGATTACACAGGCCAGACTGACTTTTTCCGAGGCTCTGCTGCAGTCGGATTACGCGCTGGAAGATCTGATTCGGATGTGGTCCTTTGCCCAGGTGCCGGAAAAGTACAACAAGATGGATACAGAAGAACCTCTGACGCTCTTAAAGGCGCTGCGGGGGGCGGGAATCGGCATGACGGGCCAGAAAGCCAATGAAATTCTGTACCGTATGATCACCATCGGTTTTGACATCGAAAGCCAGGAGCTGATGAATCAGTGGCTGGAAGCCTGCCGGATATATCTTGCGGGGGATTCGCTTTTACCGTTTCCGGACTGCGATGTGGAGGATCTTCTGCAGATGGAGCTGGCCTGTAAAAAACTCGATCTGTATTACCAGATGTGCCACCGTTTTGACCGGCCCTGCGACGAAGAGCGGGTGACAATGGAAAAAGACCGCCTGGCCGCCGCCATCGACAGCGCGATTGCCAAGGATCTGCAGAACTATCGCCGCCGGTGCCGGCTCTGCGGCAAAATTCTGCCGTGGAACACGCCGTTTGGTATCTGCGGCGACTGTTTCGGCAGCCGGCGGGGCGGCTCGGTATTTCATACGGACAGCCGCAGCGCCTCCTTTCGTCCAGGCGGCCGGGCCTCCCATGACGGCGGGGCAAAAGATGCCTCCCGTTTTGCGGGACCAGGCAGGCATGGCTATCGCTCCGGTCAGACCAAATCCCGTTCCCGCGCGCCGCGCCGCCGGCCGCAGTAAAAAGGTCATCCGCCCCTGTCTTGCCGTCTGTGATGCCTCACAGAAGAGATGGGATAACTCTGTCAGGATTCTTAAGATTTTTTGTATATGAAAGAAAAGGATAGCACCAAAAGCAAAAGAGTGGTATACTGTCTGATATAGCAGAATTTACAAAATCCTGCGGAATCCGATTCCGCTGTTTATGCATTCAGGAGCCGCCATGTACAGAAAAGAGATCAACGACATAGGAAAAGAGATACGTACTGTTGTGCAGGACGCAATCACCAGTATGGATTTTGCGGATTTAAATCATCAGATTAAGGATTCGGTGAATGAAGCGCTGGAGGAGATCCGGAGCGCTTTTTCGGAGGGAGATAAAGGAGACCAAAGAGAGAATCAAAGAGCACCGGGCGGTCATAACCAGACAGGAGGCCACCGATATGGTTTTGCCGGCCAGCAGGGGCAGGGCGCGCGGGCGGGCGGCAGAGGCGGTTTTGCCGGTCAGGGAGGAGCCGGGGGAGGCCAAGGAGGAATGGCCGGTCAGCCCGGCGCGATCCGAAGCCAGGTGGAACAGGCCGCAGCCAGAGCCAGAGAAGCGGCCAGGCGTCAGACGGAGGCGGCCAGACATCGCGCGGAGGCGGTGCGCCGGCAGATGGAGCAGAGCCAGGCGGCCGGATGGCGTCACTCCCACATTCAGGCGGATAGAGAACAGAGTAAGCAGGCGTTTCAAAAACCGGCGGATCTGATTGCGAGAAGACCGAAGGGCGTGATATCCAATGTGCTGTGTACGGTATTCGGCAGCGTGATGTTGGCAGTCGGTGTTTTGATGGCTTTGATGTTCGGGTCGCTTGCCCTGGTAGAAGGCATAGAAACGGTTGGTTTGATAGTAGTCGGCGGGATTGTGGTGGCTCCGCTGTGCGGCGGCGGTATTTTCATGCTCTCCAAGGGCGCCAGAGACCGAGCCAGGCTGGAGCGTTTCCGCACCTATGTAAATGTAATCTGGGGACAGAAGTATGTAAAAATTCAGGACCTGGCAGCGGCTGTACACAAAACGGAAAAATATGTCCGCAAAGATCTGAGAAAGATGATCAGCTTGGGCATGTTTCCGCAGGGGCATATCAGCAAAGCGCAGAATCTGTTTATTCTGGATCACGAGACCTATACACAGTATGAGACGATGAGCCAGGAGGTAGAGCCGAAGAAGAACATACAGGAAGAAAAACGGGAGGAGAGCCGGGAAGAGGGGCAGCTTCGGGAGACGATGGAGCGCGGCCGGGATTATCTGGCAGCGATCCGAAAGGCCAACGACGCGATCCCCGGCGTGGAGATTTCCGAGAAGCTCAGCCGGCTGGAGAAGTCGGTCGGCCGGATCTATGCGCAGATCCGCAAGACACCGGAGAAGCTGCCGGAGCTTCGGCGGTTTCAGGAGTACTATCTGCCCACCACGTTAAAGCTGGTGGAAACCTACCGGGAGTTTGACGCGCAGCCGATTGCCGGGGAGAACATCACCACGGCCAAGACCGAGATCGAAGCGTCTCTGGATACGATTAACCAGGCGTTTGAAAAGCTGTTTGACAGCCTGTTTGCCGATACCGCCATGGATGTGTCGGCGGATATCTCCGTTTTGCAGACGCTTCTGGCCCAGGAGGGGCTGACGGAAGAGGCGTGGAAAGCGGCCACGGAGACGGATGCGGAGTATATGTGGGATTTTGGGGAGGCGCAGAAAAAGGCGGAGGAATCCGGGAGCATGGCCGGGCAGGGTGCCGTCCAGTCCCGCTAGAATAGAAACACAAAGAGAAAAGAGGAGTGTCTAAGATGGAAGAATGGAAAGAGATGCAGGCGGAAGCTCCGACCTTGACGTTTACCCCCTTTGCCGAAGAAGAGCAGACGCCGGCGGCCGTGATTGCCCAGGAAGCGAAGCCGGTGGAGCAGCCGGTATTTGACGAGAGCAATCTGTCCGCGGAGGAGCGGAAGATGGTAGAGGATTTTGCCAGTCAGATCGAGCTGAGCAACAGCAATCTGATTCTGCAGTACGGAGCGGGCGCGCAGAAAAAAATGTCGGATTTCTCCGAGACGACGCTGAGTCATGTCAAGACCAGAGACCTGGGAGAGATCGGGGATGCGCTGAGCCGGGTGGTCTCGGAGCTGCGCAGCTTTGACGAAGAGGAAGAGAAAGGTATTTTCGGCATCTTCAAAAAGGGTTCCAACAAGATCGAAGCCATGAAGGCAAAGTATGCCAAAGCCGAGACCAATGTAACGCAGATCGTCCATGTGCTGGAAGACCATCAGGTGACGCTTTTAAAAGATGTGGCCATGCTGGATAAACTGTATGAGCTGAACAAGACCTATTTTAAGGAACTGTCCATGTATATTTTGGCGGGTAAGAAGCGTCTGAGAAAGGCGCAGGAAGAGGAACTGCCCGCCTTGCAGCAGAAGGCGGCGCAGAGCGGCCTGCCGGAGGACGCCCAGGCGGTAAACGATATGCTCTCCCTGGTGAACCGCTTTGAGAAAAAGGTTCACGATCTGGAGCTGACCCGCATGATTTCCATTCAGATGGCTCCGCAGATCCGCCTGGTACAGAATAATGATACCATGATTTCGGAGAAGATTCAGTCCACACTGGTCAATACCATTCCGCTGTGGAAGAGTCAGATGGTGTTGGCTCTGGGGGTATCCCATTCGGCGGAGGCCGCCAAGGCGCAGAGAGAAGTGACGAATCTGACCAACGAACTGTTGAAAAAGAATGCCGATATCTTAAAGACCGCTACCATCGAGACGGCCAGAGAATCCGAGCGAGGAGTCGTTGATCTGGAGACGCTGCAGCACACCAATCAGTCCCTGATTGCCACATTGGATGAAGTGATGAAGATCCAGGACGAGGGCAAGGAGAAGAGGATGGCGGCCGAGGCGGAGCTGGGGCGCATCGAGGGAGAGCTGCGCGATAAACTGCGTCAGGTCAGCACTGTGGGAGCCAGAAGACAGAAATAACGCTTCCCTGCATCATTGCAGAGACATGAAACACCGCCTGCGGCTATATACTGTCAGTGAGAGTATAATGCAGGCGGTTAATTTTATGAAGAAACATTTGAAAAAGATGGCAGGAACCCTGGCCCTGTTTGTCTTTATGTATTTGCTGGGGACGGTAGTAGGCGCATGGGTTATGGCTCACAGAGGAAGCGCTGCGTCGGCGCTGATCGAAAATTCGGAGAACTGGGGATTGGGATTCGGAGCGGAAGGGACCAAGCCCGCGGGCAACGTAAGCGCGGAAGAACTGAAACAATACAATGCCTGGTATGTAGCCTCCTCGGAGGAAAAGGTGATCTATCTGACCTTTGATGCCGGCTTTGAGAACGGAAATACGCCGGCGATACTGGACGCTTTGAAAAAGCACAGTGTGCCGGCGGCTTTTTTTCTGGTGGGCAATTATCTGGAAACCAGCCCGGAACTGGTAAAGCGGATGGTGGAGGAGGGCCATACGGTGGGTAATCACACCTATCACCATCCGGATATGGGCAGTATCTCGGACCAGGCGGCGTTTCAGAAGGAGCTGGAAGATCTGGAGGCGCTGTATGAGCAGGTGACAGGGCAGGAGATGACGAAATTTTATCGGCCGCCTCAGGGCAAATACAGCGAGAGCAATCTGAAAATGGCGAATGCCATGGGATATCAGACGTTTTTCTGGAGCCTGGCCTATGTGGATTGGTATGAGAACGATCAGCCGACGAAAGAGGAAGCTTTTGAAAAACTTCTCGGCCGCATTCATCCCGGCGCGATTGTTCTGCTGCACAGTACCTCGGCTACCAATGCACAGATTCTGGATGAACTGCTGACCAAGTGGGAAGAGATGGGATACCGCTTTGGCCGTCTGGAGGATATTTCTTAGGAAAGGTCCGTATCAGATAGCCGGACCGATATCCGGCTATCTGATACAGCGCAGAAGATGTTCCATTTCCCGCACGCCTTTTTTCTGGGAGCAGATAATCGCTTCCAGAATAGGGAGCAGCTCCGGGCAGATCGAATAGTGCAGCGCATTTTCCGACATTCGGATCGCGCCCCGGTGATGCGGGATCATCTCCCTCAGAAAATTGCTGTTGATGCAGTTTGTCTCACCGGCATTTCCCATTTCTGTAAACATAGTATCCATGATCTGTTCTGTGCGCCGGCTGTACAGGCACTGATCTTGTATGCAGTTGCAAAGCTGACTGCAGCAGGGCAGCGCGGCCTGCATCTGTTTTATGCTCTCGGTCTGTTCCTGAATGATGTTCTGTGCGATACCCTGCAGCGGCAGGAAGGTGGTGTACTGCAGAAGATTTTCAGACATTTCGACGGCGGCGCGGTGATGCGGGATCATCTGAATAATAAAGTCATAGGAAATACTTTCGGTCAATTCTGCCCCGGTCATGGCGGCGGTCATTTCATCCAGAATGCAGTAAAAGTGCTCCAGATAACGCTTTGTATTATCGCTGAGCCGGCATATTGGATTCATGTGTTCATTCCTCTTTTCTTACCCTTACCCCTATCATACGCTCCCGGTCGATTGTTGGTTACAGAACTTGTGATTCTTTCATATATTGTAAAAAAAGTCTGGGGAAAATAATGCAGACTATATTTCAGAATACTCTGGCCGACACCATGTACGAGGGGAACGTTCCAATTTTGATTTACCAGATTGATTATCCTTCTTTTGAAACCACCTGTTCGAGCGAGGCGGCCGAACAGATAAACGCGGTGTACGAGAGAGAGGCCAGAGCGGCCGAGGAATACTGCCGTACCATTCTTTTTGAGCGTGCGAAAGAGCAGGCGGGCTTTCTCCCTCCTGATGAGACCTCTTTTCCCAGCTATCAATGGCAGATCACATATCAGATTACGTACAACGAGGGATGTGTGACCAGCCTGTATGCCGACCACTATTCCTATATGGGAGGCGCTCACGGCAGCACGCTTCGCACTTCAAATACCTGGAATTTCAAGAATGGAAAGAGGATTTGCCTGCCGACGTGTTTTTCCATGTCCGATTTTGATCTATCCCTGCAAAGAGCACTGTTTCAGACCATAGAGGAGCAGATTGCGAAGCGGCTTCGGACGTCGCCAAGCTCCTTTTTTGAGGATTATCCGTCTCTTCTGCGCGAACACTTTCGGCCGGAAAACTTTTATTTGGTGCCGGAGGGAATGATGATTTATTTTCAGCAGTATGATATAGCTCCCTATGCCAGCGGAATTCCGGAATTTCTGATTTCCCCCCAGACGATCCAGGAGATACAGGAAAACTGCGCACGAGAGAAAAGCAAAATATATATAGAAAAATAACGAATGCGCAGCATAGGAAGAAAAAGAGAGATAAGAAGGAAAAAGAAAAGGGATAAAATGGGAAGAGATGGCACAGTAAGAAAAACATGAGCGATAAAATCAAGCGTATGCTGAAAACTGAGATACGATAGATATAAAAGATAGAGAGATTGACAAAACAGAAAATTGTGTTATACTAATAAAGTTCTAAAAAGAACTGTATAAAAAAGAACTGTCTAGTCGATTTGGCATACGAAAAGAGGGAGATACAAAGATGCAGATGGAATTCTGGGAAGGAATCGGTCTGATGCGGAAATTGTATCAGCAGTCGGTAGAGCCGGTATGCACACGTTTTTCCATGACGCGCACGGAGCTGGATGTGCTGCTGTTTCTGGCAAATAATCCTGTTTTTGATACGGCAAGAGATATCGTGGAACAGAGAAAGCTGACCAAATCCCATGTCTCATCCTCGCTGGCTGATCTGGAGGAGAGAGGGTATCTGGAGCGAAGCTTTCAGCGGGGAGACCGGCGCACTGCTCATATCCGGCTTCTGCCGGCGGCTGAGGCTGCCGTTTCTGCGGGCAGGCAGGCGCAGCTTCGTTTTTTTACCGCTGTTTTTCGGAATCTCTCGTCGGAAGAGGCGGAGGCCATGGAGAAGACGTTCAGAAAAATTACGGATAATGTCCGGGAAATACTGCGGGAGGAAATGTAATGTATTCTTTTATTATTTGTTTTATTGCAGGCATTGGAGCCGGTCTGGGAACCGGATTTGCCGGTATGAGCGCGGCTGCCGTCATCAGTCCCATGCTGATCACTTTTCTGCATATGGAAGCCTATGAGGCGGTGGGCATCGCGCTGGCCAGTGATGTGCTGGCCAGCGCAGTCAGCGCTTATACCTACGGAAAGAATAAGAACCTCGATATTAAAAACGGTCTGGTCATGATGCTTGCCGTACTTTGCTTCACACTGGTGGGAAGCTATGCCTCCAGCCTGGTGCCCAATACAACCATGGGCAGCTTTTCCGTTTTTATGACGCTGCTTTTGGGCGTGAAATTTATTGTCAAGCCAGTTATGACCACGAAGGAAGCCATGACGTCGGTCACTCCGAAAAAACGGTTTGTGCAGTCTGTGGTGTGCGGCGTATTGATCGGCTTTATCTGCGGTTTTATCGGAGCAGGAGGCGGCATGATGATGCTGCTGATTCTGACCAGCGTCCTGGGCTATGAGCTGAAGACGGCGGTGGGGACCAGTGTATTTATTATGGCTTTTACAGCCTTTACCGGGGCGGCCAGTCATTTCGCCATCGGCGGCGCGCCGGACTGGAAGGTTCTTTTGTTCTGTGTTCTGTCCACGCTTTTGTGGGCCAGAGTCGCGGCCCGCTTTGCCAATAAAGCTAGTGCTGCGACGTTAAATCGGGCGACAGGCGCTGTTCTGGTTATCTTGGGAGCGGCGATTTTGTCGGTTCGGTATCTGTAGTACAGAATTCAGAGAGGTACTGCAAAGATAATATAAGGGGTGCTGCAAAATCCAGGCTTCCCGCGATATATGACGCCATTGGAGCGCGGATAGATTGCGGAAACCGGATGATTTGCAGCATTTTTTATTGCTGCTGTCGATTGAATTCGGAAAATCCCCAGACGCGTTTTGTATGCGGCGGCCCGGGCGCGTTTGCAGGTTTATTTTTCCTATTGACAGATGTATTCTATAATGGTATATTGTATATAGATAATATATACAATATAGCGCTCTGACGTGACGACGCAGAGACACAGACCTGTACATATTATGCAAAATGCGCATTTAGCAGTACTGTATATTCGCGCGTTGATTCTGTGAAGAGGAGTACAGTACTCTACCAAAACTTCTCGGATGCTGCCCGTCGGGAAAGCGGCGCAGAGAAGTTCAGGGAGGAAGGAAACACACACATGGACATTATTATCAGTAATTCCAGTGGAAGACCTATTTATGAGCAGATTACGGCACAGATCAAGCAGATGATTATGGGAGGGGATCTCCGTCCCGGCGATGCGCTGCCGTCGATGCGGCTTTTAGCCAAAGAACTGCGGATCAGCGTGATCACGACAAAACGGGCCTATGAAGAGCTGGCCCGCGAGGGATTCATTACCAATGTGGTGGGCAAGGGAAGTTTTGTTGCCGATGTGGGTTCGGAAATGATGCGGGAGGAGAACCTGCGGGAGATCGAGCAGAAGATGCAGGCCGCCATAGACCATGCAAAAGCTGCCGGACTGACCAGAGAGGAATTTCTGGAGCTGCTTGGCATGCTTTGGGAGGATTGATTGATGAGAGACGCTATAGTTGTAAAAAACGTTACCAAAACCTACAAGGATTTTGTTTTGGATCATGTGAGCTTTTGTGTTCCTCAGGGGAGTATCGTAGGATTTGTCGGGGAGAACGGGGCTGGGAAGAGTACGACGATCCGCGCCATTTTGGATCTGATTTGTTTGGAAGAGGGAGAAGTCGAGATTCTAGGACTTTCAAAGAAAGAGCGGGAAGACCCGGCCTGGAAGGAGCAGATCGGAGTTGTTTTTGATGTGGGGCATATCCCGGATTTGCTGAACGCTGCGCAGATCGAAAAAATGATGCAGAAACTGTACCGTCAGTGGGACAGTCAGGCATATAATGATTACTTAACGAAGTTTCATTTGGCCAGAGATAAAAAGTATAAGGATTTTTCAAGAGGAATGAGAATGAAGCTTTCCCTGGCTGTGGCTTTATCCCACCATGCCAGACTGCTTTTGCTGGATGAATGCACCAGCGGTCTGGACCCTATTGTGCGGGATGAACTGCTGGATATCTTTCTGGAGTTCATACAGGAAGAAAATCACAGCATTCTGATTTCTTCCCACATTATCAGTGATCTGGAAAAGGCGGCCGATTATATCGTATTGATTCACGAGGGCCGAATCTGTTTTGAGGAGGAGAAAGACTATCTTCTGGAAAACTACGGAATTGTCCACGCGGCCAAGGAACAGGCGGCCAGGCTTCCTGAAAATCTGGTGGTGGGACGGCGTAAAAACCAGTTTGGATGCGATGTGATGGTGAAGGATCGCCGTGAGATAAAGCGCCGGTATCCCGAATGGGCGATGGATCCGGCAGGACTTGAGGAGATCATTCTGTACACAGTGAAAGGAGAAAACGTATGAAGGGTCTGCTGATTAAAGAGTACAGTTTGATAAAAACTACTTTGAAAACACAGGCATTTACCATTGTCATTTTTGTGATGCTGGGCTTTTTTATGAGAAATATGATATACATGTCGGGGATGCTTATGATTTTGTTGTCTAATCTGGTCGTGAACGGCATAAGCCTGGATGCCTCTTCGTCCTGGAACCGGTATGCTCTGACTTTGCCGGTGAAAAGAAGGGATCTGATTTCTGTGAAGTTTGTTTTTATGTATATTCTGGAGGCAGCCGGCATCATGCTGGTTATGCTGATAGCGATTCTCTTCAGCATGATATTGAAACTGCCGCTAAAAGAAAACATTCTGACCGGAGTCATCTGCGGAGTTCTGCCGATTTTTTGTACCTCTGTGAGTATTCTTCTTTGTACCAAATTTGGTGCAGAGAAGGCGCGCCTGCTTATGACGCTGGTATATATGATCCCTTTTCTTTTGATATATGGTGTGTATTTTGCGGCAGTGCAGAAACAGTGGATTCCCAAACCTTTGATAACAGAGAATGAGGGGTATCTGTATTTGGCTTTAGCCATGGCGTTTATCCTGGCAGTGTCGTTGATTTGCTGGAAGTTAAGCTGTATGGTTGCGGAGAAACAGGATTTGTAAAGGGAGAGTAAGGAAAAAGAGGCGGCCTCTTTCTTTGTGGGGAACGCAGAGCCAAAAAAATAGAAGAGTTGTAACCAAACGGGTGCGGTTTTTTCGTTAAACAGGCTATTTAACGAAAAGAATCCCGAAAAAAATTTGTTATCGACTGGTTTAAGAATGGACAATTGCCCTTTAAACTTTTGTTATTATACGTCGAAACGAAAAAGATTGCAACACTTTCCGAAAAAAATATTGGATTTCCGATGGAAGAAAGAGCAAGATGCTCTTTCTGGAAGACAAGAGCCGAAAACGCGGCGGGGAAAAGCCCTTATTTTAAGGGTTTTTCCCCGCCATTTTCGTTAAATAGCCTGTTTAACGAAAATATTCCGGATAATAAACGGGGTGAATATTCGGTGGCATGGAATCTATATTCGCATAATCAGAACGCATACGAGGCCGCGGAAGCTATGCTGCAGCGCGAAGGATGCGCTGCCATAGTACATCCCACCGGAACTGGAAAGTCCTTTATCGCCTTTCGTCTGGCCGAGGAACATGCAGAGGCCCGCATTTGCTGGCTCTCACCCAGCCGGTATCTCTTTGCGCTTCAGAAAGAAAACTGGAAGCGCGAAAATCCGGACAGCCATGCGGACCGCATTACGTTTCTGACGTATGCCAGGCTGGCGGCCAACCGGGATCGGGTGGAACATCTGCGGCCTGATTATGTGATTCTGGATGAATTTCACCGCTGCGGCGCCGCCCAGTGGGGCAGCGGGGTGAAAGCGCTTTTGAAATGCTGGCCGCAGGCAAAGGTGCTGGGACTGTCCGCCACCAGCATCCGGTATCTGGACGAGCAGCGGGATATGGCCGAAGAACTCTTTGGCGGCCGGGTCGCGTCGGAGATGACGCTGGGGGAAGCGGTTGCCCAGGGAATTCTGCGCGCCCCCTGCTATGTCTTGTCTGTCTATTCCTGGGAGAAGGAGCTGGAAAGTTATGCCGGACGAATCGCACGGCTTTCGGACGAATCGCGCAGGAAACGGGCGAAGAGACAGTGGGAAAAGCTGCGCCGGGCGCTGGAGCAGGCGGACGGTCTGGAAACAATTTTTTTCCGGTATCTAAAACCGAATGGAAAATATCTGGTGTTTTGTTCCGGGAGAAAGCATTTAAAGAAGATTGAAAGGCAGGCCCGGGAATGGTTTGGAAGGGTTGACTCAGAGTATCGTCTCTACAGCGTATATGCAAAAAAAGCGCAGAACGCCGAGGAGTTTTGCCGCTTTCAGGAAGATAGAGGAAAGCATCTGAAGCTGCTTTTGTGCATTGATATGCTGAACGAGGGAATCCATGTAAAGGATATCGACGGTGTGATTTTGCTGCGGCCTACGGTTTCACCAGTGGTATACCGGCAGCAGATCGGGCGGGCTTTGTCGGCGGGAAAGCCAAACGGCAAAGAGGGGGAGGAAGAGCGGCCTTTGATTTTGGATCTGGTCAACAATTTCCAGAATCTGCAGAGCTTTGGTTCCATCGAGGAAGAGTATCAGCAGGCCATGGCCTGGAGAATGGCAGAGTGCCAGAATACAGATGGAGAGGAAGACGAAGACGGCAGAGAAGGCAGCCGGGATAATAAGACAGCCGGAATACCGGAAAAAGGGTTTGTGATTTATGACGAGACTCGAGAAGCCGGTTTGCTCTTTCAGGAATTGCAGAAGCAGTTGGAGAGAAGCTGGGATGATTATTATCAGGAGGCTGTCCGGTATCGGGAACGCTGCGGAAATTTACAGGTACCAGTCCATTTTCAGACGGAGGAGGGAGTTCCCTTGGGGAGCTGGCTGCTCACGCAGAGGCGGATTTACGCGGGAAAAGTTCCCGGAAAGCTGAGCGGGGAGCAAAAGAAAAAGCTGGAGGAGCTGGGAATCGGCTGGGAGAGCTGTTTTGAGAGACAGTGGGAGACCGCGTATGCGCAGGCGGTGAAATATTACAAAACAAACGGCAACTTGGATGTAAAGACCGGCTATGTGACGGAAACCGGTTTTCGCCTGGGCTTGTGGCTGAACAATCTCCGGAGATATCGGACGAACGGGAGCCGGCTGCTGACAGATTGGAGAGGAAGGCAGTTGGAGCAGATCGGAATGATCTGGGACAAGCTGTCCTACCATTGGGAGCGCGGTTATGCGGCGGCCAAAGCATACTATGAGAGATATGGCAATTTGAACGTGCCGGCCGATTTTCAGACGGAGGACGGCGTCTGGCTGGGTCACTGGATTTTGACGCAGAGACAGAACCGGAAGGGAAGCAATCCAAAAGCGCTGCCGCTGACAAAAGAACAAATCGCCCGCCTGGAGCTGATTGGGATGAGCTGGGAAGGGAACCGCGAGGAACGCTGGGAAGCTTGCTATCAGGAAGCGGCGCGCTACCGGAAAGAAAAGGGGACATTGGCGATGCCGGCTGGCTTTTTGACAGAGGAGGGAATTCCGCTGGGACGCTGGCTGTGGAGACAGAGGACGACGCTGGGAAAACGGTTGGCGGAGGGAAATCTGACGGAAAAAGAAACGGAGCGGTTGGAGCGTCTGAGAAAGCTGGGTATGACATGGGAGTCGGATGGCTGGACAGAAAAATGGGAGTTGGCCTGCCGATACTATGAAAGAGAAGGAAATCTGGATATCCCGCAGAACTATGTGACGCAGGAGGGCGTCTGGCTGGGGAAATGGCTGTATCGTCAGAGGGATCGGTATCAGAAGGAGAGGAGTGCGACACAAAAGGCGGGGGAGGACACGCCAAAAGATTGGCTGACAACAGAGCAGAAGAAATGCCTGGAATCCATCGGAATGGACTGGCGGCCGCCGTCTGAGAGGGCATGGGAGAATGCCTATGCGAAGGCGAACGCCTATTATAAGACAAATGGTCATCTGCGCGTGGAAAGGGGATATACAACCGAGGATGGTTTTCGTCTGGATTTGTGGTTAAACCGGCAGAGGGAGAGCCGAAGGGAGGGGAACCGGAAAACGTTGTCAGAGGAAAGAGAAGAGAAACTGACGCAGATTGGGATGGAATGGGAACTTAGATAGATGGAATCTGAGAGATTATAAAAATAATATAATTTATAAAAAATAAAAAAGGGGATTTTAGAAAAATGGAAACCCGAAAAGGAGATAGAAGCGATTATGAGTAAGAAGGATGCTGAGCGGATTATTCCTTTCAGTCCGCCTGATATCAGTGAGCTTGAGATCGAAGAGGTTGTAAAGGTGTTGCGTTCTGGTTGGATTACTACAGGTCCAAAGACGAAATTACTGGAAAAGAGGTTAGCGGCTTATTTAGAGACAGGCCGAGTGGATATTGACTGCGAAGAAGAATTGGCGGATAAAAAATACAGCAACCGGGTTGTTTGTTTGAATTCTGCTACGGCGGCAGAAGAATTGAATCTCAGAATTCTTGGTATATGTCCTGGCGATGAGGTGATTGTACCTGCCTATACATACACGGCTTCTGCTTCTGCGGCGATACATTGCGGGGCCGCTGTTGTATTTGTAGATGTGCAGAAAGACGGCGATCCGGATACACATATGCCGGAAATGGATTATGCGAAACTGGAAAAGGCAATCACAGAAAAAACGAAAGCGATTATAGCAGTAGATTTGGGTGGTGTGGTCTGCGATTACGATAGAATATTTGAGATTGTAGAGCGAAAAAAAGATTTATATAAGACGAAAGTCCGATCGGGGGATCCTCTTTTGGATTTTTCATCAAACATACAGTCAGCAATCGGACGAGTTGCTGTCGTGGCGGATTGTGCCCACAGCCTTGGCGCTTCTCGGATGGTTCATGGAAGTAAAAAGTATTGTGGGCAGATCGCGGATTTTACAAGCTTTAGTTTCCATGCAGTAAAAAATTTCACGACGTCCGAGGGCGGGGCGTCTGCCTGGAGGCCAATACCCGGTATAAAAAATAGTGACATTTATCATATGTACCAGCTTTTGTCCTTGCATGGACAGGATAAGGACGCTCTATCCAAAACAAAAATCGGTACCTGGGAATATGATATTATGGGGCCTTGGTATAAATGTAACATGACAGATATAATGGCGGCAATTGGACTTCGCCAATTGGACCGCTATCCGGCTCTTCTCAAAAGGCGGTCAGAGATTTTAAAACAGTATGACGCTGTCTGTGAGGAACTTCAAATCAGCTATATGGTTCACCGCACAAAGGATATAGATAGTTCCAACCATCTGTATTTGATTCGTGTGCCGGGAATCGGAGAACAAGAGCGGGATCGCTTAATTGAGGAAATGGCGGAATACGGAGTGGCAGCCAATGTTCATTTTAAGCCTCTGCCGATGATGACGGCATATAAAAAATATGGCTGGGATATCAAGGACTTTCCCAATACGTATGATTATTATAAAAATTTGATCACATTGCCTTTCCATACGTTACTGTCTGATGATGATGTTGCGTATGTTTGCAACGTGCTTAAAACAGTAATCGGTAAGGTATGACAGGAAATAAGGGAGCGATGCATGTTAAAGCGTTGGGAAGAATTGCCGGTGTTTCTTCAGGTGCCGGAAGTTAGACCATACTATGAAATCTTAAAGAGAAAACAAATCTCTCTTCTTTTCAAGCGTATATTTGATTTTGTTTTAGCTCTGCTTTTGCTTGTTATTTTGGCTGTTCCCATGTTTCTCATTATGATTTGGATTAAAATGGACAGTCCAGGAACCGCATTGTTCCGCCAGGAGCGTGTGACCATATATGGGCGGCGGTTTTATATTCATAAATTTCGTACTATGATAAAGAACGCAGATCAAATCGGCGCCAATGTAACAATAGAGAATGACAAAAGGATTACAAAAGCTGGCCGTAAATTGCGGCGTCTGCGGTTGGATGAATTGCCCCAGGTGATCGATGTTCTCAATGGCAACATGAGTTTTGTGGGAACTAGGCCAGAGGTTATGAAGTATGTGGAGCAGTACTGTCCGGAATTTAGAGCTACGCTGTTACTGCCTGCCGGCATAACAAGTGAGGCAAGCATCCGATTTAAAAGTGAAGACAAATGGCTGCGCGAAGCAGAATCTGCAGATCGGATTTATCTAGAAGAGATCCTTCCAAAGAAAATGCAGTGGAATCTGGAAAGTATACGTAAATTTAGTTTTTTGAGAGAGATTTGGATTATGTTTCGTACCATTGCAGCAGTATGCGGGAGAGATCATGAGTAGCGTGCAATACGGCAGAGAGGGATTTTTATTATGAAGCTGACTCCGGAAATGATTGGCGTTTTACAGACTAAGCTGTTAGCTTTGCTGAAATTTTTTAAACAATACTGCGATGACAATGAGCTGATTTTTTTTCTGGGTTTTGGTTCTTGTCTGGGCGCCATTCGGGAACACGGTTTTATTCCCTGGGATGACGATGTAGATATTATTATGCCGCCGCAGGATTACGGAAGACTAAAACAATTATGGAAACCCGGAGAAAAGAAAGAACATTATATGCTTTGCGATGCTTCAAGGCAGTACATAGACGGACATTTGGAATTGACCATTCGAGACTGCAATACAACGTACATTACAGCAGGAGATCGGGATAGAGATTCCAATCATGGAATCATGATAGAAATTTCGCCGTATTCCTATACTCCGGATTCAAAACTGGGTTGTTTCATACAGTCTGTTGAAGCTTGTAAGTATGCAATTTTTCGGACGCAACGGATTCCCAACAGCGGAGGGGCGATACAGAGAGCCCTGGTAAAATGTCTGCTGCGGCTGAACCGGACACAAGAACGCCGTTTTCGCATTTGGAAAAAGGCAGAGAAATATATTTTGACGAGGAGCGATAAGAATTGCAGTCATGTCAGAGTCTTTGGTCAATTTCATACGTTGAGGGAACGGTATCCTAAAAATATTTTTGAAAAAGCTTCCTGGGTTAGATTTGAAGATACCGAAATGCCTGTTCCCTGCGGCTATAAAGAGTATCTTACCCTTCTTTATGGAGATTATATGACGCCGCCGCCAGTCAGCGAGCAGATTCCTGTACATGAAGTGGAGTTTATAGACTGTGATACGCCGTATATTTTTTATCGGGGAAAGCGATACCGATCAAAGGACGAAAGGAACCCATGATGATGGAAGAATTGAACCAGGATGATGATCTGCGGAGGATACAGATTTCTTGCTTTCATATACTGCAAAAGTACAGGGAGGTCTGTGAAAAGAATCATTTCAGATATTATCTGGCCTATGGCACATTGCTGGGAGCCATTCGGCATAAGGGATATATCCCTTGGGATGACGATATAGATATCTGGATGCCCAGACCAGATATGGAACGGTTTCTCGCCGTTGCACAAAAGGAAATGTCTCCTTATGTCATCAATTATTATACAATAAAAAATAACGCCTGCTTTCCGTATCGAAGCCAGCCGTGTATCGAAGATCATGCCTGTAAAGTAGGATTTTCTCTTGGAGGAGAAATCAAACCAGGCTATATATGGATTGACATTATGCCGCTGGATGGAATGCCGGACAATCGTTTCTTGCAGAAAATACAGTGTTTAAAATTTTCATTTATGTATATGCTGATTGGATTTGCTAGATCTTCGGAAATCGGAGCGTTTAATAGGGAATCAAAGAAGGGAATAAAAAAGGCAGGGATTATTTTAAATGAAAAACTGAAGATAGGAAAAAGATTCAAAATTAGATCTTTACTGATGTATTTTGATCAAATCAGAAGCCGTTATGATTTTGAAAACAGCCGTTATGTGATAGGAACAACAACTTCTTATACTGAAAAAGCAATTTTTAGGAAAAAATGGTTTGAAGGGGAAAGGACCGCTTTCTTTGAGGGAGAACGCTATTGTATCTCCAGTGGTACGGAACAGATTTTGACTAGCTTATATGGGGACTATAGGAAGCTGCCGCCAAAAGACAAGAGGGTGAGATCGCATTTTGCGGTATTAGCACCAAGAGACCAAGAGGAAGCAGAATGAAGTATCCTAAAGTAAGTGTGATTGTGCCGGTATACAAGGTTGAAAAATATCTGGGAAAATGCTTGGAATCATTAGGGAGACAGACTTATGAAAATTTGGAGATTGTATTGGTAGACGATGGTTCTCCGGATTCCTGCGGAATCATGTGCGAGCAATTCGCCGGAAAGCATCCGAATGTACTCGTCATACATCAGGAAAATCAAGGATTATCAGCAGCGAGAAATAACGGGGTGGCGGCCTCGCACGGAGAATATATTACATTCGTGGATTCGGACGACTATGTGGCAGACGATTATGTTCAATATCTGGTGGATCTGCTCCTGGATCATCATGGAGATATTTCCGTGGGTCATTATGTTCCTGTATATCATTTGAAAGACCCTCGTTTGAAAAAGAAGAAAGAATTTCAAAAAGTATTTCGGGCAGAGGAGGCGCTAGCTGAGTCATTTTATTCCGTGAAATTTGGAGTAGCGGCCTGGGCTAAGCTATATCGGAGAGATCTTGTTGAAAAATATCCTTATCCGGTTGGAAAACTGTATGAGGAGCTGGCTACTACCTATAAGATGATTGGAGAATCCAAGGCCGTCGTATATGGGAATCGAGACATATATTTTTATGTTCAAAGAGCCGGAAGCATCATGACAAGGAAGATTGGCGAAAGAGAATTGTACGGTCTTACCGCGGCCGGCGAGCTTTTGAACTATACCAAAACATTTTTTCCAGGAGCGGTTCACGCCGCTAAAGTGAGATATGAGATAAAAATTCAACAGTATATGCCTGCTGTTTTTGCCAACAAAGAAAATCATTTCCTGTTTCGATTTCTCAGAAGCGAGTCTAAAAAGTATTTTTGGGAGACGGTTTTTGACAGAAAAGCCGGATTAAATTTTACGATAAAACTGATCGCCATTATGCTGGGAACGATCCCGTCAAAAATTGTTTTTGGCGCGGTAAACAGGAAAAAATTTGGATTAAACGGTTAGAGACGTGGAGAGAAAAATATGATTTCACAGAAAATGTCGATAAAAAGGTCAAGTGGGATCGCGGGAATACTAGGGGTATATTTTGCTCTTCACTTTTTTTCTGTCTTGACAGAGTACGACTATATCGCACTTGAATTTTTATTCTTAATTTTCTTTTTCTTTTGTGAGAGGAAATGGAAAGCGTACAGTATCCTGCCGTTTGTGCTGTTTGCCTTGGCGGCATCACGGTATTTTCTGGGACACAGCAGCGTGGAAGGATATTTTGCCCCGAAATATCATTTGATAAAATATTTCAGATTGTTGTTTGTGCCGGTTGTTTGTGCCGTTTTTAGTGAACTGGACAAAAGGCAGAAGAGGCTTCTTTTACTTGAAATAATTACCTGTATGATTTTTACAAATATGGTTTCTTTGTATTACACCAAAATCGATCCTCTGGCGATTCGCTACAGAGGATATGGGGATGAGGAGCTTTATCCAGGAATCATACGTTTTTCGCAGATTTTTTCTTTTGCAATGCTGGGAGTGATCCTGTTGGTGGCAGTATTAAAGACAAAAAAGAGTATGAAAAGCATACTTTTTTATGGTACGGCTATAGCATTGAATGCGTTCATGCTGCTAAAAGCCCAGATGATGACTCCCGTAATTGTTTTTGCTTTGGCAGCGGCTTGTTATATTCTGTTCTCATGCAGGGAAAAAACTTTTTTGAAATACATGGGAGCTTTTTTGATTCCGATTACTCTTTTGCTGTATAAACCTTTTTTTTCATGGATTCTTGGCATTGTACAGACTTTGGAATCAAGCATAATGACAAGAAGAATGGAGGCCTTGTTAAATATTCTCCTGCAAACGGGCGGTCAAGTGGATTCCGTATCGGCAAGAATGATTAAAATAAATATTTCCTGTACCAGTTTTTTACAGAAGCCCGTATTTGGAATTGGCTTTGCGAATTTCAATGAACAGACAGTCGGGTGTCATCAGGATTGGTTTGATATATTGGCAGTCTCTGGTATCATAGGGATCGTTTTGCTGGCCTTCTTTCTGGTTAGGCAGTATAAAACAGGGGCTGCAAAATGTGAAACAAGAGAAGATCTAATGATGTTTAAGGCGCTGTACCTGGCATGGATCGCGCTTGGGTTTCTAGATCCGTGTTTGGATATGAGTCTTTTGATCGTGGTAATGATTGTTGCGCCGCATATTTCACTGCTATGGAGAAGGCATATATGATAAAAGAATTTACCTTTATTTCCATTGCCTATAATCATGAAAAATATATAAGAGATCACTTAGATAGCATAAAGGGCCTGATTCTGTTCTACGGAAAAGATATGAAAATAGATCTTATCTTTTCAGATGATCATTCCGCAGATCATACGCTGCACATTGCCAGGGACTGGCTCGAAGAAAACAGAAGTCTTTTTCGGTCGGTCGAGATTTTGGAAAGCGAAGAGAATCAAGGTATTGTAAGCAGTATTGTCCGTTCTATTAAAAAATGTAAAACGAGAGAATTTAAATTTCTAGCCGGAGATGACCTATACTATACCAACAATATTTTTGAGCTATTTAACAACGAATTGGATTCGCTTGTCATTACCCCCCTATTGCCGATCTGGGAAGATGGATTTCATTCGACGGGGATAATCAGCTATTTTAAAATATTAGCTTATGCAAAGGATAAAGAAAAACTCTTATGGCTGATGCGATACGATAATTTTATTTCTGCGCCGGGAGCTTTTCCTCCTTGCTCTATTCTGAGATCTGAGGAGTATCTTCAATTCATCAGTCAGTACAGGGATATAGAAGATATACCAACCTGGCAGTATCTTCTTTTTGTTAAAAAGGTGCGGGCGGAGATCCTATTTTGTCCGTATGTTCAATATCGAATCGGATCAGGAATCTCCACAAATACAGAAAGCCCGGCGCGGAAGAGATTCTATAAGGAGCGAGACCAGATTATCCGGCAATATAGACTGAGACGATATCGGTATCCAAAATATTTGAATATATATCGGTATTTATATAAGTTGTTTGAGATGGATATGAAGAGACACAAAGGGAGAGTGGAGAACAAGATAAGGATGATTCCGGAATTGAAAAAATATTATATAGAAAATAGGGAAGAGATATGAGGATAGCGCTTGTATGTTATGATCTTTCCAGGGATGGCGGCAGTGAAAGAGTTGCCTTGAATCTGTATCAGGAGCTGAAAAAATACATGGAAGTATCTCTGGTCAGTTTGTTCTGCAGCAATCCGGACAGTCATTTGTTAAAGAGAGCAGGAGGTAATTGTCACAGACTTAAAAACGGAAATGGCTCTTTTGCAAAGGATTTTTTAAAAACGTTTCGGGCTTTGTCTCTCTTGATAAAAGAGGAAAAAACAGAAATTGTTTTATCGGTCGGGATCAACGCATCATTCTATGTGTGCTTGTTGAAGAAGACAGCGGATGTTCGTGCCGTTATCTGTGAACATTCTAATCTATCAAATATTTTGTACAATACCAGAAGACAAATGAAAAAGCGGAAAATCGCATTAAAATGGTGCGACCGCTTTGTAACACTGACAGAAGCAGACCAGAGGGAATATATCAGACAGTATCCCAAATACAAAGCCAAAATATCCTATATTTACAATTGGATTGACTTGGACGATTACCGCAGGCGCAGACCTTATAATAAAAACTCTCATCGAATACTTACCATATGCCGGTTGGACCGTGTGAAAGGGATCGAGAGAAGTATAGAAGCGGCCAAGTATTTACGCGCCAAATATCCCGACTGGACATGGGAAGTGTACGGAATGGGAGATGAAAATTACAGAAAAGACCTGGAGAAAAAAATTCAGGACAATGTTTTGCCGAATTTTTATCTGAAAGGATATTGCTCCGACGTTGTATCTTTACTGGAAGACGCGGCCCTATATATATGTACGTCGTATTTTGAAGGACTTCCGATTTCTCTTTTGGAAGCAAAAGCATTGCATATCCCCATCATCAGCTTTGACTGTAAAACAGGTCCCAGTGAAATTATTGAGGATGGTGTAAACGGCGAGCTGATACCGAATGGAGATATTCCATCGTTGGTTGCATCGCTGGATAAAATGATGCAGAGCCAGGAGCAGCGTGAAGCGTATTCGCTTCATGCACACTCCAACATAGATAAATTTTCAAAAGAAAGCATTTTGAAAAAGTGGATGGAATTGTTGGATCAAGTAAAAAGAATGTCGATAAAGGAGTAAAAAATGAAAGCATTGATTTTAAATTCCGGTATGGGGAGCAGAATGGGAGCGCTCACCTCAGAGCATCCAAAATGTATGACAGAAGTCCGTCCCAATGAGACGATTATATCCCGGCAGTTGAAACAGATCGCGGAGGCGGGAATCGAGGAAGTCGTAATGACGACAGGACCCTTTGATACGGCTCTCGCCCATTACTGCAGGAGCCTGGATCTGCCTCTTTCGATTACCTTTGTAAAGAATCCGGATTATCAAAATACCAATTACATTTATTCTATCTACTGTGCAAAAGAATATCTCATGGATGACCTGATTCTCATGCATGGGGATCTGGTATTTGAAAACGAAGTGTTTGACCGAATGCTGGAACATGTAGGGTCTTGTATGGCAGTATCTTCGACCCGCCCTCTTCCAGAAAAAGATTTTAAGGCGGTAGTGCGCGGCAAAAACGTGATAAAAGTTGGAACGGAATTTTTTGATGAGGCGCTGGCGGCACAGCCGCTCTATAAACTGGAACAGGCTGATTGGAAGCTATGGTTGGACCAGATTATTGCATACTGCGAATCCGGCAAAAGAAATGTGTATGCCGAACAGGCTTTAAACGAATGGGAGGGAGCCTGTCATATCTCTGCTCTTGATATGCAAAATCTTTTGTGTGCGGAAATAGATAACCCAGAAGACTTGACGGTGGTTTCTGCAAAATTGGAGGAAGCAGAATCCCGCATTGTGTACATGTGTTTTTCTACCGATATGATACACGGCGGACATATTGCCATTATCCGAAGGGCGCAAAGATTGGGGAAGCTGCTGATCGGCGTTCTCTCGGATGAGGCGGTGGCGAGCTATAAGCGTTTTCCTTTGATTCCGTTTGCCGACCGGAAAACCATGCTGGAAAGCATAGCGGGAGTCTATAAGGTGGTGGAGCAGAAGACGCTTTCCTACAAAGAAAATCTAGAAACTTACAGGCCGGATATTGTGGTGCATGGTGACGACTGGAAAACAGGATTTCAAAAGCCGGTAAGGGATACGGTGGTTTCTGTTTTGGCTTCGTACGGCGGGAAATTGGTGGAGTATCCCTATACAAAGGAGGATAAATATAGGGATTTGGAAACAAGAACCCGGCAGGATCTTGCCATGCCGGATATTCGCCGTGGCCGTCTTCGGAGAGAATTGGAGATGAAAGGATTGGTCACGGCCTTGGAAGCGCATGACGGTTTGACCGGATTGATTGTGGAAAACACCATTGTATATCAGGACGGGGGCGCGCATCAATTTGATGCGATGTGGGTTTCCAGCCTGTGCGACAGCACGGCCAAGGGGAAGCCAGACATTGAGCTGGTGGATATGACAAGCCGTTTCCGCACGATTGAAGATATTATGGAAGTGACGACAAAACCGATTATTTTTGACGGCGATACCGGGGGAAAAGCAGAATATTTTGCCTATACTGTCAGAAGCTTGGAACGGCTGGGCGTATCTATGGTTATCATCGAAGATAAAACCGGTTTGAAGAGAAACAGTTTGTTCGGCACAGAGGTACAGCAGACACAGGACAGTATAGAGAATTTCTGTGAGAAAATACAGAGCGGTAAACGAGCGCAAAAAACAAAGGAATTTATGATATGCGCGCGCATTGAGAGTTTAATTTTGGATCGCGGGATGGAGGACGCTTTGGAACGGGCCTTTGCTTTTGTGAAAGCGGGAGCCGATGCGATTATGATACACAGCCGAAAAAAAGACCCCGAAGAAATTTTTACCTTCCTGGAGAAGTTTCGGGAGAAGGATGCTGTAACGCCGGTGGTCTTGGTGCCCACCAGCTTCCATTCGGTAACGGAGGAGGAATTTAAAAAGCGCGGGGCAAATGTGATTATCTATGCGAATCAGCTTATGAGAGCAACCGTTCCGGCTGTTCAAAACGCGGCAAAGATGATTCTGGAACATCATAGGGCAGAAGAATGTGACCGCATCTTAATGCCGTTTCAGGACATTATCCGCTTAATTCCGGAAGAGGGTCAGTGAGGATAGCAAGGATGGAGCAGAAGATACTTACGGCAAGAAAAGACTATGTGGAAGTGGACGGCTGGCTACAGGAAAACGCAGTAAAAAATCTTTTTTTAGTGAGCGATCACTCTCTGCAGTTTCTTCGGATTCGAGACTACTTTAACCAGCTCACAGAAAGAATTGGGGTGAGCGTACATATCTTTGATGATTTTGCGCCGAATCCCGTATATGAGTCCGTGGAGAAAGGCGTGGCGCAGTACCAGGCAGCAGGCAGCGATGCCATCATGGCTGTGGGCGGAGGATCCGCGATCGATGTAGCAAAGTGTATCAAGCTATACAGCGATAAAAACGGCGCAGAAAATTTTTTAGGACAGGAGATCACTGCAAATACGATCCCTTTTCTGGCAATGCCGACGACGGCTGGGACAGGGTCGGAAGCAACCAGATATGCGGTGATTTATTACAACGGAATGAAGCAGTCGATTGCCGATTCCAGTTGTATTCCGGGAACGGTCTTAATGGACAGCAGCGTGTTGAAGACGCTGCCGCTCTACCAGAAAAAGAGTACGATGATGGATGCGCTTTGCCATGCGCTGGAATCCTTTTGGTCGGTCAATAGTACTGGGGAGAGCAAGACATATTCCAAGCAGGCGATGCAGATGATTCTTGCGAACTGGAAAGGCTATATCGCTAACGACGTCCAGGCGAATGCGGCCATGTTAATGGCGGCCAATATAGCAGGAAAGGCAATTAATATTACACAGACAACGGCAGGTCATGCTATGTGTTACAAAATGACAAGTCTTTATGGGATCGCGCATGGGCATGCGGCCGCCCTTTGTGATCGCGAACTCTTTCCGTGGATGCTGAAGAATATGGACAGATGCATCGATCCAAGAGGAGAGAAGTACCTTGGCGATACGTTTCAGGAGATTGCCAAGGCTATGGGATGTAAGGATTCCAAAGCCGCGTCCGAAAAATGGAGAGAGATAACGGATGCTTTAGAGCTGTTTGCACCAACAGCAGAGAAAGAAGATTATAAGACACTGACCACTTCAGTCAATCCGGTTAGGCTAAGAAACCATCCCATTCGTTTGGATGGGGAAACGATTGATCCGTTGTATCATGAAATATTTGCAGGGTAAGGAATAAAAATTATGAAAGTAGAGAAATTGATTGAAATATTGGGAGCGGATTTTTATACGGGGGTTCCGGACAGTCAATTAAAAGCCTTGTGTGATTATCTGTATGCCGAATATGGAACCGATTCCCGCCACCATGTCATTGCGGCGAATGAGGGAAACTGTGCCGCTTTGGCAGCGGGATATCATCTGGCAACCGGGCGGGTTCCGGTGGTTTATATGCAGAATAGCGGAGAGGGAAATATCATAAACCCGGCCGCCAGTCTTTTAAATCAAAAAGTCTATGCCATTCCGGTTATTTTCGTCATTGGTTGGCGCGGGGAACCGGGACTTTCTGATGAACCGCAGCATATTTTCCAGGGGGAGATAACAAGGAAACTGCTGGAAGATATGGAGATCCCATCGTTTGTGATCGGAAAAGAAACGACAGAAGAAGAAGCTGGCAAAGCAATGGAAACATTTCGACCGCTTCTGGCCGCGGGACAAGATGTGGCTTTTGTGATACGAAAGAATGCCTTGTCATATGAGAAAAAAGTTGTCTATTTGAATGAAAATACAATGACTCGCGAAGAGGTCATCCGGCATATTGTAAAGGCATCCGGCGAGGAGCCGGTTGTTTGTACGACTGGAAAAGCATCCCGTGAATTATTTGAGATCCGGTGTGCAAATGGACAGAGTCATCAATATGATTTTCTCACGGTCGGTTCGATGGGACATGCCTCTTCTCTGGCCCTTGGCGTGGCAATCAGCAAGCCGGAACGCAAGATTTGGTGTGTGGACGGAGACGGAGCCCTTTTGATGCACATGGGTTCCATGGCGGTAATAGGAAGCACAAAGCCGGTGAATTTGATTCATATCGTTATCAATAATGGAGCGCATGAAACAGTAGGAGGAATGCCGACGGCAGCCGGGAAGATAGATTTGACTGCGGCTGCAAAAGCATGCGGATATGCAAATGCTGTGAGGGTAGAGAATTTTGAGGAGCTGGATAGGGAACTGAAGGCGGCAAAGGAGAGAAAAGAATTAAGCTTTATTGAAGCGAAATGTGCAATGGGATCTAGAACAGACCTGGGAAGACCTACAACGACAGCGTTAGAAAATAAGAGGAATTTTATGCGATTCCTTGGCAGCGGGAACGATACCAGGCAGATTCAAGCCAATGTCTTGGATCGCCAATACCGAAGATATGAGGATGAATACAAAGCCGCCGCGATCGCGGCTCTGGAATCGGGCTGGTATATTCTGGGAAACCGCTGTGAACAGTTTGAGAAGGAATTTGCTTCTTATTTGGGAGCAAAATACTGCGTCGGCGTAAACTCCGGACAGGATGCTCTGACATTGGCGATCCGGGCTTTGGGAATTCAGGAGGGCGATGAAGTCATTGTTCCTTCCAATACATATATTGCAACCGTGCTTGGCGTTACAGAAAACGGCGCGACACCAATTTTTGTGGAGCCGGATAATTTTTATAACATAGACCCTTCTCGGATAGAAGCTGCCATTACCAAAAAAACCAAAGCCATTCTGGCCGTCCATCTCTATGGGCAGGCGGCGGCCATGGAAGAAATCCATGAGATTGCTATAAGGCATCATCTGTATCTGCTGGAGGACTGCGCACAGTCCCACGGAGCGCGCTGCAAAGGCCGGATGACAGGAACGTTTGGCGATATCGGCTGCTTCAGCTTTTACCCGACCAAAAATCTGGGAGCGTTTGGAGACGCCGGAGCGGTGGTGACAGACCGGGAAGATCTGGCTGAAAAGATGCGCCTGCTGCGCAATTATGGAAGCCGTGTCAAGTATCAAAATGAGATTGAAGGTGTCAATTCCCGGCTGGACGAGATTCAAGCTGCGCTTTTATCGGTCAAGCTGTCTCACATTCAGGAACTGAACGAGGAGAGAATAGCAGCGGCGCAATATTATGAAACAAAAATTGTGCATCCGCAGATTATCAAACCGATCATTCGCAACGGCTCGGAACATGTCTATCATCAGTATGTAATCCGCTGCCCGCAGAGAAAGAGACTGCAGGCATATCTGCACGAACAGGGCGTTCAAACACAAATTCATTATCCCATTCCGCCGCATCGGGCGGAATGCTACCGGTATCTGGGATATGGAAAAGAAGATTTTCCGATTGCACAACAGTATGCGGACGAGATTTTAAGCTTGCCATTATATACGGGAATAACCCGAGAAGAGCAGGATTATGTGATCGAATGTTTGAACCGTTTTGCAGCAGAGTAAAGGAGGCGGAACATGCAGGTAGTCAAATATGTGTTTCAACAGCACGGCGATCAGCGGGGAATGCTGGTGGCGCTGGAAGAATGGAAGGATATCCCCTTTGAGATCAAACGGGTCTATTATCTCTACGACACGAAATCCGGCGTCCGCAGAGGCGGCCATGCGCACCGGGATCTGCAGCAGATACTGGTGTGTATTCATGGAAGCTGCAAAGTTCTTCTGGACAGCGGAGCTGAAAAGAAGATTGTTTCGCTGGAGAAACCATATGAGGGACTTTACATAGCCAATGATATCTGGCGGGAGATGTACGATTTTTCTCCGGATGCCGTCCTCTTGGTGCTGGCCTCCCGCTATTATGAGGAAAGCGATTATATTCGGGATTATGATCTGTTTTTAAACGGAGCGGCAGTTTCGGCAGAGAATCCGGAGGCGCCGGCGCAAACGGAGAGAAATGAGGGGATAGAGCGGGCATAGAAAGCTTTTTTATCTGGCAGTAACCTTGTCTGGCAAGAGGATAGAACGATCTTATGAAAAAGTTCAAATTATTTCTGGAAAATTTTCTTGTATATGGTTTTGGAGGAATCATCAGTAAAGTGGTTCCGCTGCTGATGCTGCCGGTTGTCACGCGCTTACTGCCGGATTCGATGTATTTTGGAATCAGCGACATGGCAAACACCATCCTATCGTTTGCCAGCGCGGTTGCTGTCATGGGAATGTATGACGCGATGTACCGGATGTTTTTTGAAAAAGAGGAGGAAACCTACAAAAAGAGTATCTGTTCTACAGCCTTGGGGTTTACTCTATGTACTTCTCTAGTGGTATTTCTGCTGCTGCTGTTTTTAAAGGATTGGGTTGCCGAGCGCTTTTTGGGAGGAGTACAAAATGCTTATCTGGTCTATATCACGGCGACGGCGACTTTGGTGGGGGCAACAAACAGTATTCTGTCGGCTCCGGTCCGAATGCAGAATAAAAGAAAACTTTTTCTGGTGATGAATACCATAAGTCCGGTGCTGGCTTACAGTCTTGCCATTTTGCTGCTTTTGAATGGACATTATATTCTGGCAATGCCCTTGGCGGCGGCAGTATCGGGTATAGTGACAGCCCTTTCATTTGGGGTGCTAAACAGAAAATGGTTTCATAGAAAGTATATAAACGTTCACTATCTGAGGCCCATGCTGGCCATAGGAATTCCGCTGCTTCCCAATTTTTTGGTTTACTGGGTTTTCAATTCCTGTGACAAGCTGATGATAACAGATCTTCTGGGACTTTCGGCTACAGGCATTTATTCTGTAGGCGCTAAGCTGGGCCATGCCAGCCAGTTGATCTACACAGCTTTTGCCGGAGGATGGCAGTATTTTGCATTTTCCACGATGAAGGAGGCCGATCAGGTACAGACAAACAGCAGGATATTTGAGTATCTGGGATTGGTTTCTTTTGCGGCGTCGGCCTTTGTCTGTGTCCTGAGCCGGCCTCTGTATGATATGCTGTTTGCTGGAGAGTATGTGCAGGGCTATATTGTGGCCCCATATCTGTTTCTGGCGCCTTTATTGCAGATGCTGTTTCAGGTGGCAGGAAATCAGTTTCTGGTAGTGAAAAAGACCTGGCCGAATATCCTGATTTTATCGGTGGGAGCAGCAGCAAACCTTCTGCTGAACCGGTGGCTGATTCCCAGGATAGGAATAGAAGGGGCCGCGCTGGCCACTCTGGCCGGATATGGAATATCCAATGTGCTTGGTCTGGTGTGTCTGCGGCGAATGAAGCTGATGGAAGTTTCTGGGCATTTTGGTCTGGCATGTTTGGCGACGTCTTTTTTCTTTATTCTTTGGCGTCTGTGGTTGACGGACAATATGGAGATGGGAGCAGCAGCAGCTATCTTCCTTACCGGAATCTTAGTTTGGATGTATCGGGACGATATCCGAGGAATGTGGCAGATGATAAAAGGGGAAGCAGGGAAAGAAAAATTATAGGAGAAAGATGGGAGAACGACAAGCAAATGACAATGAGATTGCGCAAATTATGTCTAAAAGATGTCTCTTTCATGTATGAATGGATGCAGGATAAAAATGTCACCCGTGGACTGCAGCCTAAATTTGCAGGAATGACGGAGGACGATTGCCGCGCGTTTATCGAAAAAAGTTTAAAAGAAGATAAGGAAAAGCACTTGGCGATTGTCAATGACGAGGATGAGTATATGGGAACGGTTAGTTTAAAGAACATTGACCGGGAATGCGGTGAGGCGGAGTTTGCCATTGCCGTCCGCTCAAAGGCAATGGGAAAAGGATTTTCGTCATTTGCCATGAAAGAGATTCTCCGGATAGGGCTGGTGGAGATGGGATTGGATAGGATTTACTGGTATGTATTAAAAGAAAATCAACGTGCTGTTCGTTTTTATGAGAAAAATGGATATCAGAGAATGGAGAGTTTGCATTGTAAGCAAGAAAATGCCTGCGAAGAACCGCTTTATTTTTGGTATCAGGTAGAGAAAATTTGAAATTATTTGTAAAAGTAAATAGAAAAGAGAAAGAGGATGGATAGGGGAAATTCAAATAGACGGCTTGCCGGATTGGATTTGTTTCGCATTATGATAACGGTATGGGTTTTTTTATTTCACTCGGAAATGCATTTTCAGTGTGATTACGGCATACTAAATCCATTTATCCGAATCGGCGCGATGGATATGAGCGCTTTCTTTATGCTGAGCGGATTTTCCCTTGCATATTCCAACGCGGAAAAGACACATTTATCCGGAGATTCGCTGAATTTTTATAAAAAACGTTTTTTTGCAATATATCCGTTATATTGGGTCGTAAGCGCTCTGTATGTGATCTGGATTGGAAAAGAAACGTTTACACAAAACCTGCTCTTGCTTCCGGTAGAAGTTTTGGGAGTTCAGTCCGCATTTCGGACGCTGTTTGCCGTCTCGCATAACAGCGGAACCTGGTTTATATCCTGTATGGTAATCTGTTATATTTTGTTTCCTTTGGCGCATGATGTAATCGACAGCATGACAGCAAAGGGCCGGCGGATCTTTGGAATGATTCTTGTAATGATTTTGCTGTTAGCCCCTCTGATAGAATCAAAGTTTGATCTCGGGGCGATCTATGACAGTCCTTTTTTTCGATGTTTAGAATTTATAATAGGAATTTTGCTGCTGAAAGAAATTCCATATATGGAAAATACAAAAATAATGAAAGTTCTGAGACAGCCGCTGGTCATTTTATTACAGATTTTTATTTTCATTGTTTCTGTCAGTATCGCGGCGAGAATACTTCCGAGAAACTACATGCTTTTTTCATGGATCGGTCTTCCCGCGTTTTCTTTCTTGCTTGTGAGTTTGTACCGCATTGATTTTAAGAGAAAGCGGATACAGGCGGTCGTATCCAGACTCAGCGCGATCTCCTATGCCTTCTATTTGGCCCAGTTCTTTACATGGCGGATAAGCAAGAAAATTTTATTAATTATACATATAGACGGAAATCTTTTGAGGATTTTTCTTTCATTGTTTGTCTGCATGGCGATTTCTCTTATATTTTATTATGCTATAGAGTTCCCATGCAAGAATATATTGAAAAAATATAGGGGGGGGGGACAATAAGAGAAACATTATATAATTTTCTATTCGATTATAATAGAAAAAAGCGAAAAGAAACAAAACGGCTGCCGGTTACAGAAGGGATATTCTGATAGTCATTACTTGTTCTGATTTTCAAAAATATCGGCCACTCCGGCAATGAACGAAAATAATCAGCCTTTTTCTGGAGCGGCTTTGCAAGCTCTCCGTCCTGTATTGGTATACAATTGCCCCGCTTTTGATGAATTCGGTGTTGTGTGTCGGAATGGTAAGTGGTATAATGGCTGCAGACATATTTCAGAGAATGGGTCATTGCGTCTTTTTAAGGGAAGGAGAACAGCCGAATGCATATTTTGGTGATTCGACATGGGGAATCGGAAGCGGATCTGCGGGATGTCCATGAAGGGCGGGCGGATTTTGAACTGACAAAGAGAGGTCACAGGCAGGCGGCCGCTATGGCCTGTTTTGTAAAAGACAATTATGACCTCTCGGCGATTTACTGCAGTACACTGAAGCGGGCATATCAGACAGCCGGCCGCCTCTCCGAGGCGACCGGCATACCGCTGACTCCTGAAGAAAAACTGATGGAGTTCAATAACGGATTGATTGCCGGATTAGAAAGATCTGTCGCGCGGGAAAAGTATCCGCCGGTTGAATCTCTTCCTGTTCATGCCTCCGTATACGAGCAGGAATCTGTGCTCGCGTTCCGCTTCCGGGCAGACTATATTCTTTCTAGGATTATTTCCGAAACCGGTCCGGATGCTTCGGTGGCAATCGTCACGCACGGAGGGATGATAAGCCAGTTATATCGTGCGTTTCTTCGCCTGCCCGTAGACAGCGACATAAGCTTTGCCACAGGGGATACAGGTATCCACGAATGGCGGATCGATAAGGAGCGGCGGGTGATTGTAAAAGCAAATATGACAGCGCATACGGAAGGAATCTGACGATTCGTGTCTGGAACTGTCAAGCGGATTCAGCCGTCAGGAAGTCGGCGGTTCTGTTACCGTTTCGTACTCCCAGTCAAGGATCCCGCCGAATTCTTTGATGTTTGTGTAACCAAGTGCCGCAAGTTCGCCTGCGGCATTTTTGCTTCTTCGGCCGCTCCGACAATAGACAAGAATAAGCTGTTCTTTGTCGGCAAGAATGGCAGCGGCTTTTTCTCCGATCTCATAGTCGGGAATCAAAACAGCACCCTCGATATGTCCGGCGCGATACTCTTCCTCGGTGCGCACGTCGAGAAGGATATAATTCACTTCATTGTCCATCAGCTCTTTTGCCTGGTCAGGAGTGATCTGTTCATAGGAGCCTTTGGCTGTGCCGGAGCTTTCCGTGCGGGTTTCAGAGGCAGTACAGCCCGCAAATACCGCGGGAGCGAGCAGACAGATCAATCCAAACATCCAAATATGTTTTTTCATAAAACCGGTCCCCTCTATTCGCAGGAAAAAGAAAGATGGTCAAAAGCAGTCTTTGCCGCGTCCTGTCCGGACAAGCTGCCGATCAGAACACCGGTATGGGATCCCTTCACAAAAATAATAAAATTATTTTCCATTCCGGCTTCCCCGACAAATTGATAGAAGAGATAGGAGACGTCGTTCCGCTCATCTTCTTCCAGCACGACCATGCTGTCTGTCGTCTCGGACAGTTCCATGTATTGCTCATAGGTTTCCTCCAGCAGAAAGACGCCTTCCAATATGGTTTCTTCCTGGGAAGTCACGGAAAAAACGCCGTCTTTCTGCGAAAGGGCATATCCGTCAGAGGTATCCAGCGTGACCTTGATCTGGTCGCCGTTCTCAATAGAGAAGGTGTAGGACTTGCTGGATTTGAACTTACAGGAGGCAGTCAAGACCGTCAGAAGGAGGGCCGTAACCGTTAACACGCCAAAACGGAAACGCTTCCGGGAATGCTTTGCCGTATGTTTTTTTGTATGTTTCATAACAAATCTCTCCTTTTTGTCGATAAAATCATGGGATATTTATTTTGATTATAGAAGGATTCCTGTTCTTTGTCAACGCGAAAACACAGCGGAAAAGAAAAAATAGCATTGCTATGGTATGCTCTGTTATGTTACAATAATGACATCGGTCTGAAATATGTGTGGAATTACAAGGAGAAAAAACAGAAACAGGAGGATTAAATATGATTAACCGGTTGACAGCAAGAATTCGGGAGCTGAACGCTCCGGTGGTAGTGGGGCTGGACCCCATGCTTTCTTATATTCCAGAGCAGGTGAAAGCCGCCGCGTTTGCACAGTACGGCGAGACGTTAGAGGGGGCGGCGGAGGCGATCTGGGAGTTTAACCGGACCATTGTGGACGCGGTACAGGACCAGATTCCGGCGGTGAAGCCGCAGATTGCGATGTACGAACAATTTGGGATTCCGGGACTGGCGGCGTATCAGAAGACGGTGGCCTACTGCCGGGAAAAGGGCTTGGTAGTCATCGGTGATATCAAGAGGGGAGATATCGGCTCGACCTCGGCAGCCTATGCGGCCGGACATCTGGGACATGTGCAGGTGGGAAAAAACCGCTTTGCGCCTTTTGCGGAGGATTTTGCGACGGTCAACCCCTATCTGGGAACCGACGGGATCAAACCGTTTGTCGATGTGTGCAGGGAGGAGAAAAAAGGAATCTTTGTTTTGGTGAAGACCTCCAACCCCTCCAGCGGCGAATTTCAGGATCGCTGTATCGACGGACGCCCGCTCTATGAATGGGTGGGCGAGAAGGTGGCGGCCTGGGGCGAGGAGGCCATGGGAGAGGCGTACAGCTATGTGGGTGCGGTAGTCGGAGCGACGTATCCGAAGATGGGAGAAGTCCTTCGCCGCCTGATGCCCCGCACGCTGATATTGGTGCCCGGCTACGGCGCGCAGGGAGGAAAAGCAGAGGATCTGGCCCCCTATTTCAATCCGGACGGCTCCGGTGCAATCGTCAATTCTTCCCGCGGGATCATCGCGGCGTGGAAACAGGAAAAGTATGCGTCTTACGGCGCGCTGGCTTACGGGGAGGCGGCCAGGCAGGCGGTGACGGATATGATCGAGGACATTCGCAGCGCGCTGGGGTGTCAGTGAAAAAAAGGAGAACAGAGGATGAAGGAGCAGATCACGGGGCGCATTTTGTCCCAAACGCAATTGGCAGATGAGATTTACAGCATGTGGGTCGATGCAGAAGCCATCGCTATAGAGGCGGACCCCGGACAATTTGTATCGGTTTATAGCCGGGATGGAGCCCGGATTCTTCCCAGGCCCATCAGCATCTGCGAGGTAAACGAGAACGCAGTTCGGCTGGTGTACCGGGTAGCGGGCGCCGGAACAAAGGAATTCTCAAACTATCAGAGGGGGGAGGCCATCCGTTTGCAGGGGCCTATGGGCAACGGCTTTCCTCTGCATGGCGAACCGGCGATCCTGATCGGCGGCGGCATCGGGATTCCTCCCATGCTGGAACTGGCGAAAAAGCTGCCGGGCGAGAAGACGGTGGTGGCCGGATACCGGGACAATCATCTGTTTCTCTGGGAAGATCTGAAGCGGTACGCGGATGTGGCGATTGCCACGGAGGACGGCAGCGTGGGAACAAAGGGGAATGTGCTGGATGCGGTCCGGGAACAGAACGTGACAGGCTCGGTCATCTATGCCTGCGGGCCGACGCCGATGCTGCGGGCTGTAAAAGCGTATGCCATGGAGAAGAATCTTCTGTGCTATCTGTCGCTGGAGGAGAGGATGGCCTGCGGGATCGGCGCCTGCTTGGCCTGCGTGTGCCGGTCGAAAGAAACGGACAGCCACACCGGCGTACACAATAAACGAATCTGTAAGGACGGACCAGTATTTTTAGCCCAGGAGGTAGAGCTGTGATAAATCTGAAAGTAAATCTGGCCGGTGTGGAACTGAAAAATCCGGTGATGACGGCCTCCGGAACCTTTGGGTCGGGCGCGGAATACGGGGAATATGTGGATTTGAACCGTCTGGGAGCCGTAGTGACAAAGGGGGTGGCGAATGTTCCCTGGGAGGGAAATCCGACGCCTCGGATCGCCGAGGTCACTGGCGGCATGTTAAACGCCATCGGTCTGCAGAATCCGGGGATAGATGTGTTCTGCGGCAGAGATATCCCGTTTTTAAGGCAGTTTGATACAAAGATTATCGTCAATGTCTGCGGAAAGACGGAGAGCGACTATCTGGAAGTGGTGGAACGGCTGGCCGAAGAGCCGGTGGATCTGCTGGAGATCAATATTTCCTGTCCCAATGTTAAAGAGGGCGGCATTGCGTTCGGCCAGAATCCAAAGGCGGTGGAGCGGATCACGGCGGCGGTGAAGAAAAAGGCCCGTCAGCCGGTGATTATGAAGCTCAGCCCCAATGTGACCGATATCACGGAGACGGCCAGAGCGGCGGAAGCCGGCGGCGCCGATGTGCTCTCTCTGATCAATACGCTGACCGGTATGAAGATTGATATCCACCGCCGCCGGTTTGCTCTCGCCAATCAGACCGGCGGATTATCCGGTCCTGCGGTGAAGCCGGTTGCGGTGCGCATGGTCTATCAGACATCTCACGCCGTGAAGATTCCCATCATTGGAATGGGGGGGATCGCCACAGCGGAGGACGCTGTTGAATTTATCCTGGCCGGCGCCACGGCCGTGTCGGTGGGAACAGCGAACTTTATGCGGCCGGATGCGACCATACGGGTGCTGGAAGGGATTGAGGAATATATGCGGCGGTATCAGGTGGAAGAGATCGGCCATCTGACGGGAGCGGTCCGCTGACCGGCGCGGCAGAGGAACAGCAGCGGCGGACAGAAAACGGGCGGCAGGCGTTTTTCTGTCCGCTGGCATCAGAAAACAGACAGGAGACATGACGTGACAGAAGCATGGCTGGATGCAGC
The DNA here is from genome assembly GCA_910586125.1 of uncultured Lachnospiraceae bacterium. Classification (GTDB taxonomy): domain Bacteria; phylum Bacillota; class Clostridia; order Lachnospirales; family Lachnospiraceae; genus RGIG7193. Next base: position 63,117 of record CAJUHP010000004.1, on the reverse strand, counting down.
AGGGGATACGCTGAAGCTGATCCCCTTTTTATTGGTGACATATCTGATTATGGAGTATCTGGAGCACCGGGCGGCGGGCAAGACCCAGAAGCTGCTGCGCCGGGCCGGGAAAGCCGGGCCGCTTTTGGGGGCGGCAGCCGGGCTGTTTCCGCAGTGCGGATTTTCGGCAGCGGCAGCAAATTTCTATGCTGCCCGCCTGATCAGCCGGGGGACTTTGCTGGCGGTGTTTTTATCGACTTCCGATGAGATGCTGCCGGTACTTTTATCGAAAGCCGCCGGTTTTTCCGTGATTTTTCGGATACTGGGAGTGAAGTTTCTAACAGGAATGGCAGTGGGATTTCTTGTGGATCTGGCGGATGGGCGGCATAAAAAAATATCTTTGGAGGAAGAATCGCACATTCATGAATTGTGTGAGCAGGAACACTGCGACTGCCAGACCGGTGTCTTGTCTTCTGCGCTGCGGCATACGGCGCGTATCGCCGTATTCTTGTTCTTAGCTTCCGTGATCTTAAATCTTGTGATATTGTATGTGGGAGAAGGGAGTCTGGCCGCTTTTATGCAGAGCCTGCCGGTGTTCAGCGTACTGCTGACCGCACTGGCCGGTCTGATTCCAAACTGCGCGCCCTCTGTTATTATGACAGAATTGTACCTGCAGGGGACCTTGGGGTTTGGGGCTGCTATGGCCGGCCTGCTGGTGGGAGCCGGCGTGGGGGTGCTGGTGCTGTTTCGTATGAACCGGAATCGGAAGGATAACGCAAAGATTGTGGGGATTTTGCTCTTTGCCGGCGTGACAGCGGGGCTGCTGCTGGAATTTTTTGTGCATTGAGAGAGAAAGACAAAGTCATATGTCGCGGATCGGGGAGGAGGGCGGCGGCCGAAGCAGGGCAGTCCCCGGTGAGGCAGTCTGCCCGATGCCGTAAGCCGAGAGCGGTCGGCATCGGACGATATGAAATTGTTTTATGTACAGGCAGAACATGAAAAACGATTGATATAAAGGGGATTTTGCAATGATATTTCAAGACGATATAGGCAAAGAATACTTAAATTTAGAAATAAAAAAAGTGGAAAAGGATACGGAATTGGCTGATAACCTAATCCATTTTGTTGAAAATTTTTCCTGGGAAGATGTGAAAGAGCATATGTTGGAAATGCTGCGGTCATGGGCGTTTACCGATTGGGAAACACCGTTTGCGGCAATCGTTGACGGTCAAATTGTGGGAATGATTTCTATTATGAAGACCGACTATTATCCGTTGCCAGAAATATTCCCTTGGGTGTCAAGCCTCTTTGTTATGGAAGAGTATCGAGGAAATAGAATCAGTGAAAGCTTAATCGGCTTTGCGAATGAATATGCAAAAGAGTGCGGATTTGTAAGAACGTATATTCCGACGGATCATATTGGCTTATATGAAAAGTTTGGATACCATTATCTGCGGGATATTACAAATTACGGGAATGGAACAGACCGATTGTATGTGAAAGAATTGAGATAATAAATAGGCATTTGGAGGTACGTTCATGGGCGTTCGGAACTATAATGTTGGTGATTATCAGAAAATGAGTATATCTGAAAAGATTGATTTTTTACATAAAGTTCATAGGGAAGAAATTTCATTGTGGGACGATGACGGCAATGATAATGAGATTTGGAATGATTATCATACCGTGCAGAAGGAATTGCTTGATCATTCGGAAATACTTGGTTGTGAAGATATTTTGCATATTATGAAAATTTTTGAGGATGATTGCTTTGAACTATCTTGGCAGCTGAATCTAGCCAAAATGTTGTACAATAATTGTGTGTATTATGGGAAAAATAGAATTGCATTTTATTTGCAGCATCTGCTTGAAATTCCTTTAAATGGAAGATTTCATGGCTGGCATTTTCCGGTACAATGGTTTCTGGACGAAGAAACGTTTCCGCTTTTAAAAGAAGCAATACAGGAGCAAACAATAGAAACCCAAAAATTGGTAGGGCAAATATTAGATAACATAGAAGTATATCAAGCTGAAAAAGATGAATTAAAGGCGGCAATGGCGAAATGACTTCCTGTTGATCTAAAGAATTATTATTGTAATCACGGCAAAATAGGAAACACAGCGTTAGAGCGTATAGAAAATTAGTCTATGCGCTCTATTTTAGAGTAAAGTAGTAAATTTCGAGCAGGGAACAGCGCGGTGGGACAAAGGACAAGGACCTGCCGACAGCCGAAACCCACAAAAAGAATCGTGGAAAGGCATTCGGCAGGCGCTGAAAAAATGGAGACGAAATTCCGGCGGACAGCCGAGAAACGGATAACAAAAAAGGTTAGGGAAATAGCAGAAAAGAGCGCAAATTAGCGGTGGAAACAGAAAAGAGAATATAGTATAATAGAAGTTATAAACCAATAACAGTGCGTAATAGAAGGAAGAGGCAGAAGAGATGGGGGAAGAGAGGGAAGAAATCCGCAGGCAGAATGCTCAGATGCGGGAAGAGAAGGAGGAGATCCGGGAGCAGGAGAACGCTCAGATGCAGGAAATCAGAGATAAGATCCGGGAGCAGGAGAAGGCCCAGATGCAGGAAATCAGGGAGGAGATCCGCAGGCAGGAGGAAGCGCGTCTGCGGGAAGAATTTAGCGGTCGGGAGCAGGACAAGGAGCAAGAATGGAAGGGACAGATGGAGACGGCAGAAAAGCGCGGAAAAAAGAAGCTTCAGCGCTGGCGTATCGGCTGTCTGCTGGCGCTGGCGGCTGTATTGCTTCTCTTTGCGGGTTATCAAAGGTTACAGTCGGAACTTTCTTATCTGGAGCAAGGAACCGGGGGCGTCAGATACTATCAGATTACCGTAAACAAAATTTATTACGCGGATAAAAACGGGAATCCGATCGGCCAGAATCCGAAAACCGCTTATGCAGAACAGGTGGTTCTTGAGTATACCGTTTCGTCAAAAAACAGTCAGTGGATAGAAGATATTTATATTGATATCTATCAGCCGGACGGTTCTTTGATCAGTTCCCAGGAGAATGGACATACCTTAACGACAACGGCCGCGGAGCTGAAGGAGCAGGAAAACAACACCGACTGGAAAGTTTGGTGGAATCATTCGATGGGAAGCGGATTGTATGTGGTTGTTTTTTATCAGGGCGGCAAAGTAATTGAGCGGCAGGAAGTGATTTTGAAATAGTGCCGTCGTCATCTTTTCAACCGTTACGCAGAGTAACGGTGACGCTTTTTCTTGGGTTTGCCGACGCCGGATTCCCGGAAATGCATTCCGGAAAAACTCTGTAAAACAGCTTGACAGAATCCAGATTCCGTGCTAATTTAGTACAGTATGGGCCGCTGACGCTCCGTTTTGGGCTTTACTCCAGCCGAAGCCTGGCGTCCAGTGAGTACAGAAAAAACAGGAGGAACACAAAATGATTTCCAAAGAAAAGAAAGCAAGCATAATCGCCGAGTACGGCCGCAAGGAAGGCGACACCGGTTCGCCGGAGGTGCAGATTGCGATTCTGACAGCCAGAATCGCTGAGCTGACCGCTCATCTGCAGAATAATCCGAAAGATTATCACTCCAGACGCGGTATGTACCAGATGATCGGTCAGAGACGCGGCCTGCTGGACTATCTGAAGAAGAACGATATCGAGGGATATCGTAATCTGATTGCCCGTCTGGGAATTAGAAAGTAAAATTTTGGAAAAAAGGGTGGAGCGATCCACCCTTTTTCCGGAGAAAGAAACAAAAAGCAAAGATATTTTAATCCAGAACAAAAAAAGAAAAAGGCGGAAGGTACGCGAGACCACTGAAAAAATCATCGGCAGGGATGTGAGCCGGTGACGTTTTCAGTAGTTTCGATATCTTCTGTCTGAATGAAAGGAGATATTATGTACAAGACCTATTCGATGGAGCTGGCCGGCAGAACTCTGCGCGTGGATATCGGGCGTGTGGCGGCTCAGGCCAACGGCGCCGCTCTGATGCATTACGGCGATACGGTGGTTCTCTCTACGGCCACAGCTTCGGACAAGCCCAGAGAGGGAATTGATTTCTTTCCTCTGAGTGTGGAATATGAGGAGAAGATGTATGCGGTGGGAAAGATTCCCGGCGGTTTTAACCGCAGAGAGGGAAAGGCGAGCGAGAATGCCGTTCTGACTTCCCGCGTGATCGACCGTCCCATGCGCCCGCTGTTTCCGAAGGATTACCGCAACGATGTGACGTTGAATAATCTGGTTCTGTGTGTTGATCCGGATTGCAGCCCGGAGCTGACGGCTATGTTGGGATCCGCCATTGCGGCCACGATTTCCGACATTCCCTTTGACGGACCGATCTCTTCCACACAGGTGGGACTGATTAACGGGGAATTTGTTTTCAACCCGACCGCCGCGCAGAAGAAAGCTTCGGATTTGGCTCTCACGGTGGCCTCCACCAGAGAGAAGGTGATTATGATCGAGGCCGGCGCCAATGAAGTGCCGGAGAATACGATGATCGACGCGATTTTTGCCGCTCATGAGCTGAACCGGCAGGTGATCGCTTTCATCGACACCATTGTGGCGGAGTGCGGAAAAGAAAAGCATGACTACACGAAATGTGAGACGCCCAGGGAACTGTGGGAGGATATGACGGCAGCGGTTTCGGCTGAGCGGATGGAAGAGGCTGTATTTACCGATGTGAAGCAGGTGCGCGAGGCCAATATCCGCCAGATTGAGGACGAGCTGACGGCCCGCTATGAAGAAGAACACCCGGAATGGCTTCCTCTGATTGGTGAGGCGCTGTATCAGTATCAGAAAAAGACCGTGCGCAAGATGATTCTGAAAGATCATAAGCGCCCCGACGGCCGTGCGATCACGGAGATTCGCCCGCTGGCGGCGGAGATTGATCTGCTGCCCAGAACCCACGGCAGCGGCATGTTTACGCGCGGACAGACACAGATTATGAACATCTGCACGCTGGCGCCTTTGTCTGACGCTCAGAAGCTGGACGGCATAGATACGGAGCTGACATCGAAGCGGTATATGCACCACTACAATTTCCCGTCGTACTCGGTGGGTGAGACGAAGCCCTCAAGAGGACCTGGACGCCGTGAAATCGGCCATGGCGCGCTGGCTGAGAAGGCTCTCGTGCCGGTACTGCCCTCGGAGGATGAGTTCCCTTATGCGATCCGCACCGTGTCCGAAACCATGGAGAGCAACGGCTCCACCTCCCAGGCCAGCGTCTGTGCTTCCTCGCTGTCTCTGATGGCGGCCGGTGTGCCGGTTAAGCGGGCGGTGGCAGGAATTTCCTGCGGTCTGGTGACAGGAGAGACGGATGAAGATTATATTGTCCTGACCGATATCCAGGGTCTGGAAGACTTCTTTGGCGACATGGACTTTAAAGTGGCCGGTACGCACAAGGGCATTACAGCCATTCAGATGGATATTAAGATCCATGGTCTGACTCGTCCGATTATCGAGGAGGCCATTGCCAAAACGAAGATTGCCAGAACTTATATTTTGGATGAAGTGATGGCTCCCGTGATTGCCGAGCCCCGCAAGGAGCTGAGTCCCTATGCGCCGAAGATTGATAAGATTCAGATCGATCCGCAGAAGATCGGTGATGTTGTCGGCAAGCAGGGCAAGGTGATCAACAAGATTATCGAGGATACCGGCGTACAGATTGATATTGACGAATCCGGTCTGGTCTGCGTCTGCGGAACGGACGCACAGATGATCGCAAAAGCGATTGAGATTATTAAGAGTATTGTGACGGATGTAGAGCCTGGCATGATCTTTACCGGCCCGGTGGTCCGGTTGATGAATTTCGGCGCTTTTGTGCAACTGGCGCCGAATAAGGACGGTTTGATTCATATCTCGAAGCTCTCCAATAAGAGAGTGGGCAAGGTGGAAGATGTAGTCAATATCGGTGATGTCGTGACAGTCAAAGTTTTGGAGATCGACGAGAAGGGACGCATCAATCTGAGCATGAGAGAAGCGGATCTGCAGTAAGGCGGAATGCGCTGGCAACAAATACAGTACGGTTTTGACAGACTGCCATACAGGAGTTTTCCTGTGCGGCAGTTTTTTTATGCACACGGACGCAGAGAGGAATGGGAACTCTACGATCCATAGGTTGCACGGATGCAAAGCGTGCAGTATGATATATGTACATTCAGAAAGAGAGGTGCTAAATATAATGAGTTATGTAACAGGAAAGGCGATAAAGGAGCTGAGAGAAAAAAGAAAGATTACGCAGAGGGAACTTGCAGAAAAGATTGGCGTGATTGATAAAACAGTATCAAGATGGGAAACCGGAAGAGGGCTCCCGGATATTGGGATCATTGAGGAATTGGCCGGGGCGCTTGGCGTTTCGATTGCCGAACTGCTGACAGGAGATTTGCGGGAAAATCAAAACCAGTCGGCAAATATGCGGAAGATGTGTTTTTATGTCTGTCCGGTCTGCGGAAATATCATTACATCTGTGGGGAACGGGGCTTTTTCTTGCTGTGGAATGGTTCTGCCAAAGGCGGAGGCGGAAAAGGATGGGGATGGTCATAGTATCTGTGTTGAGACTGTAGATAACGAGTATTTTGTGACCCTTAGCCATCCGATGGAGAAAAAACATTCGATTTCATTTATCGCGTATGTGACATCGGATGCGGCGGATTTGGTAAAGCTGTATCCGGAGCAGGGGATATCTGTGCGGTTTAGAAAGAAGGGACACGGAATTATTTATGCGTATTGCAACAGACATGGAATGTTTCAAACGATAATCTGATATGAGAAACCGTTTTAAAATAGAGCGGCACACAGGATATCCAAAAAAGCGCCTGACAGGCGCTTTTTAACGGTGAGATTCATAAGATATTTAATAATAAAAACTGCACCAGGAGGGATTCGAACCCCCGACACGTGGCTCCGGAAACCACTGCTCTATCCCCTGAGCTACTGGTGCAACGCTCTTATTATACAACAGATTGAAAAAAAAGCAAGTATTTTTTTGGAAAAAATGTAAATTAAAAATTTTTTCACAGGAACCGGTTGACAAATGCACGTTCTATGCAGTAAAATAAAAAAAGGTTCCATGCTTCACATCTTTTGCGCTTTGACCTGGCGACATTGGCTGTATCATTTTTCTGTCCGATCTAAGTTTCGGAAATTCCTGTCTCTGCGAATTTTATCCTGTAGTTTGCCGGACGGCACAGAATGCGTTTGTTCCTGCCGCGGTCTGTTCTGTCGGCATATAGCTTCTAACTACAAAACGTCAGATAAACCATCCGTCGCAATGACAGTTTTTCATAGAGAACCAGAAAAAACGGAGGTAACGGTATGACGTACGAAGCTTTTTTGAAACTTGTTCCCACAATGCTTCAGGAAGAGATGGGGGAGGAGGCGCAGGTCAGTCTGCATACGATTTACAAAAATAATAACCAGAAGAGAGAAGCGCTCTGTATCTTGGAACCGGGCTGCAATGTTTCACCGACCATTTATATGGCTCCTTATTATGAGAGATACCAGGAAGGCGGGAAAATGGGAGAGATCCTGGAGGCGATTCTGGCGGAGTACCGGACAAACCGCTGCGGATTGTACCTGGATGTCGGAGAGTTTCAGGATTTTGACAAGCTTCGCTCCCGCATTGTATATAAGCTGGTGAATTACGAGCAGAATCAGCCGCTTTTGCAGGATATTCCGCACCGGCGTTTTCTGGATCTGGCGGTTGTGTATTATTTTCTGATTCAGAACCATTTTATCGGCAGCGGGACAGCGATGGTACATAACAGGCAGTTGGAGGCCTGGGGTGTGGACGAGGGGATACTATATGAGACTGCCCGTGAGAATACAGATCGGCTGTTGGGAAATGAGCTGGAACCCATGCCGCAGGTGATCCAGGAGCTTTTGAGAAAAGATCTGGTACGCCAAGTATCTCAGTACCCGAATCGCGAAGATTACTCCGAAGAACAGTTGTCGCTCTGGGCCTCTCAGATTTTAAGTGCGCTGATGCCGAAAGAAAAATATGTGATGTATGTTCTGTCCAATCGGGATAAATATTTTGGCGCGTCGGCCGTTTTGAATCAAAAGAAGCTGACAGCATTTGCGTCGGAGCACGGGAATTTTTATGTGATTCCCAGCAGCATTCATGAGATGATCTTGATGCCGGAATGTGAGCCGCTCTCAGCGGTTGAGCTGAAACGGCTCCTTGAGGAGATCAATACAGATGGCCAGATAGTAGGCCAGGAATATCTGTCTTCCCGAATCTATTATTTCGATAAAGAGAAAGATTGCCTGGAATAGTCAGAAGATGTTTACGATTCCTTAAGGAAGGCGCAGAAAAATGTCACATTTTAGTTGTTGATTTTTGCAGCGATCTTTGCTAAGATAGGGTTATCTCAGTTTTTTTACAATAGAATAAGGAGGTTTGTGCGTGGAAGAACAAGGAAACAGTAAGAGGAAAGGAAACAGACAGGACTCCCCGCAGAAGGATAACAAGCCCTCCGCCCTTACAGAAACGATCAACAAGGTTGTGACCTTTTTTCATAATAATAAAAAATTTGGAATTGTGCTTTTGATTGCAGCAGTGCTGATTATTATGGTGCTGGTCATTGACGCTGTAAAGACGAAAGAGGACACAGAGACGCCGGAGGAGACGCAGACATCCGGTGAGGTTGTGGTAAGTACAACGGAGGAACCGACCGCCGATCCGGCGGAGTATGAGCTGAAGCAGGATGCGGTGCCTGCGTTAAACGAACTGGTTCATACCTATTTCGAGGCCATGAAGAATTGTGACGCCGAGGCGTATTCCAATATTGTGGCCGGAGAGGATATGACCAGCGAGAAACTTCAAAAGAAGGGCGAATACATTGAGGATTATCAGAATATTAGCTGCTATACGAAGCCGGGCATGACAGAGGGCTCTTATGTGGCTTATATTTATTATGAGGTAAAGTTCCTGAATGTAGATACGCTGTGTCCGGCGCTCAGCCAACTGTATATCTGTTCCAATGAGGACGGCACAATGTATATCAACGCCGGTGCGCTGGATTCGGAGCTGGCCGGTTATATCAACAGTATGAGCAACGACGACGCGGTTCGTCAGTTGATCAGCGATACGGACGCGAAGATGGAGCAGGTCATGGCGGCCGACGAAAAGCTGGGAATTTTTGTGCAGCGCCTGAGAGAACTGGCAGAATACGAGACGGAGCCAGAGACAGCGGGGCCGGAACCGGAGACGGATATCAGCGAGATGACCTTTGAGGAGCGGGACGAGACGGTTTTGACAACCTCCACAGTGCGTGTCCGCAGTACGCCCACCACCGACACCGACGACAATGTGCTGGGCCGGATTGCGCCCGGAGAAAAGGTAAAGCGCGTAGGGTACAACAGTAGCTGGAGTAAGATTATTTACCAGGATCAGGAAGCTTATGTTTCCAGTGATTATTTGATTACCAACTGATGATAGCGTAAAAAGGGGACGTGACAGCGTCCCCTTTGCCGCGGATAAAGGAGATTTTTATGAACGTAAAGGATTTTGATTTTGAATTGCCGCAGGAATTGATTGCACAGGACCCGCTTGCGGACCGCTCCGCCTCACGGCTTTTGATTCTGAATAAGAAGACGGGCGAGATCTGTCACGACACCTTTCTTAGTATTGAGAGGGAGCTTCAAAAAGGCGACTGCCTGGTGATCAACAACACAAAAGTGATTCCGGCCCGGCTCTACGGCATCCGCCTGGGGACGGGAGCTGCTGTGGAGGTGCTGCTGTTAAAACGCCGTGAGAAGGATGTCTGGGAGGTGCTGACCCGTCCGGGAAAAAAGACGCGTCCGGGGACGGAACTGAGTTTTGGAGACGGTCTTTTGACCGCAGAAGTTTTGGAGGTAACGAAGGACGGAAACCGCCTGATTCGTTTTTTTTATGAAGGCATTTTTGAGGAGATATTAGACAGACTGGGGCAGATGCCCCTGCCTCCCTATATCACGCATGAATTGAAGGATAAAGACCGTTATCAGACCGTGTATGCCAAGTATGAGGGCTCGGCGGCGGCGCCCACGGCCGGCCTGCATTTTACAAAGGAACTGCTTGATCGACTGGAGGCCAAAGGGGTGATCATTGCGCAGGTGACGCTCCATGTGGGTCTGGGAACGTTTCGGCCGGTCAAGGTGGATGTGGTGGAGGAGCATCATATGCACTCTGAATTCTATCAGATCGAACCGGAGCAGGCAGCCCGCATCAACGCGGCGAGGGAGGCCGGAGGCCGTATTGTGGCAGTGGGGACGACGAGCTGCAGGACTCTGGAATCGGCTGCCGATGAGACGGGCGTTTTACAGGCCGGGAGCGGGAACACGGACATTTTTATTTATCCCGGCTACCGCTTTCGGATGGTGGATGCTCTGATAACCAACTTTCATCTGCCGCAGTCAACGCTCATTATGCTGGTGTCAGCGCTGGCGGGAAGAGAACATGTGATGGCGGCGTATGAGGAGGCGGTGAGACAGAGGTATCGGTTCTTTAGCTTTGGGGATGCTATGCTCGTGGTATGAGTAAAAATTGGCGGAGAAGAAAAGCTGGCAAAGAACAGAGAGAAAATCATGAGAAAGAAAGGAAAGACAAAATGGAAAAGTTTGCGGGAGTCAACGAAGAAAAAATCAGAGAGTATGCCCGGTTGGTGGTATGTACCGGCGTAAATGTGCAGCCGGGACAGGAGATCGTGATCCAGTGTCCCGCGGAGCATTACGCCTTTGGCCGGCTTCTTGTGGAGGAGGCATATAGGGCCGGGGCCGGAGAAGTGATCGTACATTGGAGCGACAGCCTTTGCAGCCGTCAGTTTTATCAGAATGCATCCAAAGAACGACTGGCGTTTGTGCCGGAGTGGCTGGCGGAGTCCCGCAATTACTATTCCCGGCGCGGAGCCGGTTATATTTCCGTGGCGGGCAGCGATCCCGAAGCTTTTAAGGGAATAGAACCCAGACGGATGCAGGTGCGAAACGCCGCGATGGATCGGGCCATGAAGGAACACTATAAATTGATGATGGCCAGTGAGATTCCGTGGACGGTGGCCGCCGTGCCGCAGAGAGAGTGGGCGGCAAAGGTGTTTCCCGGCCTTGAGGAAGACAAAGCCATGTCGCGCCTCTGGGAGTCGATCCTGAAAGCAGTCCGCATCGACGGCGGCGATGCCGTAAAAGCCTGGGAAGAGCATGACCGTTTTCTGAAGGAGAAGTGCCGCATGTTAAATGAATACGGCTTTGCCAGGCTGCATTATCAGAACCAGATCGGCACGGATTTTGTGGTGGGTCTGACAAAGGGGCATATCTGGGAGGGCGGTTCGGAGCTGGCCGGTACGGGAACCGTATTTGAGGCCAATATGCCCACCGAAGAAATATTTACCATGCCGGATAACCGGATAGCGGACGGGACGCTGGTCAGCGCGATGCCTTTGAGCTATAACGGCAATTTGATCCGGGATTTTCGCCTTACCTTCCGGGATGGGCAGGTCGTAGATTATGAGGCAGAGGAGGGCGGGGAGGTGTTGAAAAGCCTGCTGGAGACAGACGAGGGCTCCCGCCGTCTGGGCGAGGTGGCGATTGTACCGCACGGCTCCCCGATCTCCCGGATGAACACGCTGTTCTATAACACGCTGTTTGACGAAAACGCCTCCTGTCATTTTGCGCTGGGGAACTGTTATCCCACAACCGTAAAGGACGGCGGCGCCATGAGCGATGAGGAGCTGGCGGCTGTGGGGGGAAACAGTTCTGCAACGCATGTGGATTTCATGGTGGGAACCGAAGATTTGTGTATCACGGGAATTCTTGAGAGCGGGGAGGAGATACTTTTCTTTGAGAACGGAGCCTGGGTAAAATAGGAGAGAGCCAAATTGACGATACTTTTGGAGGAAAATACAGGGACGCCGCTTTACGCGCAGATCTATGAGCATATCCGCAGAGAGATCAAAGAGGGGCGGATTCCCTCTTACACCCGCCTTCCCTCCACCCGCAGCCTGTCTGTCTCCTTGGGAGTGAGCCGCTCGACCGTGCAGATGGCTTATGACCAGCTACTGGCGGAAGGGTATCTGGACGCAGAACCCTGCCGCGGATACTACGCCGCGGATATGGCCGGCGTGGTGTCCTTCGCCTCTTCTGAGAATATTTCATCCATTCACAGTATTCAAATCAGTTCTGATTTGAGGCCGGCGGAGGAAGAGAGCGGCGCCGGCGCGCAGAAAAAAACAAAGGATACCGCCCTGCTGTGTGATTTTTCTCCGGCCGGCGTGGATCTGTCCTGTTTTCCCTACAAGACCTGGCGGCGGCTGACGAAAGAAGTTTTTTCCGATGAAACCGGACGGATTCTCGGCAAGGGGCAGCCGCAGGGGGAGCCGGGTCTGCGCCTTGCCGTGCGGGATTATCTGCAAGGTGCCCGCGGCGTTGCGTGCGACCCGGACCAGATTGTAGTCGGGGCGGGAAATGAATATCTTCTGATGCTTCTGTCGCAGATCCTAGGAAGGACGCGCCCGGTTGCCATGGAAGACCCGACTTACTATCAGGCGTATCGTGTGCTGACAGCGCTTGGCCATGCAATACGGCCGCTGCCCCTGGACGGCCAGGGCATCTGTATGGACGAGCTGGAGAGAAGCGGCGCGGGGCTGGCATACGTTATGCCTTCCCATCAGTATCCGACGGGGATCGTGATGTCCATTGCCAGACGCCTGGAGCTTTTGGCATGGGCTAAGAAGAACGAGGCATATCTGATTGAAGATGACTATGACAGCGAGTTTCGCTACCGGGGCCGCCCGATCCCGTCGCTGCAGAGTGTGGATCAAAGCGGGCGTGTGATCTATCTGGGAACCTTTTCCCGCGCCATTGCACCGGCGATCCGCGTCAGTTTTCTGGTGCTTCCAAAAGACTTGGCCGCCCGCTACCGGTCTGTCTGCGGTTTCTATGCCTGTACGGTTCCGAGAGCGGATCAGGAGATCTTGACTCGCTTTCTTGTCGGAGGCAGCTTTGAGCGCCATCTGAACCGGATGCGCGGCGTGTACCGTGAAAAGATGGAGCGGCTGACCGGACTTCTGCAGCCTTTGACGGGTTCGTTTCGGATGCGCGGCGGCGAAGCCGGCGTGCATATCCTGATTACTTCCCGCCGGGGAATGTCTGAGGAGGACATGCTTTCGCGGGCAAAGAGAGAAGGGGTGAAGGTCTATGGACTCTCCCGGCACTTTATCCGCCCGGAGGCAGCGGCTTCGGGCCCCGGCACAGTGATGGCCGGTTTTGCCAGCGTGAAGAACGGGGAGATGGAGCGGGGAGCGGAGGGACTTTTGAGAGCCTGGAATTTCACAGAATTTTAATACAATATATAAAAACCCGTGAATACAGAAGAAAACAAGAGAAAATAATAGATAAATAGGGGAAAAAGCACATTTTCCACCTTTTCGCAGATTTGCATTTTTTCGGTAAATGTAATACTCTATATCCAGTGGTTAGCACTCATAGAAAACGAGTGCTAACAGACAGACATAGAAGGAGGAAACGAAAATGAAGTTAGTGCCTTTAGGCGACAGAGTTGTATTGAAGCATCTGGTAGCGGAAGAGACCACCAAGTCCGGCATCATCCTGCCCGGCAGCGCTAAGGAGAAGCCCCAGGAGGCGGAGGTGATCGCGGTTGGTCCCGGAGGCGTGATCGACGGGAAGGAAGTGACCATGCAGGTGAAAGCCGGGCAGAAGGTCATCTACTCCAAATATGCCGGCACCGAAGTAAAGCTGGAGGATGAGGAGTACGTAGTGGTGAAGCAGAACGACATTTTGGCTGTCGTGGAAAATTAAGCGGGACAGATAGGAGGCAATCACAATGGCAAAAGAAATCAAGTACGGCGCAGAGGCCAGAGCGGCACTGGAAGCCGGAGTTAATCAGGTAGCAGATACGGTAAAAGTAACCCTGGGCCCGAAGGGCAGAAACGTAGTTCTGGATAAGTCCTTCGGAACGCCCCTGATCACCAACGACGGTGTGACCATCGCCAAGGAGATCGAGCTGGAAGATGCGTTTGAGAACATGGGCGCACAGTTGATCCGCGAGGTCGCTTCCAAGACCAACGATGTGGCCGGCGACGGCACCACCACAGCGACCGTGCTGGCTCAGGCCATGGTCAATGCCGGCATGAAGAATCTGGCGGCCGGCGCCAATCCGATTGTTCTGCGCAAGGGCATGAAGAAGGCGACCGACATTGCGGTGGAGGCGATTGCGAATATCAGCAGCCCCATTAACGGCAAGGATCAGATCGCCAGAGTCGCAGCGATCTCCGCGGGCGACGATGCGGTGGGCGAGATGGTGGCCGATGCGATGGAGAAAGTGACCAACAACGGCGTGATCACCATCGAAGAGTCCAAGACCATGAAGACCGAGCTGGATCTGGTAGAGGGCATGCAGTTTGACAGAGGCTATGTGTCCGCCTATATGTGCAACGATATGGAGAAGATGGAGGCGACCCTGGACAATCCTTATATCCTGATCACCGATAAGAAGATTTCCAATGTACAGGAGATTATGCCGATTTTGGAGCAGACGCTGCAGAGCAGCTCTCCCCTGCTGATCATCGCGGAGGATATCGAGGGCGAGGCCCTGACGACTCTGATTGTCAACAAGCTGCGCGGCACTCTGAACGTAGTGGGCGTAAAGGCTCCCGGCTACGGCGACAGAAGAAAAGAGATGCTGAAGGATATTGCCGTTCTGACCGGCGGTCAGGTAATCTCCGAGGAAGTGGGTCTGGAGCTGAAGGAAGCCACCATCGGCGATCTGGGCCGCGCCAAATCCGTCAAGATTCAGAAGGAGAACACGATCATCGTGGACGGCGAGGGCAACAGCGAGGACATTCAGGCCAGAGTAGCGCAGATCAAGGCGCAGTATGCCGAGTCCACTTCCGAGTTTGACAAGGAAAAGCTGCAGGAAAGACTGGCGAAGCTGTCCGGAGGCGTTGCCGTGATCCGCGTCGGCGCAGCTACCGAGACAGAGATGAAGGAAGCCAAGCTGCGCATGGAGGACGCTCTGAATGCGACCCGCGCTGCTGTGGAAGAGGGCATCGTGTGCGGCGGCGGTTCCGTATATATCCATGCGGCCAAGGAAGTGGCGAAGATGGTGGATACGCTGGAAGGCGACGAGAGAACCGGTGCGCAGATCGTTCTGAAGGCTCTGGAATCGCCTCTGTATCTGATCGCTGCCAATGCCGGCCTGGAAGGCTCCGTGATCATCAACAAGGTAAAAGAGTCCGCCGTGGGCGTGGGCTTTGACGCTTACAAGGAAGAGTATGTGGATATGGTGGAAGCCGGTATTCTGGACCCTGCCAAGGTTTCCAGAAGCGCGCTGCAGAACGCTACCAGCGTGGCCGCTACCCTGCTGACCACAGAGTCCGTGGTTGCCAATATTAAGGAAGAGACTCCTGCTATGCCGGCCGGCGGCGCCGGAATGGGCGGAATGATGTAAGATTTTTTGAAGCATAGGAGGCTGTTGCATAAGTGACAGCCTCCTTTCTTATTGACTGACACTATACTGAGATACGATAAGAGCATCTGAATATATTTTGGGGCTTGCAATCTCCGCGATATCCTGTATAATACTAAATATAGTTTTCAAGAAGGAAAGATTATACAAGATATAGGAGTTGAGAGAGAATGAACATTATTAAGCGCAGCGGTAAGGAAGTCGTCTTCGATGCCGGAAAGATCCAGAACGCCGTGGAAAAGGCCAACCGGACGGTGAAAGAGAACGAGCGTCTGAACGATGCCCAGATCGCGGAAATCGTCCGCCGGGTTGCCGAAAAATGTGAAAAGATGAGCCGCGCCGCCAGTGTGGAAGAGATCCAGGATATGGTGGAGGAGGAGGTCATGCGCCATCAGGCCTACAAGGTGGCGAACCACTATATTACCTACCGCTACAAACGGGCGCTGGTCCGCAAGGCCAACAGCACGGATCAGCAGATTCTGAGTCTGATTGAGCGCAATAATGAGGAGGTCATGCAGGAAAACTCCAATAAAAATCCCATTGTCAACAGCGTACAGCGGGATTATATGGCCGGGGCCGTCAGCAAGGACATCACGAACCGCCTCCTGCTGCCGCAGGAGATTGTACAGGCCCACGAAGAGGGGATCATTCATTTCCACGACGCCGACTACTATGCGCAGCATATGCACAACTGTGATCTGGTCAACCTGGAGGACATGCTTCAGAACGGCACGGTGATCTCGGACACGATGATCGAGAAGCCTCACAGTTTTTCTACCGCCTGCAATATTGCCACGCAGATCATCGCCCAAGTAGCCTCGTCCCAGTACGGCGGCCAGAGTATTTCCCTGACCCATCTGGCGCCCTTTGTCGATGTCAGCCGGCGGAAGATCCGGGCCACGGTGGTGCGGGAATTTGAAGAGCTGGAAATTGCAATCACCGAGGAGCAGCGGGAGAAGATTGTGGAGGAGCGCCTGCAGGACGAGGTCTGCAAGGGGATCCAGACGATCCAGTACCAGGTGATCACATTGATGACAACCAACGGCCAGGCGCCGTTTCTGACCGTTTTTATGTATCTGAACGAAGCCGGAGAGGATACAAGGCTGAAAAAGGATCTGGCCATGATCATTGAGGAGACGCTGCGCCAGAGAATCCAGGGCGTGAGAAACGAGGCCGGTCAGTGGATCACGCCGGCGTTTCCCAAGCTGATCTATGTGCTTGAGGAGGATAATATTTCTGAGGAAGCTCCGTATTTTTATCTGACTGAGCTGGCGGCTAAGTGTACAGCGAAGCGTTTGGTGCCGGACTACATCTCAGAGAAGATCATGCTGCAGAATAAAGTCGATAAGAACGGCGAGGGTCATTGTTATACCTGCATGGGATGCCGGAGCTTTCTGACGCCCTACGTTGACCCGGAGACGAATCAGCCGAAATATTACGGCCGCTTCAACCAGGGCGTGGTGACGATCAATCTGCCGGACGTGGCCCTCTCTTGCGGCGGCGACAGAGAGAAGTTCTGGAAGATTATGGACGAGCGGCTGGAGCTGTGCTATCAGGCTCTGATGTGCCGCCACAGGCGGTTAAAGGGGACGGTGTCAGATGTGGCGCCTATCCTGTGGCAGAACGGCGCGCTGGCCCGTCTAAAGAAGGGAGAGACGATTGATAAGCTGCTTTACGGCGGTTATTCCACAATCTCTCTGGGGTATGCGGGTCTGTATGAGTGCGTTTACTATATGACCGGCAAGTCCCACACGGACCCGGAGGCCATGCCGTTTGCGCTGGAGGTCATGCAGCATCTGAACGATGCCTGCAAAGAGTGGAAGGCGAAGGAAAATATTGATTTCTCCATCTATGGAACGCCGCTGGAATCTACCACCTACAAGTTTGCGAAGTGCTTGCAAAAGCGCTTCGGCAAAATACCCGGCGTGACAGACCGCAACTATATCACCAACAGCTATCACGTTCATGTGTCCGAGGAGATCAACGCCTTTGACAAGCTCTCGATCGAGGCAAAATTCCAGGCTCTGTCTCCCGGCGGCGCCATCAGCTATGTGGAAGTGCCGGATATGCAGCACAACATCCCGGCGGTGCTGGCGCTTCTTCGCCACATTTACGACAATATCATGTACGCCGAGCTGAACACAAAGAGCGACTATTGCCAGGAATGCGGATTTGACGGAGAGATTCAGATTATTGAGGACGAGAACGGCAAGCTCATCTGGGAGTGTCCCAACTGCGGGAACCGGGATCAGGACAAGATGAACGTAGCCCGCAGAACATGCGGTTACATCGGGACACAGTTCTGGAATCAGGGGCGGACGCAGGAGATACGGGATCGGGTGCTGCATCTGTAGACAGAAGCGGCAAAGAGAGAGGAAGCTATGTATTACAGCACGATCAAAAAACATGATATTGCCGACGGCCCCGGCGTGCGCGTCACCCTGTTTGTCTCCGGCTGCACCAATCACTGTGAGGGCTGTTTTCAGCCGCAGACCTGGGATTTTCATTATGGACAGCCCTACACAAAAGAGACACAGCAGGAGATTCTCACAGCGCTTTCTCCCTCCTATATCCAGGGCTTGACGCTTTTGGGAGGCGAACCGTTTGAGATAGAAAATCAGAGGGAGCTGGCGGGGCTTTTGCGGGCGGTGCGGGAATGTTTTCCGGAGAAGGATATCTGGTGTTATACGGGCTTTGTTCTGGAGAAGGATCTGGTTCCCGGCGGCAGCCGGTATTGTGAGGCGACAGAGGAGATGCTTGCGCAGATTGATGTCTTAGTGGACGGCCGGTTTGTTTTGGCGAAACGGAATCTTATGCTTCGTTTTCGGGGATCGGAGAATCAGCGCCTGATTGACCTGCGGGCCAGCCGCAAAAGTGGCCGGATTGTGCTGGCAGAATAAATTCTTCTGCTTCGCCTGCGTTTTGGAGATTGTTTTTGGCCTGGTGAAACCGGAATAGGGAATACGGGGCTGCTGCAAGAGAAAGATCTGATACAATACATGGTATCCGGGTACATACCGGCGCCGCTGCATTTTGTGTCTGATCGAAATTTTGCGGCAGCCCTCTTTTTTTGCAGAAAGATAGAGGAATCCGAAGCCTATGGATATTTTTGAAAGTCCGGATATGGAGAAAGTTCTTGCGGGTTTGCGCTGTATGTTGTATACTTTTTAAAAATCAGCGATGGAGCGATACGAAAGAGAGGAAGGGAATGCCATGAATTTTATATTTATTTCCCCGCAGTTTCCCCATACATACTGGAATTTCTGCGATCGTCTGCGGCGCAACGGCGTGAATGTGCTGGGGATCGGTGACGGGTCTTACGATGAGATGGACGAACGGTTAAAGGGAGCGCTGACGGAATACTATCGGGTGAATTCGCTGGAGAATTACGATGAAGTATTTCGTGCCGTGGCTTTTTTCTCGTTTAAATACGGGAAAATCGACTGGCTGGAATCCAATACGGAGTACTGGCTGGAGCAGGATGCCAGACTGCGGACGGATTTCCATATTACGACAGGGGCGGGGCTTGACGAGATCGAGAGCTACAAGAGCAAGTCTGCCATGAAGAAATATTATGCGGCGGCCGGCGTTCCGACCGCGAGGCACCAAAGGCTTACAACATATCAGGCGGCGCAGGATTTTCTGCAGGAAGTGGGCTATCCGGTGATCGTAAAGCCGGACAATGGGGTGGGAGCCAGCCATACCTGGAAACTGGAGAACGACGAAGACCTGAACCGGTTTTTTGGGGAGGCGGATGTCTCCGCCTATGTGATGGAAGAGTTTATTGAGGGGGACATCTGTTCCTATGATGCGATTATTAATTCCCAGTGCGAGCCGGTCTTTGAATCCATGACCGCATGGCCTCCCTCCATAATGGATATTGTGAATCAGAAGCTGGATCTGGGATATTATACGGCGGATTCTCTGCCGGAATCGCTGAGAAAAGCGGGGCGAGCGACCGTGAAAGCGTTTCATGTCAGAAGCCGGTTTGTGCATCTGGAATTTTTCCGGCTGAAAAAAGCCAGAAAGGGTCTGGGACAGGCGGGAAGCTTTGTGGGGCTGGAAGTAAATATGCGGCCGGCTGGCGGGTATACGCCGGATATGATGAATTTCGGACACAGTACCGATGTCTATCAGATTTGGGCGGATATGGTGACGGCGGATAAACGGCTGCTGCCGGAGAATGGTTCTCCGCATTGCTGCGCCTACGCGGGAAGAAGAGATTGCCATACCTATGTACATTCTCACGAGGAGATCCTGGAGAAATATGGAGAGGATATGGTCATGTGCGAGCCGATTCCGCAGGTCTGGTCCGGCGCCATGGGAGATTTCATGTACACGGCTCACGCCAAGGACGCGGACGCTGCAAAAGAGATGATCCAGTTTGTGCAGGAGAGAAAAGAACAGGATTAAAAGCATAGGAGGGGATATATGAAAGTCGAATATTATAAGGAATACAGCCGGAATCTGGGACGGGATATGGAGTTTAAGGTATACGGCCACAGCGGCCTTCTATGTTTTGCCTTCCCCCCTCAGGACGGGCGGTTTTTTGATATGGAGGACCGGGGGATGATCGCCACGCTCTCGCCGTGGCTGGAAACCGGACGGCTGCAGGTGGTGAGCGTGGACGGGATTGACAGAGAGAGCTGGACCAGTACCTGGTGGGATAAGCACAGCCGGATTTGGCAGCAGGAGAAATGGTTTCGCTATGTGACAGAAGAGCTGTTTCCCCGCGCCGTCGAGATCAACGGCACCCCGCAGCGGGCGATTACCACTGGCTGCAGTATGGGAGCCGTTCACGCGGGCGTCTTTTTCTTTCGCCGGCCGGATCTGTTCGGAGGTATGGTGGGACTCAGCGGGATGTACAGCGCCGATTATTTCTTCGGCGGCTACATGGATGATCTGATCTACGCCAATTCGCCGGTGCATTTTCTGCGGGGAATGCCTGCGGATCACCCCTATATGGAATGGTACCGGCGCAGCCGCATCATTGCCTGCGTCGGGCAGGGCGCCTGGGAGAATGAAACGCTCTCGGGGACCCGCGAGCTGGAATGGGTACTCCGGGAAAAGAGGATTCCGGCCTGGATTGATTATTGGGGGTATGATGTGAATCACGACTGGGATTGGTGGCAGAAGCAGATGCCCTATTTCTTCGGAAAAATTTTGGAGGGCTGTTAGGAACCGGCAGGACTTAGGTCAGGAATCCTTCTGGGGCGGCAGCTTTGAGCTATCCGGTTTTTGTTCGGATAAAATGCGTTTGGCTGTCCGGTCAATCCGATGGGTGACATAGGGAGGATTGGCCTCCTCAGCCAGCGCCATGAGGCTGGCTACGCAATTGACCAGTTCTTTGGCAGCGCCGGGGAGTTTTTTGTGGACCGGACGACGGCTGTTTGGGGTTTCGTAAGCATTTGGAAGCTCGGTCAGTCCAAGCAGGTAATCGACAGACACGTCAAAATAGAGAGCGATGGCGATTTTGATGGCATCCGGCGGTTCATTAAAATTGCGCTCATAGGCGGAGATATTATGTTTGGCTAAATGCAACTGGTCGGCTAACTGCTGTTGGGTGAGCCCCTTCTGTATGCGCAGATCGCGAAGACGTTCCCCTATCATAGGTGTGCTCTCTTTCTTTTGCGGCAGCATAAGTTATCTTTGCCTTGATTATAGCGGGAAAAAAGTGTTTCCCCCAATAATTGACAAAAAACAATATTTAAAAAACGGTTCATTCAGAGTTAACACACGGACGGATGTTGCCGGCCTGCCGCAGATGGCGGGCCGGTTTTGCCATATGAAAGAGAAGCCTTATATCCGCCAAAACAGCGCTTTGGTAACTTTCGTGCGATGAAAAACCTGAAAAATGTTCTTGCCAATTTTGGGAAAGGGCGGTACAATGGTAGAAAGTGGCGGAAAGTGGTAGTTAGTGGAGTTGGGAGCAATGCCCTGTTCTCCGGTTATAGCGCGGGAAGGAAAGGGCGGTGAGTGAGATGTTTGTCAGTGAATACATCCATTCGCTAGATGCGAAGGGACGTCTCATCATTCCGTCTAGGTTCCGCGAAGCCCTGGGGGATACGTTTATGGTGACAAAGGGGCTGGATGGCTGCCTGTTCATCTATGATATGGCAGGCTGGAAGGTTCTGGAGGAGAAGCTGCGTGCCTTGCCTCTGACAAATACCAATGCCAGAAAATTTACCCGATTTATGTTGGGGGGAGCCGCTGAGTGTGAGGTGGACAGGCAGGGGAGGATTTTGCTCCCGGCCAATCTGCGGGATTTCGCACACTTGACAAAGGACGTTGCCCTGGTGGGGGTGGGGGAACGGATTGAGATCTGGGATAAAGAGACCTGGATGCAGACCAGTGCCTATGATGACATGGAGGAGATTGCAGAGAATATGGAGGGACTGGGAATTTGATGGCATTTGTACATAAATCCGTATTATTACAGGAAACCATAGATGCTCTGCAGGTGAAGCCGGATGGAGTTTATGTGGACGGTACGCTGGGCGGAGGCGGTCATTCCTATGAGATCTGCAGAAGGCTGGGGCCTCTGGGACGGCTTGTGGGAATCGACCAGGATGAAGCCGCGATTCTGGCAGCAGGAGAGCGGCTTCGAGCGTTTGGCGAACAAGTTACGCTGGTGCGGGATAATTATGTGAACTTTGCGGAGGTGCTGAATCGGCTGGGGGTGGGAGAAGTAGATGGAATTTTGCTGGATATCGGCGTTTCTTCCTATCAGATTGACACGGCCAGCCGGGGATTCAGCTATAAGGAAGACGGACCGCTGGATATGCGGATGGATACCCGCAGCCATCTGACGGCTGGGGACATTGTGAACGGGTATGAAGAGAGGGAGCTCTTTCATGTCATCCGGGATTATGGGGAGGACCCCTTTGCAAAAAACATCGCAAAGCACATCGTAAAAGCCAGAGAACAGTCTCCGATTGAGACGACAGGACGCCTGACAGAGATTATCCGGCAGGCGGTACCAGCCAGAGTCCGAAATGCGGGAGGGCACCCGGCAAAGAGAACGTTTCAGGCGCTGCGGATTGAGTGCAACAGAGAACTGGCCGTGCTGGAGGCGTCTTTGGATGAAATGATTGCCAGGCTGAAGCCGAACGGGCGGCTGGCGGTCATCACGTTTCATTCGCTGGAGGATAGAATTGTAAAAAATAAATTCCGCGAAAATGAAAATCCCTGTGTCTGTCCGCCAGATTTTCCAGTCTGTGTATGCGGCCGAAAGAGCCGGGGACGTGTCATTACCAGAAAACCAGTCATTCCGACAAAGGAGGAATACGAAGAGAACAAGAGGGCCAAGAGCTCCAAGCTGAGAATATTTGAGCATATCTGATGGAAAGAGGTGGCGCATGAGCCATAAAACAAATCGTACCAATCACACCCAGCCTGCCAGAAAAAAACGGTCGGCAGTAGCCTATACCGATGGCAATACCGTCCGCGTTGAGAATCCCTATGAGCTTCCCCGCAAGAAACGTCATCTTACGGAGAAGGAGAAAGAACAGATCCGAAGACAAGAGCGGGAGGCACAGAAGAGAAAGCTTCGTCAGAGGAGAAATCGGGATAAGGCGCTGCAGATGAATCCGGGATTTGTGCTTTTTTTGTCTCTGGCAACCGTTTGTATTCTGTTGATCTCCATCCAATATGTCAAGGTACAGACTTCCATTGTATCAGCGATGGAAGCCATAGAAAAAAAAGAATTGGAACTGGAAGAATTAAAAGCTAACAATGATCTGCTGGAGAGGAAAATTCAGACCTATGTGGATCTGGAATATGTGTACGAAGCAGCCAAAGAGATGGGTATGGTACATCCGACAGACGATCAGATTCTCTTTTATGAGAAGACAGAAAGCGAGTATGTAAGGCAGTATGACAAGATCCCGTAACAGAAAGGCCGTACGGCCGAGAAGAAACCGGGCAGGTAAGAAAAAAAGGCGGCCCTTTGCACAGTACATGCGTAGAAAGCTGGCGTTCACATTTGCTCTTGTGACGCTGGCTTTGTTTGCACTTGCCATGGTGCTTTTGACGATCAGCCGGGATAAAAATGACGAGTACACAAAGATTATTTTTGCCCAGCAGGACTATGACAGCAGGACGATCGCCTTTCGCCGGGGAGATATCGTGGATCGCAACGGAACGGTGTTAGCCACCACGACCCGTCTCTATAATCTGATTCTGGATCCGGTTATTATGACGTCAGGAGAAGGAAAATATCTGGACACCACTCTGGACGCTCTGGTGCAGTGCTACGGTTATGACCGCAGCGAGCTGGAGCAGCTTCTGGCAGAAAAGGCGGACAGCCGTTATGTGATCTACCAGAAAGAGATGTCGGAAGAGGATATGAACCGCTTTGTGGAGCTGAAAAATCAGATTGCCAAGGAAAATTCTAAAAAAGCGGATAAGGAAGAGAAAGAAAAGCGTGTGGCCGGCGTCTGGTTTGAGACAAAATATAAGAGAGTTTATCCCTACAATGATTTGGCCTGCTGGCTTTTAGGTTTTTCCCGAGACGACAGCAGCGTCGGAAGTTACGGGATTGAACAGTATTACAATGACGAGCTGGTGGGCGTCAACGGCAGGGAGTACGGCTATCTGAATGACGACAGCAATCTGGAGCGCGTGCTGCGCCCGGCCGAGGACGGAAATACGGTGATCACCACCATCGACGCAACGCTGCAGCGGATTGTGCAGAACAAGATTGCCGAAGCCCAATCGACGGGATTGACATATCAAAAGGATGGGGAAACGCAGACCGATCCGGCTCTGCAGGCGTTAAATATCGGCGTGATGGTTATGGACCCGAACAACGGAGAGATACTGGCCATGGCCGGCGAGGCTCCCTTTGACTGCAACAATCCGGCGGATCTCAGCGCTTTGCTGGGCGTGAGCAGCAATAAGTACGACATCGGTTTGAATGTGGACCATACGCCCTATACGCAGGAAATGTTGGATGCGATGAGCGACGAGCAGAAAATGAACGCGCTGACCGAGCTTTGGAAAAATTTTGGTATTTCCTATACCTACGAGCCGGGATCTACAACCAAATCGCTGACGGTGGCGGCGGCTCTGGATGAGGACACCATTCAGGTCACAGATGAATTTGACTGTGACGGCGGTGAGGTGGTTGGCTCGTGGCCGATCTCATGCAACAACGGGCGGGCTCACGGCCCCCAGTCGCTGACTCAGACGTTGGAGAACTCCTGCAACGACGCTTTGATCGAGATCGGCCGGCGTCTGGGACGCCATAATATGTCCCGCTATCAGAGTATATTTGGATTTGGCAGTCTGACCGGTGTGGATTTGCCGGGGGAAGAGAAGGGGATTATCTATCAGGAAGAAAATATGGATGTGTCAACCGTGGCGACCAACGCCTTCGGTCAGAACTACAATGTGACGATGATCCAGCAGATTTCCGCGTACTGTTCTCTGATCAACGGAGGGACCTACTATCAGCCGCACATTGTGCGCCAGATTAAGAGCAGCAGCGGCGCTTTGATCAAAGAATATGACAAGGAGGAGGTGCGGGAAACCACCAGCACGGGAACGTCAGCCTACATGCGGGAAGCGCTTTTGTCGGTGGTAGATAACGGCACCGGCGGCAATGTCAAGATCGACGGATTTGAGGTGTGGGGCAAGACCGGAACGGCGGAGAAGCGGGGCCGGGATAAGACAAACTATGTTCTGTCTTTTATCGGAGGAGTTCCTGCGTCCAATCCGCAGGTGGTTCTGTATGTGGTGGTGGACACGCCGCTGGGAGTGGAGACACAGGCGCAGAGCCGTCACGCATCGACATTGTGGCGGGAGATTATGAAAGAAATGCTTCCCTATATGAATCTGTTTCCTACCAGACCACTGCAAAACCCTCCCGAAGAACCTGAGACACCCGCTCCGACGGAACCGGAAACCGATGAGAACGGCAATCCGGTCACAGAACCAGAGCCGGCCACCGCATATCACGAAGAAGAGGATGATTTCAGCAACGGTATTTTTGGGAATCCGGGCCAGGAGCCGGAGGGAGCTGTCGATCCGGATAATGAGAATCCCGACGGAGGGGAGGACGGCGCAGACCCAGATGGAGATCCGAACGGCGAAGACCAAGGCGGAGATCCCGACGACGGCGCAGGGGCTGTTCCATAGCGCGTGTCAAAAGATTTTTCTGAGACCGCTGCACCCCGTTTTGCAGGCGCAGCCTGCCGGAAATTTTTAACTGCGTGAAAGAGAAGGCGGATTTTCAGGTCTACTTTGACAAGCCTGCCCATATATTATAAAGATAGCGGGAGAAGAGGTGCGGGCTTTGGCGCAGGAAAAGATAGGGCAGGCGGCCCAGCGCAATCAGATTTTTCATAAAAAAGGCATCGTGGGCGTTTTTCTGATCATGCTGGCTGGTTCTCTCTGGCTGGGAGGGCGGCTTGCCTATCTGATGGTTTTTCGCTCAGAATACTATATGGCCCAGGCAGAAGAATTGCACGAGAGAGAGCGTTCCATCAAGGCGGCGCGGGGGGAGATCTATGACCGCAACGGGACACTGATCGCCGCAAACCGGACGGTCTGTACGATTTCTGTGATACATAATCAGATCACCGATGCCGACGAGGTGGTCCGCGTTCTGTCCGAACAACTGGAGCTCTCCCCGGAGAAGGTGCGGGCCAGTGTAGAGAAATACAGTTCCCGCGAGGTGATCAAGACCAATGTGGATAAAGCCACCGGCGATATCATTCGCGCTTTCCATCTGGACGGTGTCAAGGTGGATGAAGACTACAAGCGATATTATCCCTTCGGTAAGGTGGCTTCCAAGGTACTGGGCTTTACGGGGAGCGACAACCAGGGAATCATCGGCCTGGAAGTAAAATATGAGTCGGTGCTGAAGGGGATCGACGGAAAGATTCTGACCATGACCACGGCGGCGGGAATCGAACTGGACAGTATGGCGGAGGAGAGGATTGAGCCGTTTCCGGGCAACAATCTGATTCTGAGTCTGGATATGAATATTCAGCAGTATGCCCAGCAGGCGGCAGAGAAGGTCATGGAGGAAAAGGGAGCTCTGGCAGTCAACGTGGTTATTATGAATCCGAAAAATGGAGAGATTCTGGCCATGGTCAGCGTTCCGGAATTTGATTTAAACGATCCCTTTACCCTGAATACCGTGCAGCCGGAGGGG
The DNA here is from genome assembly GCA_910586125.1 of uncultured Lachnospiraceae bacterium. Lineage (GTDB taxonomy): Bacteria > Bacillota > Clostridia > Lachnospirales > Lachnospiraceae > RGIG7193. Next base: position 36,539 of record CAJUHP010000004.1, on the reverse strand, counting down.
ATTTCGTCTGAGGAAAAGCAGAATCTGCTCAATCAGATGTGGCGCAATCCCTGCATCAGCGATACCTATGAACCCGGCTCCACCTTTAAGATCGTCACGGCCACGGTGGCCCTGGAGGAAGGCGTCGTGTCGGTAAACGATACGTTTCACTGTCCCGGCTTTAAGATTGTGGAGGATCGCCGGATTCGCTGTCACAAGACCACAGGCCATGGCAGCGAAACCTTTCCACAGGGGGTAATGAATTCCTGCAATCCCGTATTCATTGAAGTAGGGCTTCGGGTGGGAGCTGAGAAATTCTATTCTTATTATGAAAAGTTTGGCCTGATGCGCAGGACCGGCGTGGATATTCCCGGTGAAGCGTCGGGGATCATGCACAAGCTGGAGAACATCGGAGAGGTGGAACTGGCCACGATGTCCTTTGGGCAGTCTTTTCAGATTACGCCGCTGCAGCTTCTGACCGTAGCCAGTATGGTTGTAAACGGAGGAACCCGCGTGACGCCTCATTTTGGCGTGGAGGTGGTCAGCGCTGACGGCAGTTTTGTGAAAAAGCTGGAATATGAAACAGAAGAAAATGTTATTTCTCAGGAGACATGCGCTACCATGAAGGAGATTCTGGAGCTGGTGGTATCCGAAGGCGGCGGAAAGAATGCCTATATAGAAGGATACCGCATCGGGGGAAAGACCGCGACATCCGAGAAGCTGCCCCGCAGCTCCAAAAAATATATTTCCTCTTTTCTGGGCTTTGCTCCGGCGGATGATCCGCAGGTCATCGCTCTTCTGACAATCAATGAACCGGAGGGCGTATACTATGGCGGCACCATTGCCGCTCCGGTGGTTCGGGATATCTTTGAGAACATTCTTCCCTATCTGGAGATCTATCCCGAATATTCACAGGAGGGTTGATTCTTTGACGGGAAGGGCGTATACTACTGCAAGGAACGGTTCCAAACGAAAGAGTATGGAGGGATATTCGTATGATACGCGAAACAATTGTGGCTATATTGATTTCTTTTGTGATCAGCGCCGTGCTGTGTCCTGTTGTGATCCCTTTTCTGCGGCGTCTGAAATTTGGTCAGCAGGTCCGCGACGACGGACCGCAGACGCATTTGAAGAAATCCGGCACGCCGACCATGGGCGGTATTGTGTTTCTGGCCAGTGTGCTTTGTACCTCTTTCTTCTATATAAAAGACTTTCCGGATATTCTTCCCATTTTGTTTGCCATGGCCGGTTTTGGTATCGTGGGATTTCTGGATGATTACATTAAAATTGTCATGAAGCGCTCCGAAGGGCTGAATCCAAAACAGAAACTGTTTGGACAGCTTCTGGTATCCGGCGTCCTGTGCTATTATTTTCTGGAAGTTTTGGAGGGCGGGGCCACCATGTTTATTCCGTTTGTAGGACTCACGGTGACTCTGCCGTGGTATCTGTTTGTTCCCTTCTTTCTCTTTGCTCTGTTGGCTACGGACAACGGTGTGAATCTGACAGACGGGCTGGACGGCCTGTGTTCCAGCGTCACGGTTTTAGTGGCCACGTTTTTTACTGTGGTAGCTTTGGGCGAGGGCAATGAGATTGCTCCGGTGACGGGAGCGGCAGCGGGCGGCCTGCTTGGATTTCTTTTGTTCAATGTATATCCGGCCAAGGTATTTATGGGAGATACTGGTTCTCTGGCCTTGGGCGGTTTTGTGGCGGTATCGGCCTTTATGCTGCATATGCCTCTGATCATTCTTTTGGTTGGGCTGGTCTATGTGGTGGAAGTGTGTTCGGTGGCGTTGCAGGTGGGGTATTTTAAAGCGACAAAGGGAAAGCGTCTGTTTAAAATGGCGCCGATCCATCATCATTTTGAGCTGTGCGGCTGGTCGGAGACCCGTGTGGTAACGGTATTTTCTATCGTGACGGCCCTGCTGTGCCTGGTGGCTTATCTGGGGATTTGACCCTGCACGTGCCAGCGAAAAAGCCGACTTTCTGCGGCGATGAAACTTTCATAGAAAACGGTCCGGCAGAGGACCGGACGGAGGTAAGGAGATGGACCTAAAGAAAAAATATCTGGTGGCTGGCGCCGGTGTCAGCGGCATCGCGGCGGCTGTGCTTTTGCACCAGGCAGGAGAAGGTGTGATTCTCTACGACGGCAGCGAAAGTCTGCAGGAAGAGAAGATTCGTGAAGAATTGGGAGAAGCCGGAAAGATCCCGGTTGTGTTGGGAGAATTGTCCGGGGAAGTGATCCGGCAGATTAAGATTTGTGTAATCAGCCCGGGAATTCCGTTGACCGCTCCCTTTGTAGAACAACTAAAGGAGCAGGAAATCCCTATCTGGAGCGAGATTGAATTGGCATACCGGTATGGGAAGGGACGGATCGCCGCGATCACAGGCACCAATGGAAAGACCACAACGACAGCGCTGGTCGGCGCTATTTTGAGTGAGGAATACGACTCGGTCAGTGTGGTGGGGAATATCGGAACGCCGTATACCTCCAAAGCGCTTGCGCTGACAGAGGACAGCGTGACAGCGGCCGAGATCAGCAGTTTTCAGCTAGAGAGCATTCTGGACTTTCACCCTAACGTCAGCGCGATATTGAATGTTACGCCGGACCATTTAAACCGCCATGGGACGATGGAGGAATACATACGAGTCAAGGAAAGCATTACGAAAAATCAGAGAGAGAATGACTGGTGTATTTTAAATTATGAGGATGCTGTTCTGCGCCGTTTCGGAGAGGGGAAACAGAGTCCGAAGACCGTCTTTTTTTCCAGTGTGCAACCAGTGGCAGGCGGTTTGTATCTGGAAGACGGCGCCATTGTCAGCGAACTGGAGGGAGACAAAGAGGTTGTCTGCAAAACCGAGGAGCTAAACCTTTTAGGACGGCATAATTATGAGAATGTGATGGCAGCGGTGGGGATCTGCCGGAAAATGGGTGTGCCCATGGAGAAAATCCGCCGGGCCTGCACGCAGTTTCAGGCGGTGGAACACCGCATTGAGTTTGTGCGGGAGGTTCAGGGAGTCGTTTATTACAACGATTCCAAGGGAACGAATCCGGATGCTTCGATCAATGCGATCCGGGCGATGACACGTCCGACGATCCTGATCGGCGGAGGCTATGATAAGGGGGGCGGCTATGAGAGTTGGATCTCGGAATTTCCGGGCCGGGTTAAGCGCCTGATTCTGATCGGGGAGACAGCGCCCGCCATTGCGGCCACGGCCAGGCGGATGGGCTTTGAGGACTTTGTCTTTGCCACCGATTTGGATACGGCGGTTTCCGTGGCGGTAGCCTATGCGGATCGCGGAGACGCGGTACTGTTATCCCCGGCCTGCGCCAGTTGGGATATGTTTGCGAATTATGAGGAGCGGGGCCGGAAATTCAAAGAGCTGGTGCAGAGACTTTAGCCTGTATTTTTTGAAGACTGCCATATGAAACGAAATCGAAAAAGAGAGAGGAGACAGACTGTGGGAAAGAGACAGACAGCGAAACACAAGGCAAAACGTTTCTATGACTACAGTTTGTTGGCCGTTATTATTTTTGTCTGCATTTTTGGTTTGCTGATTGTATACAGCAGTTCCTCCTACTCCGCGCAGCTAAAAAAGGGAGATTCCCTGTATTACTGCAAGCGGCAGGGGATGATTGCCGCCGCTGGGCTGGTGGGAATGATTATTGTGTCCAAGATGGACTATCATAAGTATATAAAGCTGACCGGGTTAGCCTATGTCGCTGCGGTTGTAATGATGATACTGACAAATTTTACGCCGCTGGGCATCGAATTAAACGGTCAGAAGCGCTGGCTGGGCGTGACGGAGACGCTGTCCTTTCAGCCGGCGGAATTCGTAAAGATCGCAGTGATTTTGACACTGGCGGCATTGATTGATAAAATCGGCCGAAAGATTGACACTTGGCGGGGGTTAGGGCTGGCGGTCGCTCTGACGCTGCCCCCGTTTGTGCTGGTCGGTATGAAAAATCTAAGCTCCGGTATTATCATTGCGGGAATTGCGTTTCTGATGTGCTTTGTGGGAAGCAAGAAAAAGGGCATTTATTTTCTGACGGTTTTGGGCGTGTTTTTGGCCGCTTTTCTCTTTGTAGAGTACGGGGAGAAGCTGGTGGATCTGAAGATTTTGAAAGCCTATCAGTTGGAGCGCATCGAGGTCTGGAAAAACCCGGAAGCGTATCCGCAGTCCGGCGGCTGGCAGGTGCTGCAGGGGCTTTACGCCATCGGTTCCGGCGGGCTGTTCGGCCGGGGGCTGGGGGAGAGCATTCAGAAACTGGGCTTTATTCCGGAAGCGATGAATGATATGGTATTTTCCATTATCTGTGAGGAACTGGGGCTGTTCGGCGCTCTCTGTGTGATTCTTTTGTTTTTGTTTATGATCTGGCGATTTATGGTAATTGCCAACAATGCGCCGGATCTGCTGGGCGCCCTGATCGTGGTAGGAGTCATGGCCCACATTGCGGTTCAGGTTATATTGAATGTAGCTGTTGTCACCAACTCCATCCCCAACACGGGTATTTCCCTTCCGTTTATCAGTTATGGCGGTACGTCGGTGCTGTTTCTGATGGCAGAGATGGGAATGGCTCTGGGCGTATCCAACCGGATCACCATGGAACACTGACAATCTTAGATACATAGGATAACAGTAGAAAAAAGTATGGAGGGAATAAATTGAACGACATACAAATCCTGGGAAAAATTCCTCTGTATGGTGAGATGGCGGCCCAGGGGTCCAAAAACGCGGTTCTGCCTATGATGGCAGCGTCGCTTTTGCATAGAGGCACGACAACACTGTTAAATGTCCCCTGTATTCAGGATGTGGACTGCATGGTGGGAATTCTTAGAAAGCTGGGGGCGAAGGTATACCGGGAAGGGCGGGAGATGCAGATTGATGCCTCCTGTCTGGATTCGTGTGAAATTTCGCTGGATTATGTGCAGAAAATGCGTTCCTCCATCATGGTTTTGGGTCCTTTGGTAGCGCGTTTGGGCCAGGCTGTAACGCATTATCCGGGAGGGTGTTCCATCGGAAAACGGCCGGTAGATTACCATGTAAAGCTGCTGCGGGATCTGGGCATCACGGTCAAGGAGGAGGGAGATCGGATTGAGGCCAAAGCCGATCACTGTCACGGCTGCGAGCTGCGGCTTTGCTTTCCGAGCGTAGGCGCTACGGAGAATGCGGTGATGGCGGCGGCAGGCGCCGAGGGAGAGACTGTGATACGAAACTGCGCCAGGGAACCGGAGATTGTGGAGCTCTGCCGTTTTTTAGAATGTATGGGCATAGAGACAAAGGGAGCCGGAACCGATACGATCTGCCTGCGGGGACAAAAAAGCAAAAACGATCCGGTGTACCGGGTCTGCGGGGACCGGATTGCGGCGGGCACATATCTGGCTGCGGCTGCGGTCACAGGCGGGCATATCCGCATCACCGATGTACCGGTGTACTATATGGAGGCAACGCTGCGGGCACTCAGGGCATGCGGCTGTCAGATTATGACAGAGAACGACTGCATTCACCTGTCGGCTCCACGAAATCTGACGGCGATCCCTTATCTGGAGACGGAAGTTTATCCGGGGTTTCCCACGGATATGCAGTCGGTTCTTCTGACCGTGCTGTGCTGCGGCATCGGGGAGAGCAGGCTGCGGGAAACAATTTTTGAAGGGCGGTTTGAGACGGCGGCAGAGCTTTTGCGCATGGGAGCCGACATCACGGTAAAGGATAACTGTGCGGTGGTGAAGGGAGGCGCAGGGCTGTCCGGAAGTACGGTGAGAGCGAGAGATCTGCGGGGCGGAGCGGCTCTGATTGTGGCCGGACTGGCGGCGAAAGGATGGACTGTGGTAAAAGACTGCGGTCATGTGGATCGCGGATATGAGGATATTGCAGACAATCTGAGGAAGCTGGGGGCAGAGGTTCGACGGGTGGGAACAAAGACCAAAGAAGAGAGCCGGGCAGTAGGCTGAGCAGGAGGAAAGTATGGCGAAAAGAGCGCAGACAGGAGAGAGGAAGAAAAAACGAAGGACGGTCTTGTACGTTCTGCTTCCGGTCGCGCTCTTTTTCCTGTTTTTATGGAGTCTGCGCATCGAGACGATCACGGTTTCCGGCTGCGAGTTCTACACGGAGGAAGAACTGGCCAGCTATATTTTTGAAGATCCTGTAGAAAAAAATTACCTTTATGCCTGGCTGAATTACCGATTCGGCAAAAGAAAGGAAATTCCTTTTCTGGCCGGTTATACCATAGAGTTTTCGGGCATCAACGAAGTGCATCTGACCGTCTATGAGAAAAATATTATCGGATATGTAGATTATATGGGAAGCCACATGTATTTTGACAAAGACGGAACCATTGTGGAGAGTTCCAATGAGACTTGGGAGGGTGTTCCGCAGATTACGGGGCTGAGTTTTGAGTATATTGTGCTGTACAAGCCGCTTCCGGTGGAAAACGAGACCGCGTTTACTCAGATATTAAATTTGACGCAGATGATCCGTAAATATGAAATTCCGGTAGACAAGGTTTATTTTGACAGCCGTTTTGATGCCACGCTGTTTATTGGCGGGATTCGTGTTCTTCTGGGAGATAAATCCGATATGGAGGATAAAATGGCGGAGCTCACAGGTATGTTAAGAGAGCTAAAGAACCTTTCGGGAACGCTGCATCTGGAGAAATATGATCGGACGGCGATGAATCCGGCCTATCCTTTTATCCGGGATATGACGGAGGAGACAGAAGCCTCTTCCCTCCCGGAACCGGCAGTACAGGAGCCTTTGGAGGAATCTTCTGAGGCACCGGAACCGGAAAATCCGGGATAAGTCGAAAAGTTTTTGCGAAAAATACCAAACTGCATCTTGAACTTTTCTGGAAAATAGAATATGATGGTGTCATGTAAAAAAATGCAGAGGATAAAAAGAAGAGCGATGGGATGGATACAGGGCAGTATGTCTGTTCCGTTTGCGATGGGATAGGGAGTCAGGAGGAAACTATCGGCATGTTGTTGGAGATTAAAGCGGCTGGATCGGACAGTTCAGCAAAGATTATTGTAATTGGAGTCGGCGGCGCCGGAAATAACGCAGTGAACCGGATGATAGAGGAGAATATCTGCGGGGTGGAGTTTATCGGGATCAATACGGATAAGCAGGCACTGCAGTTATGCAAAGCTCCCACCACGCTTCAGATCGGTGAGAAGCTGACCAAGGGGCTGGGCGCCGGAGCGAAGCCGGAGATCGGCGAGAAGGCGGCGGAAGAAAACGCAGAGGAATTGTCAGCGGCCATGAAGGGCGCCGATATGGTTTTTGTCACCTGCGGTATGGGCGGCGGTACTGGTACCGGCGCGGCTCCTGTGATTGCCGGCCTGGCTAAGAGCATGGGTATTTTGACGGTGGGTGTTGTGACGAAACCGTTTCGTTTCGAGGCGAAGACGCGCATGACCAACGCACTGTCCGGTATTGATAAGTTAAAGGAAAATGTAGATACGCTGATTGTGATTCCCAACGACCGTCTTCTGGAGATTGTGGACAGGCGTACCACAATGCCGGAGGCGCTGAAAAAAGCGGATGAGGTACTCCAGCAGGCCGTGCAGGGCATTACGGATCTGATCAATGTCCCCGGCTTGATCAACCTGGATTTTGCCGATGTTCGTACCGTTATGATCGACAAGGGAATCGCGCATATCGGGATCGGACAGGCCAAGGGCGACGATAAGGCGATCGAGGCGGTGAAGCAGGCGGTTTCCAGCCCGCTTTTGGAGACGACCATCGAGGGCGCTACGCATGTAATTATCAATATCTCAGGCGATATTGGCCTGGTGGAGGCCAACGAGGCGGCGAGCTATGTGCAGGAGCTGTCCGGCGAGTCCGCGAATATTATCTTCGGCGCCATGTATGACGAGAGCGCCGAGGACGAGGTCTGCATTACGGTTATTGCGACAGGGCTGGAACAGCATGAAGAGGAAGTGCCGCTGGCTTCCGCCATGGCTGGTTTCAATTACAAACCAAAGGTACAGCCGCAGGTGGTGCCCCGCTATGCCCCGCCCCAGCCGGAAGAGCGGGAACGGCCCACTTTCAGCAGCCTGGATGCCAGCGTACCGACCTGGAAGAGCAATATTGAGACGAAATCCATTGATGTGCCAAAGTTCCTGCAGCAGCCAAAGAAGAAGAAGTAGAGAAAATGCTTGCATTTTTTCTGGAAATATGATAAACTATCGCAGTTGTGAAGTATGAAGAGAGATGGTCCTCTGGTACAGAAGGTATTTACGAACATCCAAATAAGCAGGAGGTCACACATGAACGACATTATCAAGAGTATTGAAGACGCACAGTTGAAGGCGGAAATCACGCCGTTTCACGTGGGCGACACCGTGAAGGTGTATGCCAAGATCCGTGAGGGCAACCGAGAGAGAGTTCAGGTATTTGAAGGGACTGTGCTGAAGCGGCAGAACGGCGGAATCCGCGAGACGTTCACCGTAAGAAAGAGTTCCAACGGCGTGGGCGTAGAGAGAACCTGGCCGGTACATTCTCCCCGGATTGAGAAGATCGAGGTAGTCAGAAGAGGTAAGGTCAGAAGAGCTAAGCTCAATTACCTGAGACAGAGAGCCGGTAAGAGCGCGAAGGTAAAAGAAGTTGTCAGATAAGCAGTAAGGGAATCAAGGGGCAGATACGGCTACGTACTTGCCCCCTTTGTGTTTTCATAGAAGAATTTATAGGAGGTTTCTCACAGAAATGCTGTGCAGAACCCCGTTGGATTCATTTACTATGCGAAGCACCTTGCATATGGGGTGCTCGTATGCGCATACATTGTTTTAGAGTACAAAAGGAATGCAGAGGCATGGATTACAGAGAATTGAATCGGGAGAGCAGACAAACCAACCTGCTGCGCAGCGCGATCTATTGGATCACAGATCTGGCAGCCGTGGCGGTCCTGGCCGCTTTTATGGTTTTGTTCTTCTGCGAGAGAGTGACGGTCACAGGCCATTCCATGGAACCGGAGCTGGCAGCCGGGGACGTTGTTCTGATTAATCAAGTCCAATATCAGTTTCAGGACCCTGTCCGGTTTGATGTGATTGTTTTTGAAAAGGAAAATGACAGCGCGGCGAAAGCCTATGTCAAGCGCGTGATCGGTCTGCCCGGCGAGACGGTGCAGATTATAAATGAAACAATATATATCAATGGGAAACCGCTTATAGCCGAGGGACTTTCCCATGTCACTCTGAGCGGTCTGGCAGCAGAGCCGGTCACGCTGGGAGACGACGAATACTTTGTCCTGGGCGATAACCGGGACAGCAGCGAGGACAGCCGTTTTGCCAATATCGGCAATGTCAGGCGGGAGGAGATCCGGGGCTGCATCTGGTTTCGGATTGCTCCTTTTAAAGATCTGGGGCAGATCGGTCCTCCGTAAAAATCAAAGAATTCCTTTCAGGTCAGACGTCTGGCCAGACGGAAGGAGAAAGGCGGAAAAGGGCGATGGATGTACAATGGTATCCCGGTCATATGACCAAGGCAAAACGAAATATGCAGGAGGACTGCAGGCTGGTGGATCTGATCATCGAGCTGGTGGATGCCCGTGTACCGCTAAGCAGCAGAAATCCGGATATCGACCGGTTGGGCCAGGGAAAGGCGCGGCTGATTTTGATGAACAAAAGCGATCTGGCAGACCCGGATCAGTCAGCGGCCTGGAAGGCATGGTTTGAGGCTAAGGGGTATTATGCCGTCCTTCTGGATGCCAGGGCAAAAAACAGCATGAAAACGGTTCATGCAAAGATCGAGGAAGCCTGCAGCAAGAAGAGGGAGAGGGACCGCAGCCGCGGCATTTTGAACCGTCCGGTGCGGGCCATGGTGGTGGGAATCCCCAACGTGGGCAAATCGACATTTATCAACACCTTTGCCGGAAGAGCGGCGGCGAAGACAGGAAACCGTCCCGGCGTAACCAAGGGAAATCAGTGGATTCGCCTGAATAAGAATGTGGAACTTTTGGATACGCCAGGGATTTTATGGCCGAAATTTGAAGATCCGCAGGTGGGGCTTCGCCTGGCGGCAATCGGCTCCATCAACGATAATATTCTGGATCTGACCGAGCTGTGCGGCTTTGTGACAGCTTTTTTACAGAGGGAAAAACCGCAGGTTCTAAAGGAGAGGTACAAAGCCGATCCGGAAGGAGATGTTTGGAAGACGCTGGAACAGATTGCCATAGCCAGAGGATGCGTGGGAAAAGGCGGCGAACCGGACAGAGAGAAGGCAGCCAGATTGTTTTTGGATGATTTTCGTGACGGGCGTCTGGGGCGGATCACGCTGGAGGAAGCAAAAACATGACAGAGGGGGGGACAGGTGAGAGAAGGAGACGCCGCCGGCCCATGTCGTCCAGACGCCGCCGCAACCGGCGCCGGTATTATATTTATGAGATTTTCAGTACCCTGATTTATGTGACGCTGGTATATCTGCTGTGCATCGGCGTGGTGCGGTTTGTGGGGCAGAAGACGGTGGTGGAGGGATCTTCCATGTCGCCGGCTATGGAAAACGGCGACAGTTTGCTGGTAGATAAATTCAGTTATCAGTTCTCTGACCCGAAGCGGTTTGATATCATTATTTTTCAGTATCTATACAAAGAAGACAGTTACTATATCAAGCGTGTGATCGGCTTGCCCGGCGAGACGGTGCAGATCATAGACGGATATATATACATAGACGGAGAACGTCTGGAAGAAGATTTCGGCAGCGAGATTATGGATAATCCCGGAAGGGCAGCTTCGCCGGTTATTTTGGGGGAGGATGAATATTTTGTTCTGGGAGATAACCGCAACTGCAGTTCGGACAGCCGCGATCCCCTGGTAGCCAACGTGGCGCGCGGACAGATTATGGGAAAAGCTTTTATCCGCATCGCTCCTCTGGAGCGGATCGGATTTTTGAGACATTAGGACGCGGCAAAAGATAGAAAAACACATAAGAGGAAAGAAGGATGGCACTGACGGCAGAAGAAAAAGAGAGAAGGCACGCGGAGCGGGCCGCGAAAGAACAGGAGCGGACGGCGAAACGTCTGGAAAAAGAACGCCTGGAGGCAGAGCGTCTGGAAGGGATGCGCGTTTATGAAAAGCAATATGAAAAATGCGGGCGGATCTGCGGGATTGACGAGGCGGGCCGCGGGCCGTTGGCCGGGCCGGTCGTGGCCGCGGCGGTGATTCTTCCAAAGGGATTGACGATCCCCTACGTCAATGATTCCAAAAAGCTGACCGAGAAACGCAGGGAGGCTCTGTATCCGGAAATCATGGAGAAGGCGCTGGCGGTAGGAATCGGCATTGTCTCGGAAAAGCGCATCGACGAGATCAACATTCTGCAGGCTACCTATGAGGCCATGCGGGAGGCGATCCAGAGTCTTGGGATGCGTCCGGATGTTCTTTTAAACGATGCGGTGCGGATTCCGGGGGTGGAGATCCGTCAGGTGCCGATTGTGGGAGGAGACGCGAAAAGCATTTCGATCGCCTGCGCCAGCATTATCGCCAAAGTGACCAGAGACCGGCTCATGCGCCAGTATGATGAGGCGTATCCGGCCTATGGTTTTGCCGGTCATAAAGGGTACGGTTCCAAAGCCCATATGGAGGCGATCCGAAAAAACGGTCCCTGCCCGCTTCACCGGCGCAGCTTTATCCGGAATATTGTTGTTGAACCGGCGGAGAAGGCGGATGAAAGCAGAAAATAGGAGAGCGACTGGGAGCCGTTATGAGGAGCAGGCCGCGGTCTTTCTGCAGAAAAAAGGACTTGTCATTCGGGAGCGCAATTTCCGCTGTCCCCTGGGCGAGATTGACATCATCGCACAGGAGGAGGAGATGTTTGTGTTCTGCGAGGTAAAGTACCGCCGGGACGAGCGTGCCGGCGCGCCGGAGGAAGCGGTGGATTCCAGAAAACAGAGCACCATCTGCAAGACGGCTGCCTGGTATCTGAAACAGCGCGGTTTGCCGGCGGACATTTCCTGCCGGTTTGACGTGGTCGCAATACAGGGAGTGGGTTCCTCCTGCCGTCTGCGCTGGATTCGCAATGCGTTCGGAGGCTGGTAGCAAAGACATGGAAGAAAACGATAAGGCGAAAGAGAGAACAAGAAGGGAGAAGCGCATGGAACAGCAGGAGATTTGCCTGAAGCGAAGGGGAGAACAACCGGTTTTGGCTCTGCGAAAGAGGGCTGGTGTTCCCTATCTCGCCTTTCCCGCTTTGGAAAAGATAGGCGTGGTGCTCCACGGTTTTTCCACCCGCTTGGGCGGGGTAAGCCAGGGGGACTGCGCCACCATGAATTTTGCCCGAAACAGAGGAGATGCGCCGGAAAATATCCGGGAGAATTACCGCCGTATGGCGGCGGCGCTGGACTTTGATCCGGAGCAGATGATTCTGTCGCAGCAGACGCATTCGGTTCATATTCGTCGGGTAACGCAGGATGATGCCGGGAAGGGATACAGCCGGGAGCTGGATTACCGGGATATTGACGGCCTGATGACGGATGTGCCGGGGTTGGTTCTGGTGACTTCCTATGCGGACTGTGTGCCGCTGCTGTTTGTGGACCCGGTGCGCCGCGCGGCGGCGGCTTCCCATTCCGGCTGGCGGGGTACCGTGGCCCGCATGGGCCTGCATACGGTGGAAGCCATGAAGGAGGCATACGGCTGTGCGCCGGACAATCTGTTGGTGGGAATCGGCCCCAGTATCTGTCCGGACTGCTATGAGGTGGGAGAGGATGTGGCACAGGCGTTTCGGGATGCGTTTTGCCTGCCCCAGACATCGGCGGTTCTGCGTCCCAATAAGACGGCTCCCGACCATTATTTTCTGAACCTGCAGGAAGCGAACCGGCAGATTCTAATACAGGCCGGCGTGCGGCCGGAACATATCTTTGTCTCGGATGTATGCACGTGCTGCAATAAAGAGCTTCTGTTTTCTCATCGGGGAAGCCGGGGCCGGCGAGGCAATATGGGGGCTTTCTTGGGTCTGCGATCCGGAAACTAAAAATTTCGGAGAATCCGAAAAAAATCAGTTGACAAATTTCGATTCATCGTGTATAGTATATTTTGCTGGCGCTGAAAAGAGAGGCTCCGGTGAAAGACGCTGACGTGGCACAGTTGGTAGCGCACCTCATTGGTAATGAGGAGGTCGGCAGTTCGAATCTGCTCGTCAGCTTGTGTAGAAACCCCTGAGAATATCAGGGGTTTTGTTCTGTTCAGAAGAAAGAAAAACCGTCCGTTTCCAGGGCGGTTTTTCTGTGATGACTAACATTTGACTAACACTTATTTTTGAGCAATCAGGGCGCTTTCCATGATGCCTGCAGTTTCTTCGTTTTTTGCCTGAAAGAAGTAAGAATAGATGTTCAAAGTAGTCGTAGGATTGGCATGTCCCAGGATGCTGGCAATAGAACGAGGGGCCATATGGTTGGCGATTAGGATAGAGGCAGCGGTTGGTCTGGCTGTAATAGAAGTAAAGTCAACCCGTTGAAAAAAAGCAGTGGACGCGACCGCATGGTTATGGTAGAATGAAGTGAAAGAAGGTGAGGACAGTGGACAGTGAAACGACAATCGCCCAGGGGCTACACGCCACGGATGACAGCGCGGGCTACGATGCCGCCTGCAAGCGTGTCTTGTCTGAAAAGGCGATCCTGGCGCGGATCATGAAGTCCTGCCTGGAAGAATACAAAGAGTGCAATGTCAATGACATTGCAGAGAAATACATAGAGGGCCAACCCCAAGTGTCCGCCGTCCCGGTGCTGCCGGACGAGGGCGGCACAGTCATCAGCGGCATGGATACCGAGGACAAATCGGTGCGTGAGGGGACAGTCACCTATGACATTCGCTTCCGCGCCATCGTTCCCGCTTCTGGGGAACAAATTGCCCTCATTATCAACGTGGAAGCGCAGAACGATTTTTACCCCGGCTATCCGCTAATAAAGCGGGGCATATACTACTGCTGCCGGATGATTTCCTCCCAGTATGGCCGGGAGTTCACCGGCCCCCATTATGAGAAAATCAAGAAGGTCTACTCTATCTGGATTTGCATGAAACCACCGCAGTATCGGGAGAACACCATCACCCGGTATCGGCTGGTGGAGGAACACTTGGTAGGCGAGGCCAAAGAACCCGTCAGGAATTACGATTTGCTGTCCATCATTATGCTGTGCCTTGGCGGGCCGGACGGGGCAAACTATAACGGCGTACTTCGGATGCTGGATGTGCGTCTCTCCAACGAAACCAGCGAGGCGGAAAAGCGGAAAATTTTACAGAATGATTACGACATTCAAATGACGCAGACAATGGAAAGGGAGGTGTCGGTCATGTGCAATCTAAGCAAGGGCGTTAGGGAGATGGGCCGCGCTGACGGTATCTTATTCTCTCTCAAAAACCTTATGGAAACTATGGGCCTGACGATTGAGCAGGCTATGGCGGCGCTGAAAGTCCCGGAGGGCGAACGTCAGAAGTATATGGATTTACTGGAACGGCAGTAACGATGAAAATGCCACGGACTTCATTGTCCCTGGCGTTTTCTGTATCTGTATTAGCTGGCTTGGACGGCTTTGGCTTCCGCCTGTTTCTTCCTGTAATAATTCTCCTGCCTCGTAGCAAGGCAATGCCCATACCGGGCCTTGGCTTCGGGATCTCCGGAGGCGTCTTCCTCGTACATCTTCTGGCGGGACTTCTTCACTGCTTCTGTTTGCTGCACTCTCTGCTGTGCCAACTCCGCCGCCGTTGCCGGGTCAGTTTCAGCGTGGGATTTCAAATCCTGCAAGGCCGCCTTTTTCCGATTGCGGTGGGCTTCCAACCGTTCCGATTGCGGGGAATTGAATATGTATCAGACATCCGCTTGACGTGTTGTTGGCCTTTTGTTAGAATCTTGTTTTAGTAATGTTACAGCGAACAATGAAAAAGAACGCAGAGCTGCGAAAAGAACTCCCTGAGAATATCAGGGGTTTTGTTTTATTCAGAATAACGAAAAGATTGATATGGTTATGATCTGACCAAAAAAAGTCAGCCGAGCAGATGATTTAGACCTCTTTATATAACAGCCAAAAGCAAGGACATGATCGGGGCTGCATATTTTCGTCTCTGTCGCAAGGATCTTCTGTACACTCTTTTCCCTTTATTGAAAAACCAAGCCGCTTATAGAAACGAATATTAGCCACATCTGCGGTGTCAACACCAATGGATATCCTTTGATATCCCAAATCCTTTATGTACTCCATCACGCGGCAGATCAGCTTTGTCCCTAATCCCTGACCACGGAAATCTGTTCTGACTCTAAATGCACAAAGATACGCAGTTCTTTTGCCATCTGCAAAATCCTTATCCTCAAGGTCATAGAAAACATATAACTCTCCAATTAGTTCTCCATCATAGTCGAGCGTCCAAAATTCCGTGTTCCCTCTTTTTATATTGTCGCAGAAGAATCTTGCATTGGAAGAAGCAGTATGAATATTCTCATATCCCCACAATTCCAACAATTCATGCTCGGTTGCTTTTCTAATCTTCATGGGTTTCCCCTCCAAATCTTGAGCTGTAATTCTATTTCGTATTGTCATTGTAGCACATAGGGATGTTTTATTCTACCTGTTTCACTATAGTCTATGATAGGCTTTGTGAGAAAACATAAAAAATAACCGGAGAAATCGGCAAGAGTGATTGCGCGGCCGCTCTTTTAATGGTAAAATATGTAGTATCAAAATTGCTTTCAGGAGGTAAGATTTATGGCAAAGAACAGATTGGTTGGGGAATATCCGGTGATCGGCATCCGTCCGACCATCGACGGCAGACGGGGACATATGAAAGTGCGCGAGTCGCTGGAAGAGCAGACCATGGGCATGGCCAAAGCGGCGGCGCAGCTTTTCACCGACCATCTGCGCTACAGCAACGGCGAGCCGGTGAAGGTCGTGATTGCAGATACAACCATCGGCCGCGTCGGAGAGGCGGCCGCCTGTGCAGACAAATTCCGCCGGGAAGGCGTGGATATTACGCTGACCGTAACCCCCTGCTGGTGCTACGGTGCAGAGACGATGGATATGGATCCCATGACCATCAAGGGTGTGTGGGGCTTTAACGGAACAGAGCGTCCCGGCGCAGTCTATCTGGCGTCGGTTCTTGCGACGCATGCGCAGAAAGGGCTGCCAGCGTTCGGCATCTATGGGCATGACGTGCAGGAAGCAGATGACAGAGAGATTCCGGGGGACGTGCAGGAGAAACTTCTGCGCTTTGGCCGTGCGGCGGTGGCTGTGGCGACCATGCGCGGAAAATCCTGGCTTCAGATCGGTTCGATCTGCATGGGCATCGGCGGCTCGATTATCGATCCGGCCTTTATCGAGTCCTATCTGGGAATGCGGGTGGAATCGGTTGACGAGGTGGAGATCATCCGCCGCATGAGCGAGGGGATCTACGACCATGCAGAGTATGAGAAAGCGCTGGCCTGGGTGAAGGAAAACTGCATCGAGGGCTTTGACAAGAACCCTGAAGAGGTTCAGAAGACCAGGGAGCAGAAAGATCAGGACTGGGAGTTTGTCGTGAAGATGATGTGCATCATCAAGGATCTGATGAACGGCAATCCCAATCTTCCGGAGGGCTGCGAGGAGGAGATGGTGGGACACAACGCCATTGCCGCCGGTTTCCAGGGGCAGAGGCAGTGGACCGATTTCTATCCCAACTGCGATTTCCCGGAGGCGATGCTAAATACGTCCTTTGACTGGAACGGCGCCCGCGAGCCCTATATTCTGGCGACGGAGAACGACACGTTAAACGGCCTGGGCATGCTGTTTATGAAGCTTCTGACAAACCGCGCTCAGATTTTTGCCGACGTGCGTACTTACTGGAGCCCGGAGGCGGTAAAGAAAGCCACCGGCTACGAGATCGAAGGCGTGGCGAAGGAAGCAGGCGGTTTCATTCATCTGATCAATTCCGGCGCGGCATGCCTCGACGCCAACGCGGCGGCAAAGGATGCGCAGGGACATGGCGTGATGAAGCCCTGGTATGAAGTGACCGAAGCGGACCAGAAGGCGATCATGGCGGCGACCACCTGGAACGAGGCGGATTTCGGCTATTTCCGCGGCGGCGGCTTTTCTTCCCGTTTCCTGACCGACAGTGAAATGCCTGTGACCATGATTCGCCTGAATCTGGTCAAAGGCTTAGGTCCGGTTCTGCAGATCGCAGAAGGCTGGACCGTAAGACTGCCGGAGGAGGTATCAGACAAGCTGTGGAAGCGGACCGACTACACCTGGCCCTGCACCTGGTTTGCACCCCGCGTCACAGGAAAAGGCGCGTTTGCCACGGCTTATGACGTGATGAACAACTGGGGAGCCAATCACGGCGCGATCAGCTACGGCCATATCGGCGCGGATCTGATCACCATGTGCTCCATGCTGCGGATTCCGGTCTGCATGCACAATGTGGAGGAGGAGAAGATCTTCCGCCCTGCCGCCTGGAATGCGTTCGGCATGGACAAAGAGGGACAGGATTACCGTGCCTGTGCGGCGTTCGGACCGCTTTACGGCTAAAAAGAGAGGAAGGGCAGGCCCGCCGGACTGATGTTCCGGCACCCGGTACCGCGCTGCATGGATGTGCGGGCAGTCCCATGAGACGTGCAGGCGGTACCTGCTTTCCTTAAAGGAGGAGATATGGCTATAAAGAGAATGCTGGCGGCGGATTTCGGCGCGTCCAGCGGACGGGTGATGGCGGGGGATTTTGACGGAACACGCATGGAGGTCCGCACTCTGCACCGCTTTTTGAACGAACCGGTGTGGCTGTTTGACACGATGCACTGGGATTTTCTGCGTCTGTTCCACGAGTTAAAGGAGGGAATCCGCAAGGCGGGAGCTTCGGGAGTGGACAGCATCGGTGTGGATACCTGGGGCGTAGATTTTGGTCTTTTGGACCGGGAGGGACGTCTCCTGGAGAATCCGGTGCATTACCGCGACGCCAGGACGGCGGGAATGCTTGAAAAGGCATTTGAAAAGCTGGACAGGAATCGGTTTTATGAGATCACCGGCAATCAGTTTATGGAAATCAATACGGCGTTTCAGCTTCTGGCCCTGAAAGAGAAGAATCCGGCTTTGTTAGAACAGGCGGATCGGCTCTTGCTGATGCCGGATCTGTTCAACTATTATCTGTCCGGCGTGGCGGCCAGCGAGTATACGATTGCATCCACCACGCAACTGATGGACGCGGCCAGGCGGGAATGGTCCGGGGAAGTCATGCAAGCTCTGGGGATTTCGCAGCGGATCTTTCCGGAGATTGTAAAGCCGGGAACCGTGCTGGGGCCGCTGTGTCCTTCGGTCTGCCGGGAACTTTCGATGGAGCCGTTTTCCGTGGTGGCGGCGGCGGGGCATGATACGCAGTGTGCGCTGGCGGCTGTTCCTTCCGGGCAGGATGATTTTATCTTTGTAAGCTGCGGAACCTGGTCGCTGTTTGGCACGGAGCTGCCGGAGCCGGTGATCCATGCGGATTCCGCCCGCTACAATGTGACCAATGAGGGCGCTTTCGGGGGCCGGATTTCGTTCCTGAAAAATATTATCGGACTCTGGCTGATCCAGGAGAGCCGGCGCCAGTGGATAAGAGAAGGTCAGGAATATGATTTCGGCGGCCTGGAGGCGATGGCTGCAACAGAAAAAGGAAACCGGAGTTTTGTGGACCCGGACGATCCGGTGTTTGTGCCGGCGGGAGATATTCCGGCCCGGATTCGGGCGTACTGCGAAAAGACCGGCCAGGCGATACCCGATACGCCGGCCCGGATCGTGCGCTGCATCGACGAGAGCCTGGCGTTAAAATACCGGGTTGCAATGGAAGAGATCTGTGCCTGTACGAAAAAAACGTACTCGTGTATCCATCTGGTGGGCGGAGGAGCAAACAGCCGTCTTCTGTGCCAGTTGGTGGCGGACGTGTGCGGCGTCCCGGTTCATGCCGGTCCGGTGGAGGCCACAGCCTGCGGCAATCTGGCGATCCAGTTGGCGGCAGCGGGCGAGGTGAGCGGCCTGTCTCAGATGCGCGAGGTGATCGCGGCTTCGGAGGATATCTGTATCTACGAGCCGAGAGCGCATGAGAGCTGGGAGGATACATATCAGCATTTTAAAACGGAAATTGTGGGAAAGGGGAAAATGTAAGATGGAATTGAGTTATATGGAACTGCGGGAGCAGATCTGCGATGTCTGCCATAAAATGTGGCAGTTGGGCTGGGTGGCGGCCAACGACGGCAATGTCTCGGTGAAACTGGAGGACGGAACGTTTCTGGCAACGCCCACCGGCATGAGCAAAAGCTTTATCACGCCGGAGAAACTGGTTCATATTGACAAGGATGCCAACATCCTGGAAGCGGCGGAGGGATGCCGTCCCTCCTCGGAGATTAAGATGCACCTGCGCTGCTATGCGGAGCGTGAGGACGTGGGAGCGGTGCTTCACGCTCATCCTCCGGTAGCGACAGGCTATGCGGTGGCTAACAAGGCGCTGGACGAGTACTCGATGATCGAGACAGTCATTGCACTGGGTTCAATCCCGGTGACTCCCTACGGAACGCCCTCCACATACGAAGTGCCGGATTCCATCGCTCCCTATCTGGGCGAGCACGATGCGGTTCTTCTGCAGAATCACGGCGCTCTGACAGTGGGAGCGGATGTGATTACAGCTTATTATCGGATGGAAACGCTGGAACTGTTTGCCAAGATTTCCCTGAACGCGCATCTGCTTGGCGGTGCGCAGGAGATCTCCAGAGAAAATATTGACCGGCTGATTTCCATGCGGGAGGGATATAAAGTGACCGGGCGTCATCCGGGCTATAAGAAATACCCCGAGGGCTGCTAAGTTTCCGGTATTCCCATGCTTTCGGTATGAAACATAGGAGGGACCGGCAAAGGATACCCGACAACGCGGTTAAGGGATCGTCGGGCTGCTGTCTTTGTCTGGAACATGCGGGGAGGGGCTTTGGTAAACGCAGATAGAACACAAAATATGGTTATATCGGTTCGTGTATGGATCCCCTATTTTGTATAAAATCTGTGTTATGCCGCAGCCCCTCTCTGCTTTTTGGTTGTTTGTTTGGTTTTTCATTGGACAATGGCCGTGGGGGATCTGGGAAGCGTATGACAGTACGCGAAGAGAACGGCAAGGCAGAAAAGAGAAGGAGATTACCATTGATTGATATCGAAAATATGTCCAGCAAAACCGTGCTGAAGGAACAGTACAAAAGCGAAGATACACTTAAGCTGCGAAAAAATCTGCACGAAACATACAGCGTCAATCCGATTGGGTTTCAAAAATGGATGTTTGATCAATATCCCTTTCGTGCAAAGATGAAAGTCTTGGAATTGGGGAGCGGAAGAGGCGAGTTATGGAATTATTATTTTGAAAAGGATGCCCTTTTGCGTTATGAAATGGATATCACACTGTCGGATTTCTCTGAGGGGATGGTAGATTTCTTGCAGAACAGCGCTCTGGGTCAGAGAATGACCGTCAAAAAAATTGATATCACAGAGATACCGTTCGAGAAAGACACGTTTGATTTGATCATAGCAAATTCTATGTTATACCATGTGAAAGATATTGATTTAGCACTTTGTGAAGTAAAAAGAGTTTTAAAACAAGACGGTTTGTTTTACTGCTCGACAATGGGCGTAAATGGGATGATACAATATCTCTATCAGGCGTTGGATGTACTCGGCATTCCCTGTCATCATGAATCCGGTATCTCTTTTACCCTGCAGAACGGAATGCAGATTCTCAAAAAACAGTTTCCTAAAGTGGAACGGCGTGATTATGAGGATGCGTTAGCAATTGATAAAGTTGAGGATTACGTAGATTATATCTACTCCATGGCGTCTATGAAGGGGCTTGACCAAAAATATTATGACACTTTATTAAACTACTTTCAATCCAAAAAAGTGGATGGATATCTGCATATACCCAAAGAATACGGAATGTTTGTGGCGGGAAAAGCGTGAGCGATATGAAAAAGATTTTGCAGTTTGTTTTAGCGGGAATTGCCGCAGCGTTTGGCGGAATATTTTTTTCTAATTATTGTCGTAAAGCTTGACAAGAAAACGGATTCTTCCGCTCCTCATGATGAATAAAGAGATTTTGAGGGGAATGATAGGTTTCAAAAACCGCAGAAAATTGTGGAAAGAATACTTTTCACGGTTTCTGCGGTTTTCTCATGCCGCTTCCCTCAGTGGGCAAGGGGGATCTCAATGGAAGACATCCACGCTGTAATCGCGGTAGTGAAATCCAAACCACCGGCCAGGCATATCGCCGGGAAAACGGGGCGCCTCCTTGGTTAGAAACGTATTTTGTGCGGTGAGTACCTCCGGAGAATACTGTCTGACATATTCTAAGAGGAGCTGCCAAAGCCGGGATTTTTGCCCGGCATATTCCGGGGAGGCAGAGAGATCCCGCTGTTCCATGGGATCTTTTGAGAGATCAAAGAGCAGACTATGGCCGCCGGTGGTACAATAAACGAGCTTGAGACCTTTTTCCATCACGCAGAAATTGGTATGCAGGCTGTCGCCAAAGAAGATGCGGTGATCCGGCAAAGGCTCCAACAAATTATGTCCAGAAACCGGCAAAGGAGGCGTCAGCCCTGCTATGGATAAAATCGTGGGATAGAGATCGGCCAGTTCCGTCAGGGCATATTCGCAGACGTTGCGGGAAAATTTCCTTGATAGGGGAGGCACGATCAGAAGAGGCACGTGGGCGCTGCCCTCAAAGAACAGATTCTTTTGAGACATGTGGTGATCTCCCAGCATCTCACCGTGATCGGAAGTAAAAATGACCCATGTATTTTCGGAGAGATGGTTTTCCCGCAGCGCTCCGAAAATACGGCCCAGGGCATAGTCCACCTGGCTGATACAGGCATAGTAAGCCCGGCGGCTGGCCGCAATCTGGGCAGGCCCGAACAAATGCATATTGGTGTTTTCATAGGCGCCCGCCAAAAATCCCTGCGGGGTACGTTCCAGCGTCTCGGACCAGTCTCCCGTGACCGGCTCTGGCATGGGAATCTGGTCATAGAGCGCCCAGAAGTCCCGGCAGGGGTCAAACGGGGGATGAGGCTTGGTAAAGCTGGTCCACAAAAAGAAAGGGCGTGTGGGATCCCGCGTTTCCAGAAAGTCAATGGTTTCATCGGTGATCCAGGTCGTGATGCTGTCCTTTGTGTCCACGCTGGAGATCACCGGCTCCATCTCGCATTCCCCGATCCCGTGGATCTTGGGGCGGGCCAGGTTCTGCTTTCTGTCATATCCGCGCATGTAATCCAGAGGGAGTTTCATCTGCTCAAAGCCGTAGCAGGCTCTGGCCGGTTCAAAATGCATCTTTCCTTTGGCGCAGGTCTGATAGCCGGCGTCGGTCAGAAGAGCCGGCAGTGTGGTTCGGTTTCTTGTGCATTCTGCCATAAAAGCGGCGTGGGCATCGTTGCTGACGACACCGCTTTCATAGCCCTGGCGTCCGGTCATGATGGTGGTCCGCGAGGGGACGCAGATGGGACAGGAGGCATAGCAATTGCGGTAGCTCAGCCCCATGGCGGCCAGATAGTTCAGATGCGGGGTGAAAATGCTTGGATTGCCCCAGGCGTTGATCGTGTCAAAGCGCTGCTGGTCCGTGGTGATCAGTAAGATATTATCTTGATTCATATGGCCTCTCTTTCCTGGTCAGAGATTTCTGATAACAGTGTAAATGGGATGCGGAGGAATTGTCAACTGCTTTTGCCTGTTTTGTCCGAAAAAAAGTTTTAACGCAACAGGATTGCTTTTTTTCTCATATCCTGATAAAATACAAAATAAAGTTAACAGAATCATTAGGAAAGAAAACGGAGGCGGGCCGGATATGGAGGCTTATACAGGCTTTGCGGCAGTATATGACTTGTTTCAGGACAACGTTCCCTACGATGCGTGGTGTGTTTACCTTGCGGCATTGTTGGCTGACTGCGGGGTGAAGGAAGGACTTGTGCTGGATTTGGGCTGCGGTACCGGCAATATGACCTGCCGGCTGGCCGGTCTGGGGTACGATATGATCGGCGTGGATTCCTCTGCCGAGATGTTGGAGATTGCGCAGGATAAGCAGGATGGTCCGCGTTCCATTTTGTATCTCTGCCAAGATATGCGATCCTTTGAGCTGTACGGAACAGTGGCGGCCGTGATCAGCGTCTGCGATTCCATAAATTATATCACGGACCTGGAGGAACTGACGGAAGTTTTCCGCCTGGTCAATAATTATCTGGACCCCGGAGGCGTTTTTATTTTTGATTTAAATACGGTGTATAAATATGAAGCTCTGTTGGCGGATAACACCTTTGCCGAGGTGCGGGACGAGAGCAGTTTTATTTGGGAGAACGATTACGACCGGCAGGAACGGATTCACGCGCTGGATTTGACGCTGTTTATCCGGGAAGGAAAAGACGGATTGTACCGCCGCTATACAGAGACGCACTTTCAGCGGGCCTATCGCCTCTCGGAAGTGAAGCGGGCGGCCGAGGCGGCGGGGCTTTCTTTTGTGGCGGCCTACGACGCTTTTACAAGGGAACCGGTGCGGCCGGACAGCGAGCGAATGTATGTGATTCTTAGAGAACGGGGAAAAACAGATGGGAGATTACATTGTTAAGGCCGCGGCGGCCGACTATCAGATTCGGGCGTATGCGGCTACAACCAGAGAGCTGACGGAGTATGCCAGAAGGGCGCATAATACCAGCCCGGTTGCCACGGCGGCTTTGGGGCGGCTTTTGACGGCAGGGGCCATGATGGGAAGCATGATGAAAGGGCAGGAGGATCTCCTGACTTTGAAGATTGAGGGAACCGGTCCGATCGGCGGGATTGTGGTGACGGCGGATTCTCATGCGGACGTAAAGGGATATGTATATCATCCGGAAGTGCTGATCCATGCAAGGCCGGACGGCAAGCTGGACGTAGCCGGAGCCATCGGCGCCGGGATGCTGCAGGTGATCCAGGATATCGGGATGAAAGAGCCCTACGTGGGACAGATCGCGTTGGTGAGCGGGGAGATTGCGGAGGATCTGACATACTATTATGCCGCCAGCGAACAGACGCCGTCCTCGGTGGCTCTGGGGGTGCTGATGAACCGCGAAAATACGGTTCGTCAGGCCGGCGGTTTTATTCTGCAGCTTCTGCCGGGGACGGAGGAGGCGGTGATCGGCCGTCTGGAGGAGAAGTTGTCAAAGATACCGTCCGTAACACAGATGCTGGAGGCGGGGATGACGCCGGAGGATATTCTCCAGGAGGTGGCGGGAGAGTTCGGACTGGAGATTTTGGAGAAGGTTCCGACCCGCTTTCACTGCGGGTGCAGTAAAAACCGGGTGGAGAAAGCCATCGTCAGCCTGGGAGAGAAGGATTTGCGGGAACTGGCAGACGAGGGAAAACCCATCGAGGTAAACTGCCATTTCTGCAATACTGCCTATACCTTTACCGCACAGGAGCTGGAAGCGATTCTTATCCGCAGCGGACGAGGGCGGCAGCAATGAAGGGAAAAAGGCTGCCGCACGGAAAGGTGTACAACGGCTGGCACCACTTTCTGACGATCACCCATCATAAGCTGCTGGTCATGCATTTTTGTTTTCAGGTGGGACTGTACCGTCAGGGACTGCTTCACGATCTGTCCAAGTATTCTCCGACGGAGTTTCGGACTGGAATCCGCTATTATCAAGGGTTTAAAAGTCCGAATTCCGCTGAGCGGGACGAGGTCGGATACTCGGCGGCCTGGCTGCATCATAAGGGGCGCAACAAGCACCATTTTGAATACTGGATTGACATTCGGGGAAAGGGAGACCCGACCCTGGTGGGAATGCCGATGCCCAAACGCTATGTGGTGGAAATGTTCTGTGACCGGATTGCCGCCTGCAAGGTATATTTGAAGGACAGCTATACGGATAGCAGCCCTCTGGAATATTATGAGAAAAACATTCATATGGTGACAATGCATCCCGATACCCGCGCGCTTTTGGTACGAATGCTTGCCATGCTGGCAGAGAAGGGCGAGAAGAAGACCTTTTGCACCGTAAAGAATACGATCGTACGGGGAAAAAGCGGAAGAACAGAGCGGCATCGCCTGCGGATGACAGCGCAGAAACAGAGGGGAAAAGGGCAGAAAAAAGAAGAAAAGAGAAGATACCGCACAGGCGGTTTCTCAATAAAGGGGCAAGTCCCATCCGGCCGCAGGAAAGAGCGGCGACAATAAGGAGGAAGAGAAAATGAAGACAAGAAACAGAATGCTGGCAGCCATCCTGGCTGTGGTACTGGCGTTTGGCCTGACGGCCTGCGGCGGAGGCGGAAAAGAAGAGGATGCCGAGAGCGTTTATAAGACGGCCATGGAAAAGATGAACAGCCTGGAAAGTATGGCGGCCGGTATGGACATCACGGTCAAGATGTCGGATGGTTCGGAGTCCATGGATATCACCATGGATGCCGAGATGAAGATCCAGGATATAAAAAAGGAATCCATGACAATGTCGATGGATATGAACGTCGGCATGAGCGGAATTACCATGGCTATACAGGCATATTATGCAGATGGCTGGTATATGATGGATACGATGGGCCAGAAGATGAAGTACCAGATGCCTCTGGAGGAGGCTGCCGGGCAGGCTTCCATGGGCCAGGGAATGGATCTGTCAGCGCTGGGGAAAGTCACCATGGAAGAGAAAGACGGTCAAAAAACGCTGTCTTATGAGGCGGATATAGCGAAGATGAAAGAGAATGCCACCGCGGAAGAGTATCTGAGCTTTCTGGACAGCCTGGGCTTGGGAGAGCTGGCGGAAACCGGCCTGAACTATCAGACAGTAGAGGGAACGATGACGGTGAACGGCGACGGATATGCGACATCCAATACCATTCATATTGTGGCGTCGATAGAAGAGGACGGGCAGTCTTTGGAGATGGATATTAACGTGGCAGTCACCTATGAGAATCCGGGACAGGATGTAACCGTGGACATTCCGGACGCGTCGGAATATACGGAAATTGATCCTTCTATGCTGGGATAACTGCCGGACGGAAGTATTTTTGATACATAGAGAAAAAATGCCGGCGTCTCCGGCAATAAGAAGCGGCTCTGCAAAAACTTACGGCAGAAGCCGCTTTTTTCTTGCTATTTTCAGGGATACGATTATAATGAATAGTAAGAGCGGCCGTTTTATGTGAAAGAGGTATCGTCATGGGCGATGTCATTGTAAGACGCGGGATGTGTCCGGCGGTATTTTCATTTGGCCGTGCAGAAATACAAGAAAAAGAGAAGGGAAACCAGGGGATGAATATTTTTGAAATACTGGGACCGGTGATGGTGGGACCGTCCAGCTCCCACACGGCAGGAGCCGTGCGGATCGGTTCCATGACAAGAAAAATTCTGGGGGAGGCGCCGGTGCAGGCGGAGATTCTGCTGCACGGCTCGTTTGGGGCTACCGGCAGCGGCCATGGTACGGACCGGGCTCTTTTGGCTGGACTGCTGGGCATGGAGCCGGATGACAGCCGGATTCCTGACAGCCGGGCGGAGGCCGGAAAAGCCGGGCTGTCCTACCGCTTTGTCACCGGCAATCTGAGGGATGCACATCCGAATACGGCGCTGCTGACCGTGCGCGGCGCGGACGGCAGGAGCGTGCGGGTGCAGGCTTCCTCCCTGGGAGGCGGCCGCATCATGGTCAACCAGATCGACGGTATTCGGGTGGATTTTACCGGGGAGAAACCCACGCTGATCATACAGAATGAGGACAAGCCCGGCGTTCTGGCGGCGATTACCTATACCCTGTCGGCGCAGGATGTGAATATTGCGACTCTGCAGCTATACCGGGACGGCAAGGGCGGCAGCGCTTTCATCATCGCGGAGACCGATTCCGATCTGGGCGAGGAGGTCCTCTGTGAACTGCGGGAAAAGAAGGGTGTTCTGAAAGTAATACGGATTTCTTCGGAGGAGGAGAGATAATGGCATTTGAGTCGTTGGAACAGATCTGCCGTCTGTGCCGGGAAGAGAATAAGAATTTTTATCAGGTAGTCATGGAGGATGACGAGAAGGAAAGAGAAGTGAGCGAGGAGAATTCCCGCCGGAAAATGCATCATATGTGGCAGGCCATGGTGCAGGCGGCGAAGGATTACGATCCGGCGCTGAAATCGGCCAGCGGCTTAAGCGGCTGTGACGGCGGGCGGGCCAGCGTGTATTATCAGACGGGAAAATCGCTGTGCGGAGAATTTATCGGGGAAGTTGTGACGACGGCGATCCAGATGGCCGAGTCCAATGCCTGCATGCGGCGGATTGTGGCCGCTCCGACAGCGGGTTCCTGCGGCGTTCTGCCGGCGGTCCTGATTCCCTGCCAGAAACGCTTTGCGCTGGAGGACGAGCGGATCGAGGAAGCCCTCTATGTGGCGGCGGGAATCGGACAGGTGATCGCGTCGCGGGCCTTTATCGCCGGAGCGACCGGCGGCTGTCAGGCGGAGATCGGATCGGCCTCGGCGATGGCGGCGGGCGCTCTGGTCTATCTGCAGGGCGGCGATGAGGAACAAATCTGTGACGCCTGCGCCATGGCTCTGAAAGCGCTGATGGGTTTGGTGTGCGATCCGGTAGCTGGTCTGGTGGAAGTCCCGTGCGTCAAACGCAATGTGATCGGGGCTGTGGGGGCTATGACGGCGGCCGACCAGGCGCTGGCCGGAATCCACAGTTTTATCCCTGCCGATCAGGTGATCGACGCGATGCGGGAAGTGGGAGAAAAGATGGATGCTTCTCTGCGGGAAACCGGTCTGGGCGGATTGGCGGCGACCGCGAAAGGGCAGGAGGTCCGCTGACCAAGAAGAAAAAGGCATTGAAAAAACATATATGAGGTTTCAGAATATGCTGAAAAAGAATATCGTGAAAAAGCGGACAGCGCTTCTGCTTGCAGCTGTATTGGCGGCGAATGCTGCCGCCTGCGGCAATGGCGGAGAGATTTTGGCAGGGCAGACCGGCTCTTTTGCTGAGACGGCGCAGGAGACAATATCGAACGAAAGTCAGCCGGAGCCGCCGGCAGAATCCGATTTGGGGGAATCTGTCACAGAAACGGACGAAACGCCGGATCTTTCGGGGCAATCCGGTATGCCGGAGACATCAGACCAGTCCGGCGGGGCAGAGATACAGCAGGCGCCGCCAGGCTATACCGTGACGCCGGAGAATGAAAATCCCGATATTGTTTTGGCGGTGCGGCCGGAGGTTCCGTATTGGTTCCCGGCGGAGATTCTTCAGTGGAATCCGCAGGAGGATGAGGAGCTGTTGTTTCACGTCAGCACCGTTCCCCTGGCCCGGCGCGTGGACCGAAAAGAGCTGGAGACAGTGAATGCCACACAGAATACGCAGACAAAACTGATGGCCCTTGCCATCATGAACAGCAATACGAGCGGCAATCTTCCCCACGGAGGAGGAACGGCCGAGGCCAATGTATTTTCCTACTGGCAGTATGTGGATACGCTGGTATACTGGGGCGGATCTTCGGGGGAGGGACTGATCGTGCCGCCGTCGGCGGACGTGACGGATGCGGCGCATAAAAACGGCGTGATCGTGCTGGGGACGGTCTTCATGCCTCAGACGGCCCACGGAGGCCGCATGGAGTGGCTGGAGGATTTGCTGACCAAAGAAAAAGACGGGTCTTATCCGGTTGCGGATAAATTGATTGAGGCGGCCAGAGTGCTCCGGTTTGACGGATGGTTTATCAATCAGGAGACAGAAGGGACGACCGAGGAGCCGCTGACACAGGATCATGCGGTCAGAATGCAGGAATTTCTTGCTTATTTTAAGGAGCGGGCACCGGAGCTGGAGCTTATCTATTACGACTCCATGACAAAGGAGGGACAGATTAACTGGCAGAACGCTCTGACCGAAAAGAATATATCGTTTCTGAAAGGCGAAAAAGCGCTGGCCGATGGCATGTTTGTGAACTTTGGTTGGAAGGACGGTATCTTTGGCTCGCAGGAGCTTTTGAAAGATTCGGCGGCTCTGGCAGGGGGCAGCGAGATCGATCCCTATGATCTGTACGCAGGGGTGGATATTCAGAGCGACGGTTATCATACGAATATAAACTGGAGCCTGTTTGAAAACCCGGAAGGAGGGACCTATACTTCTCTGGGACTTTACTGTCCGAGCTGGGCGTATTTCAGCGCTGAAAATTTGGAGGATTTCCAGAAAAAAGAAAATAGACTGTGGGTGAATGAGGCGGGAGATCCTTTTGCTGAGGCGGAGAAAAAGAGCGTTGTCCTCTGGAGAGGAATTTCCACTTATATCGCGGAGCGCACGGCTGTTACCTCCCTTCCTTTTGTGACAAATTTTTGTATGGGCAACGGCTATGGTTTCTTTAAAGAAGGCTGTCAGATCAGTCAGTCCGACTGGAATAACCGCAGCCTGTCGGATATTCTGCCCACTTACCGGTATCGGATCGAGAACGGAGAGGGAAATCATTTGGCAGCGGCTCTCAGTATGGAGGATGCCTGGTACGGCGGCAGCAGCCTTCTGCTGTCCGGCGCCATGAGACAGGGGACGTCCTCAACAATCCGGCTGTACAGCGCGCAGCTTCCTGTAAAAGATTCGATGCTCTGTACTGTCACCGCCAAAGCGAAGGGAAGCGAAATTGCCCTGGATCTCGTTCTGACTATGGAGGACGATACGGAAGTTCCGTTAAAGGGGGATCAAAAGGCAGGAACGGATTGGACGGTTATATCCTATGATCTGTCCGGTCTGGCAGGACAAAATATCAAGACGATCTCCTGCAATATGGCGGCGGACAAAGACGCGGAGGAAGCAAAGATTTTCCTGGGCAATCTGACGATAGCGGAGGCGGGAACCGCTTTCAAGGCGGCGGTGAACGGCGTGCAGATTTTAGCGCAGGGATTTGACGAGGATGGGATATATGCCGGCATACGCCTGTCCTGGGAGTCCGATATGCCGTCGGCTTACTATGAGATTTACCGCATTCATGCGGATCAGACACGGTCTCTGATCGGTGTATCCAACACGGAGAGTTATTATATTGACGCGCTGCCGCGTTTCCACGAGGAAAGCCGGACTGTTTTGGAAGTGGTTCCCGTCAACGTGCTTTCAGAAGAGGGAACCGGTGCGCAGATTGCATTTGAGTGGCCGGATAACAGCATTCCCAAGGCGGCGTTTACGGCAGATATCACGCTGGCGGCGCCGGGGGAAACCATCACGTTCCAGAGTCTCTGTTCCCGAAATACCGAGCAGGTGACGTGGACGTTTACAGGAGCTGATTTGGAGAGCGCGCAGGGAGAGACCGTCTCTGTCACCTACTCCGAGGAGGGCGTTTATCCGGTTTCAGTCAAGGCAGAAAACGCATCCGGGAGCAGCGAGGCGTCGGCGGAATCGTATATTGTGATTACCAGGGAGGCATCCCAGGGACTTTCCCTTCTCTCCAAAGGCGTTTCGGTACAGGCGGATACCTATGTGAACGAACAGGAAGCGCCGGCATTTGCCGTGGACGGAGACCGGACAAAGAAGTGGTGCGCCACGGGGGAAGCGCCGCACGAGATCACCCTGGATCTGGGGGAGAATATGACGGTGAGCGCCGTGGATCTCTACCATGCCGGGGCCGGCGGAGAGAGCGCGGATATGAATACGAGAGCCTATACGATCCTGGTCAGCGAAGACGGAGAGAGCTTTATCGAAGTGCGGAGAGTGACAGACAACACGGAAGCTATAACCCACGACGCATTTGCGCCGATAGAGGCAAGATTTGTCCGGCTGGTGACGGAGATACCTACGCAGGGGAGCGACAGCGCGGCGCGCATTTATGAAGTGGAAGTGTATGGACTCAAATAGGAGCATTGTTTAAAATCGGGCGGAAAATATTTCCGCCCGATTTCAGATTGCCGTTCTATCCGGACACAAAACTCCCGCCCGGATTATTCATGAGCAGGCGGTATGGCTCTGCCTGTGAAAACGCAGCTTTAGAGTTTGGAATAGCCGTGACCGTTTACCATGGCATCAAGCCGCTGTTTGTTCTTGCAGAGCGGACAGTTATGTACCTCGTACGCCTGATAGCCGGGCAGATCGCTGGTATCAAACATGGACTCGATTTTGAGGCCGCTGACAGATTTAACGGCGCTGAATACCGAGAAAATCGCCTGAACATGGCCGCCGTAATATTCGATGCAGCGCAAGCTCCGGTGCAGCGTCATACCGGTGGTGGTAGTCGCCAAGAGCAGGATAATATTTTTGCCCTGGATGGCGGTCGTCAGATTATCCCGGAAAATCATCTGGTTGGTCATATTGAATTCCGGCGTTACCACGTAGACCGTCTGGTGCATATTCATACAGGGGAAGTTGCCCTTCTCCAGTTCTTCGGCCACATACGCGCCGATCATCTCGCAGCCGTCCAGGCAGCAGATCGTATCGACGATCGTGTCACCTGGCAGCCTCTGCACAAAAGCCTTGCCCACGGCGGCCGCCTCGGAGCGGCGGGTTTTCAGTCCCGTCATATCAGCATAATAATTGATATGGGAGTGGCTGGTGGCAAAATGTCCGGGGACGGCCCGGAGGATAATATTACTCCCGGCCTTGGAATAGAATTTAATGTATTTGTTTTCCATAAGTTTCTCCTTTCCTCGCGGCATTCTCGTAGAGCGGCGGCGGTTTTCAGAACCGAAACCGCAGCGGCTGGCATGATGTGCATCGGAATGTCCGGCGCTTGCTTTTATTATATATGATTTTAAGAATATTTACAACTTTCTATTGGAAAACAATTTATTTTTCGGCGTTTTGCACAAAAGACAAGAAGGATAAAAAGGAGCGGTTCCATGTATAAAAGCATGAGAAACCGCTATATTAATATAAGTATCGAGCCGGAAAATGTGGAGTATCTCATGTAAGTTTGCATGTGCGACACATGAAGGCTTCAGAGGAAGAAAACCGTCAGGAGGAACTGGAATTATGGCAGTCGATTTTAAGAACAGCGAGACAAGAGATAATCTGATGCGGGCCTTTGCCGGAGAGAGCCAGGCCAGAAACCGCTATACCTTTGCCGCCGCCCAGGCAAAGGAGCAGAAGCTTCAGGTGCTGGAGCGCATTTTTCAATATACGGCGGATCAGGAGAAAGAACACGCCGAGATTTTCTATGATTTTTTGAAGGAAATGGTCGGGGAGACGATCCATGTGGACGGCGGATATCCGGTGGATTTTGACAGCAGTATGGCCGGGCTTTTGCGTATGGCGGAACACAATGAACTGGAAGAGTACGGCGTAGTCTATAAGGCTTTTGGAGACAAAGCCAAAGAAGAAGGGTTTACGGCAATCGCCTATGCTTTTTATCAGATTGCAGAGATCGAAAAAAGCCATGCCGAGCGTTTTGGGCGCTATGCCCAGTGGATGGAGCAGGACCGCCTGTTCTCGGCCGAAGGAGAAACGTACTGGATGTGCTTAAACTGCGGGCATATCCACAAGGCGGCCGCCGCTCCGGGTAAATGTCCGGTATGCCACCATGACCAGGGATATTTTGTGCGGCTGGAGGAAGCGCCCTGGACGAAATAAAGGGGGAAGACAGCGAACCCCCATCACGCTGTTATGCAAAAGAGGAATGTCAGAACATGCCGTACAGGTATTGGACACAAAACAGAAACCGCGGTACAATGCAGGTGCTTCTGCCAAAAGGAGCGCCTGTTTTTGACGGATTATGGATTTGCGTGTGCCGGTTATGGTTCTTATAGCTATAACAGGCGGCTTTGAGAGCAGGAAGTACTTGTCAATTCGGTAAAATTGCATTATACTACCGGAAGGTTTGCTTGAACCAGAAAATTCAGTGTGCTGATCGGGTTCTATTCAGGCAGACCCCCCTTGTCTAAATTTCCATCGGACAGCACACGAAAGAGGAGGCGAAGAAAGGTTGAGTGAACGATTATGGGGTATCCTGGTCGATTCCTTTGGAAAGATTTTGATACCAGGTTTGACGATGACCATTCCGCTGACGGCGATTTCTTTCACGTTGGCGCTTGGCATCGCCGTTGTCATGGCCATGGTTCAGTATGCGAATGTCCGTATTCTGAAACCGTTGGCCCGTTTTTACATATGGGTCGTCCGCGGTACACCGCTGCTGGTTCAGTTGTATATTGTCTTTTTTGGCTTGCCGAAACTGGGAATTGTGCTGGACCCTTTTCCGTCGGCCGTGATTGTTTTTTCGCTCAATGAAGGGGCGTATTGCGCGGAGACAATTCGGGCGGCTCTGGAATCCGTGCCGGTCGGGCAGTTGGAGGCAGGATACTGCGTCGGCATGTCATATCTGCAAACGGTGCGCCGGATCATCCTGCCTCAGGCCATGCGGACCGCGTTTCCGCCGCTTTCCAATTCGCTGATTGCCATGGTAAAAGACACTTCCTTGGCGGCCAATATCACGGTCACAGAGATGTTTATGGCGACGCAGCGCATCGTGGCCCGAACGTATGAACCGCTGGCGCTCTATATCGAGGTAGGATTGATATATCTGATGTTTTCCACCGTGCTGACAAGGCTGCAGAGAATGGGGGAGAAGAAGCTGAACGCCTACGGGCAGCAGGGAGGTTGAGTCATGCTGGAAATTCAGAATATCAGAAAATCTTTTGGAAATCTGGAAGTGCTCAGAGGCGTGGATATCCGGGTGGAGCGGGGCGATGTAGCGGCGATCTTGGGCCCCAGCGGTTCCGGAAAGACAACGCTTTTGCGCTGTATGAATTTTTTGGAGAAGGCGGATGAGGGCGTCATGATTTTCGGCTGGGAAACATATGCGATGAACCGCATTTCCAAAAAAGAAGCGGCCGGGCTTCGCCGTAAAACGGCCTTTGTCTTTCAGAATTATAATCTGTTTCAAAATAAGACGGCGCTTGCGAATGTGACGGAAGGGTTGATTGTGGCGAGAAAGATGCCGAAAGCGGAGGCTGTCGAAATCGGAAAGAGAGCGCTGGATCGGGTGGGCCTTTCAGACCGGTATGATTATTATCCCAGCCAGCTATCCGGCGGCCAGCAGCAGCGCGTGGCCATCGCCAGAGGGGTGGCGGCAGAGCCGGAAATTATCTTTTTTGATGAGCCGACGTCGGCCCTGGACCCGGAATTGACCGGGGAGGTTCTGGCTGTGATGCGCCGTCTGGCCGGCGACGGGATGACCATGCTGGTGGTTACGCATGAGATGAGTTTTGCCCGAACGGTCAGCAACCGGGTCATTTTTATGGAGAATGGAGTGATTGTGGAGGAAGGGCCGTCAAAAGATTTTTTTGCCAGCCCGAAAAAAGAACGGACGAAAGCGTTCCTGCGCACCATAGACGGGAATACGGATTGGTAAGGTAAGAACACAGAAGATAGAAGACAAGCAAAACGGGAATCGGGTATGAATCAGCAAATCAAACAGAAAGAGACGAACAAAAAGAGAGAAACAAAAAGAGCAGAAAAGAGGAGAATGACAGCATGAAAAACAAAAAATATGTTGCGAGTCTTATCGTGGTACTGGTGTTATCGCTGGCTTTGGGGCTTTTGAGCCTGGCGGGATGTTCCAAGGAGGAGGAGACGAGTGCCGGCGGCAGGGATACCCAGCCGGTTTCGCAGGCGCAGGAGAGCAAGGATGGAGAGGAGACCCCGGCCGCTTCACAGAGGGAAGAGGGAGGCGCCGGCGACCGTCTCGCGCAGATTCAGGAAAAAGGAGAGATTGTGATTGCCATGGAGGGGACCTGGTCGCCCTGGACTTACCATGACGAGAACGACGAGCTGGTGGGATTTGACGTGGAGGTTGCGAAAAGGATCGCACAGAAGCTGGGCGTTGAGGCTGTGTTTGTGGAGGGAGAATTTGACGGACTTCTGGCAGGCTTTGACGCAGGGAGGTACGATCTGGTGATAAACGGCGTCAGCGTGGATGAGGAACGCAGGGAGAAATACGATTTTTCAGATCCCTATGCCTATGACCGCATCGCTGTGATTGTCGCCGGAGATAATGAGGCGATTCAGGCCATGGAGGATTTAAACGGCAAAAAGACAGCCAATACGTTAAACAGCGTCTATGCGAAGGTGGCTGAAGAATACGGCGCCAAGGTGACGGGCGTCAACGATCTGAACCAGACCTTTGAGCTGCTTCTAAGCGGCCGCATCGACGCGACGCTGAATGCAGAGGTATCGTATTACGATTACATGAAATCGCATCCGGACGCGGGCATCAAGATTGCCGTGCTGAATGACGAGGCGACAGAGATTGCGATTCCCGTACAGAAGGGGGAGGATTCCGCTTCGCTTTTGGCTGCCGTCAACGAGGTTTTGTCGGAGATGAAAACATCCGGGGAGCTTTCGGAATTGTCGGTAAAATATTTTGGAAGCGATATCACAAAAGCAGAACCCTGATTGGACCGGTTTCGGTTTTTATGCGATGTTTTTTTGAATAAAGAACAGAGAGAACAGCCATACTGAAATCAAGATGAGGAACACGGCAAGGAAAGGATGAAAGATGGCTGAGATCGAGAAGGAACAGAATAGGGAAGCGCTGACAAGCACAGAAAAGGGAGAACAGAGAGAGAGCCGAAGCAGAAAGCCGTCCGGCGGCAGCGATTTGAGCTGGTCCATGACACCGGAGGAATACAGCCGGTATGTAAAAGAGGTGACGCCGGTTCACAACACGCCGGCCAATATGGCGAAGGCGTTTCTGGTGGGCGGTATTATCTGCTGTCTCGGCCAGGCTCTCACCTCCTGGCTTCTGTCTATGGGGCTTGAAAAGGAAGCGGCGGGAACCTGGACGTCGGTTGCTTTGGTGGGCGCGGCAATTTTGCTGACCGGCTTCAACTGGTTTGGTTCCATTGTAAAATTCGGCGGAGCCGGGGCGCTGGTGCCGATCACGGGTTTTGCTAATTCGATGGTTTCTCCGGCGATTGAATATAAGAAGGAGGGGCAGGTGTTTGGGATCGGATGTAAGATTTTCACTATCGCAGGGCCGGTGATCCTTTATGGGATTTTTACCAGCTGGGGGCTGGGGCTGGTTTATTGGGCGCTTAAGATGTTTGGGATTTTTTAAAGACAGGAAAATGAAATTCTTTTGATATTCTGTAAAAAAGAAAGGGATATAAATGGCTGGACAAATGGAAAACAAGGTTGACATGCCTATGGGTTTTAGTTTCCAGCTTGGGATGAACTCTAAAGCGATGGATGCGTATGGCAAATTGAATGATGAGGAAAAACGTCAGGTAATAGAGGCGGCAAGGAATGTGACCACCAAATCGGAGATGCACTGGATTGTGGAAGGGCGGGTGCAAAACTTTTGCTGATGATGTATATATAGGAGCTTGTCCCGAGGATATTTGCTTTGCAGGTATCCTTGGGATTTTTTTGTCAAATTTGGGAAATATTGAAGCTAATCATGGGAAATTCTTTTTAAATCTGATATAATGATTAGAATAAATCAGTGAGATGGATTAGTAGAGGATGTTATTTGATGAAAGCGTTTTTGATGAGATTGAGGGAGTAGAAGGATTTCTATGATCCAAGTGGAGATATATGTGTTTCAAGCAGGTGAAGGTGACAGTTTTTTGGTTACAATTAAAGATGGAAAAAAGGAAATAAATTTGCTGATTGATTGTGGAAACTATGTAATTTAACTCGTTGTGCTACTTGTATAATTCAAACTGCATAATAAAGAAATGG